>NZ_JAGINT010000001.1:2844576-3160640 GCF_017876295.1 Kribbella aluminosa | reverse complement strand
GACTTCTACCCGAACCTGCAGAAGCTCGGTCAGGCCGTCGGCAAGGCGGACAAGGCCGCCGAGGTGGAGAAGACCGTCAAGAGCGCGATCGCCGACGGCAAGGCGAAGCTCGCCGCGGACGCCGGCAAGCGGGCACTGATCGGCGTACCGACGCCCGACAAGTTCTTCGCGTTCACCGCGAACTCGATGCAGGCCGGCGTACTCACCGAGCTCGGCCTGACCTACGCCTACAAAGAGGTTCCGGGCAAGCTGAGTGAGCAGGCGCCGCTCGAATCGCTCGCACAGACGAAGCCCGACGTGATGTTCCTGACCGTCGATCCCGGCTCGCAGGTGGTCACCGACACCTGGAAGGGCAACTCGCTGTGGGACTCGATCCCGGCGGTGCAGAGCAAGCAGGTGCACACCGTGGACCGCGGGATCTGGTCGGTGGGCCGCGGCGCGCTCTCGGTGCCGCTGATGGTCCAGCAGACGGTCGACGCCTTCACCAAGGGCTGACCCCGATGTCGCAGACACTGACAGCACCAGCCGTCGACCGCCTCCGTCCCCTGCGGATCCCCCTCGGCGCCGGCGTGCTCGTCCTGGTGGTCGCGTGCGGGCTCAGTCTGATGGTCGGCTCGACCGGGACGGCGTCGCCCGGTCAGGTCCTGGGGGCCTTGACCGGGCACGCCGACCCACAACTCACGGCAGCGGTGCTGAGTCTCCGGCTGCCCCGGACCGTGATCGCACTGCTGATCGGCGCCGGGCTCGCCGTGTCCGGCGCGCTGATCCAGGGCGTCACCCGGAACCCGATCGTCGAGCCGTCGATCATCGGGGTGAACGCCGGCGCCGCGCTGGCGGTCGCGCTCGTCACGTACACGGTCGGCCCGCTGCGCCTGGGCGGGATCGGCCTGATGCCGTTCGTCGCGTTCGCCGGCGCGGCGGCAGCGGCGGCACTGGTGTTCGTGATCGTGGCCGGCGTCGACATGACACCGGGCCGGGTCGCGCTCGCCGGTGTCACCGTCGCGCTGCTCGCGAACGCCTTGGTGATGAGCGTCGTCGTACTGAACGACAACGCGATCCAGTTCCTGCTCCGCTACCTGGTCGGCGGCGTCGACGGCGCCAGCTGGTCCGGGGTCCGCACGCTGCTGCCGTACACGGTCATCGGGCTGGGGGGCGCGTTCCTGCTCGCCAAGTCGGTCACCGTACTGTCCCTCGGCGACGACATCGCCCGCGGCCTCGGCCTCCCGGTCGAAAGGGTGCGGCTGCAGGCGCTCGCGCTCGTGGTCGTCCTCGCCGGTGCCGCGGTGGCCGTCGCCGGGCCGATCGCGATGGTCGGGCTGCTGGTGCCGCACATGGTCCGCTGGTCGGTCGGTACGTCGTACCTGCGGGTGTTCGGCCTCGGCACCGTGTACGGCGGCGCGCTGCTGGTCGGCGCCGACGTCATCAGCCGGATCGCGATCCCGAGCACCGAGGTACCCGTAGGGGTCCTCACCGCGGTCATCGGTACGCCGTACTTCATCTATCTGGCTCGCCGTGGAAGGGGTGTCGTATGACGACCCTCACCGAAGTGTTGCCCTCCGCAACGATCCTGCGGCACGTCGCCCATCGCCGGTTGCTCGTCGTCGCGGGGCTGTTCGCGCTGCTGGTCGCGGTCGCGGTGGTGAGCATCGGGATCGGCGCCGTGCACATCGACCTCGGCCGGATTCTGCGGGCGCTGACGGGCACCGGAACGCTCGCCGACCACCGGATCGTGATCGGGTTCCGGCTGCCCCGGATCGTCGTCGGCCTGTGTGTCGGCGCGAGCCTGGCGGTGTCCGGCGTGATCCTGCAGGCCGTCACCCGCAATCCGTTGGCCTCCCCCGCGGTCGTCGGCGTGAACGGCGGTGCGGGGCTGGCCGCGCTGCTGGTACTGAGCTTCTCCAGCAGCGCGGCCGCGATCTGGCAGGTGCCGGCCGCGGCCTTCGCGGGCGCGGCGGTCGCGGGCGGTACGACGTACCTGCTGTCTCGCCGGGACGGCATCGTGAACCCTGGCCGGCTCGCGCTGATCGGGGTGGCGTTCGGCGGCTTCTCGCTTGCGCTGATCCAGCTGATCATCGTGACGACGTCGTTCACCGGCGACGTGCAGGCCGCGCTGCGCTGGCTGACCGGGAGTCTCTGGGGCCGGACGTGGATCCACGTCGAACAGGTCGCGCCGTGGACGCTCGTACTGCTGCCGCTGGCGTGGCTGCTGTCCGACCAGCTCAACCTGCTCGGGCTCGGCGACGACGTACCGCGGGCGCTCGGCTCCCGGCTCGAGCGGGTGAAGCTCGGGCTGCTCGGGATCGCGATCGCACTGGCCGGATCGGCGGTGGCCGTGGGCGGGACGATCGCGTTCGTCGGGCTGCTCGCACCGCACCTGTGCCGCCGCCTGGTCGGCCCCGGGCATCGGCTGCTGATCCCGGCGTCGGCGTGTGTCGGCGCGCTCCTCGTGGTGGTCGCGGACGCCCTCGGCCGCGCGATCCTGCCGCCCGCCGAGATCCCGGTCGGCCTGTTCACCGCGGTGCTCGGCGCACCGTACTTCCTGCTCCAACTCCGGAAAGGACTGCGCGCATGACTCTACTGATGCCGCGACTCCGTCGCGGCGGGTCATGGGGCTGTTGCTCCCGGCCTTCCCTCGTCGTTCCGGTCGCTTCGCTCCCTCCACTCCTCAGTCCAGGCCGGGAGGCCCCATGACCAGCCGCCTCCGCACCGAGAACCTGCGGCTCAGCTACGGACCGCTCGTGGTGATCCCGGATCTGTCGCTCGAGATCGAGGAGGGCGCCGTCACCAGCCTGGTCGGCCGGAACGGCTGTGGGAAGAGCACGCTGCTGCGCTGTATCGGACGGCTGCTCGACCAACGCTCCGGTCGCGTGCTGCTGGACGGCAAGGAGATCGCCACCATCCCGTCCCGGACGCTCGCGCAGCAACTCGCGATCCTCCCGCAGGGGCCGACGGCGCCGGAAGGCATGACCGTGATGGACCTGGTCGAGCACGGGCGCTACCCGCACCGGCAGTTCCTCGGGATCAAGTCCGACGAGGACCGGCAGACCGTCGCCTGGGCGCTCGACCAGACCGGGATGACCGACCTCGCGCACCGTCCGCTGGAACGGCTGTCCGGCGGGCAGCGGCAGCGGGCGTGGATCGCGATGGCGCTCGCGCAGGACACCAGGATCATCCTGCTGGACGAGCCGACCACGTTCCTCGACGTCGCGTACCAGCTCGAACTGATGGAGCTGCTCCGGCGGCTCAACCACGAGCACGGTACGACGATCCTGATGGTGCTGCACGACCTGAACCAGGCGGCGGCGTACTCGGACCGGATGGTCGCCGTCCGCGGTGGCGACGTCTACGCGAACGGCCGCCCGGACGAGGTACTGACCCAGGACATGGTCCGGGACGTGTTCGGCATCGAGTCCGACGTGATCGCGGACCCCCGCACCGGCAGCCCGCTGTGCATCCCGTATGCCCTCGCCCCAAAAGTCGCTTCGCTCCCGCCGCTCCTCAGCCCAGGCCGGGAGGCCCTATGACCTGGGTGAGCGTCGTACAGCTGGGGTCCGGAGCGGATCGGGGCGCCAATCTGGAGGCGATCGAGAAGTCGCTGCGGACGGCGGCCGGGGCCGGGAGCGCGTTCGCGTTCTTGCCGGAGGCAAGCATCTACCGCGGCCCGTACGATCCGGCGTACGTCGAGGCGGACGACGGGCCTGCACTGCGCCGGATCGCCGGGCTCGCCCGGGAGTTGCGGTTGGCCGTGGTGCTCGGTGGGGCGTGGACGCCGTCCGGCGATGCCGCGCATGCGTACAACAGTTGCCTCGTGTTCGACCGGTCCGGGCGGATCGCTGCCCGGTACCGGAAGGTGCATCTGTTCCGGCTCGACCGGACGGATGAGCCGGCGGACGACGAGGCGGCGTTCACGGCGCCCGGTGACGACACCGCGGTGGTCCGGGCCGGGGACATCACGCTCGGGCTGAGCATCTGCTACGACCTGCGGTTCCCCGCGCTCTACCGGAACCTCGCGGCCGCCGGCGCTACCGTGCTGAGCGTCCCCGCCAACTTCTCGGCGTACACCGGGCCCGCGCACTGGGAGGCCTTGCTCCGCGCCCGCGCGATCGAGAACCTCTGCTACGTACTGGCTCCGGCGCAGATCGGGACCGACTCGACCGGGTTCTCGGCGTACGGCCACAGCCTGGTCGTCGACCCGTGGGGCACCGTCGTCGCGCGGGCCGACGACGCGCCCGCCGTCCTCACCGTCGACCTCGATCCGGAGGCGGTGCGGGTACGGCGGAACGAACTCCGCTCGCTGCAGCACGACCGGCCCGACGTGTACGCCCACCCCGCCCGGATCGAGGAGCTCGATGGCTGACATCTTGTTGCGTGAGGCAAGAATCCTCAACGGCTCGGCGGGCCTGACGTGGGTCGCCGTGACGGGCGGTTCGATCAGTGCGGTAGGACACCACGGCGAGCCGGAGCCGCCGGCCGAGCGGGTCGTCGACCTCGACGGTGCCGTCCTCCTGCCGGGCTTCGTCGACAGTCACACCCACCTCGGCTGGAGCGCCGAGGACCGCTGGACGATCAACTGGTCCGGCACGACGACCCATGACGAGGCGCTCGACAGTCTCCGTACCGTCGCCGCCCGGGTCACGCCCGGCGACTGGGTGACCGGCGGCGACTGGCTCCCCAGCAGCCTGCCCGAGCCCGAACTCCCAACGCTCGGCGAACTCGACCAGGCCACCGACGGCCGCCCGCTGTTCCTGCGCAGCCTCGACCACAGCATCGCGATCCTCAACACGGTCGCCCTGCAGCGCGCCCGCATCGACGCCGACACCGCGGACCCTGCCGGGGGCCGCATCGAGCGGTACGACGACGGTGCACCGACCGGCGTACTGCGGGGAACCGCCATCTGGAGCCGCCTGGCCGCGGGCGTCGTACCGCCTCCGAACCGGGCCCGGCGGCTCGCGGAACTGCGGGACCTGCTCGCCGACCTGTCCGCGCGTGGGATCACCGAGGTGCACGACATCGCGACGTACCCGGTCGAGGACCGCCGGACGCCGATCCACCTGGAGCGTTCGTTCACCGACCTCGGCCTGATCGACGCGCTGGCCGGCGAGCTGCCGTTGCGGTACAGCTTCCGGCCGTCGATCTGGCGGGTCGACGACTACACAGGCGACGTCACAGCTGTGCAGACCTCCTCGCCGCTGATCACGTTCGCCGGGTTCAAGATGTCGCTCGACAACGGCTGGTACTCCGAGCCGGGCGGTCCGCGGATCGACTCGTTCCGCTACCCCGGCGCCGAGGAGGCGGGACGGCTCGGGAAACGCGCGGACGCGTTCGGTGCCGCGCTGTCGATCCACGCGATGGGCGATCTGGGCGTCGCGGAGGCGCTCGACGTACTGTCCGGTCTGCCGTCGCGGGCCGGTACGGCGCTGCCGCCGCATCGGGTGATCCATGCGCGCCGGGTCCGCCGTGAGGACGTCGTCCGGCTGGCCGCGCTGGGGGTTGCCGTCGAGGTGCAGCCGTGGGAGATCGTTGCCCAAGGCCCGGTGCTGGCGGCGCGTGGCGGCGACGAGTTCCAGAGCATGCTCAGTCCGTACCGTGCCTTGCTGGACGCGGGCGTGGTCGTCACGATCGGGTCCGATCGGCGGCTGGGGCTTCGGGTCGACCAGCGCGACACGGATCCGCTGGTCGCCGTACAGCTTGCGGTGACCCGGGAGGGCCTGCAGCCGGAGCAGCGCATCACGGTCACGGAGGCGCTGGCTTGCGCAACCACGAGCGGCGCGATCGCCGCGGGTGCCGGTGGGCGGCGCGGGAAGGTTGCGGTGGGGTACGACGCCGATCTTGTTGCCCTGGGCGACGACCCCCGAGAGCTCCCGCCGGAGCGGATCGCCGACGCGCGCCCGGTACTGACGATGAGTGCGGGCCGTCTCGTGTTCGGGGGCGGGGAGCGATGACGAGTGTCCGAGTGCCGCGGGCCGCGCACGGGTTTGCCTTTGATGGTGGGGTGGAGCCGGTGGTGCGGGTTGGAGCGGGAACGTCGTTGGTGGTCGAGACGTACGACTGCTTCTCGAACAAGGTGTCGTCGAGCGAACAGTTGTTCGGCCGCGAGCACGAGCTGCTCGACCTCATCGGGCAGTACAACCCCGTCACCGGCCCGATGTACGTCGACGGCGCGGAGCCGGGCGACCGGCTCGCGGTCCGGATCGACCGCATCGAGCTCGGCACGTTCGCGCCGTACGCCGCCACGCTGGTCACCGGGGACTCCAAGGGCGTCTGCGGCGGTCATTGGAGCCCGCTCGACGACGGGCTGCCCGACACCCGGATCTGCCCGCTCGACGGCGACACGGTCATCTTCCCGACCGGTGTCGGCGACCTGAGGCTGCCGGTGCGCCCGATGGTCGGATCGATCGGTACGGCGCCCGCCGCCGGTGCCGCCAGCTCGCTGGAGTTCAGACCGCGGCACGGCGGCAACGTCGACTGCCCGAGCATCACGACCGGCTCGACCGTCATGCTCCCGGTCAACGTCCCCGGGGCGCTGCTGTTCCTCGGCGACGTGCACGCGTCGATGGGCGACGCCGAGGTCACCGGTACAGCGCTGGAGACGAACGCCGACGTACACATCACGGTCGACATCCTGAAGGCTGCCGACCACCCCGGCGACGAACCCGTGACGCCGCGGCTCGACACCGCGACCACGCTCGGCTCGATCGGCTGCGAGTTCGGCGCCCCGCTGGAACGGAACCTGCAGCACGCGTTCACCGACCTCATCGAGCGTCTGCGCACCGGCCACCGGTTGACCAGGGTCGAGGCGTACGAACTCCTCGGCGCCGCCGCCCGCGTGCAGGTGAACCAGTGCGTCGCCGGCGGCTGGACCGCAGTCCACGTCAGCATCTCGCGGTCCGTCGTACCAGATCCGCGCGTCCCTGGTCCGGGGATGGTGCACACTGACTCAGCACCGAACGACGAGGGGGCGGGCTGACATGCCGTTGCCAGGCGGCGACAAGTTGCCGATCCGGGTCAATGCCCAGGACATCGCGTACGAGCGGCTGCGGGACTGGATCGTCAACGGCCCGCTGGAACCGGGCGAGAACGTCCGCGACACCGACGTCGCGGAGATGCTCGGCGTCAGCCGTACGCCGGTCCGCGAGGCGCTGATCCGGCTCTCCCAGGAGGGGCTGGTCGAGATCGCGCGCGGCCGCAGCACGCGGGTCGCGGATCTCCAGTTCGACCGCGCCGTGCACCTCTACGACCTCGGCGGGGTGCTGGACGCGCACGCCGCCGAGATCGCGGCGACCACCCTCGGCGGGCCGGAGCTGACCAGCCTCCGCGCGATGGTCGACGAGATGGCCGACCAGCAGGACGTCGCCCGCGCGCAGGAACTCGACGAGCAGTTCCACGACGTGTACTACCTGGCTGCGGGCAACCCGGTGCTGATCGGTTACCTCGAACAACTCAAAGTCGAACTCCGCCGGATCGAACGCGCCGCCTTCCGCGACGAACAGATCCGCAAGGAGGCGTACGAGGAACACCTCCTGATCCTCGGCGCGCTCGAATCCCGCGACCCCGACGCCGCCCGCGAAGCCGCCCTGACGAACTGGCGCAACTCCTGGGCCCGCATCAAGGCCTGGATCGAGCCCCGCACCGGCGCCGTCCACGCGGAGCACGGCCGGATCGCCTGAGCATCACCGGAAGGCCGGAATCCCGGTCAGCGCCTGCCCGACGGTCAGCGTGTGGATCTCGGCCGTCCCCTCGTACGTCAGCACGGACTCGAGGTTGGTCAGATGCCGGATCACCGGGTACTCCAGGGAGATGCCGTTGGCTCCGAGGATCGTCCGGGCCGTGCGGCAGATCTCGAGGGCCTTGCCGACGTTGTTGAGCTTGCCGGCGCTGACCTGAGCCGGCCGCACGCCCGACGAGTCCTTGAGCCGACCGAGGTGCAACGCCAGCAAGGTGCCCAGGGCAAGCTCCTGGTTCATCCGGGCAAGCTTCTCCTGGGTGAGCTGGAATCCCGCGATCGGCCGGCCGAACTGCTGCCGGGTCAGTGAGTAGTCGAGGGCGGTCCGGAACGCGGTCCGTGCAGCCCCCATCGCACCCCAGACGATTCCGTACCGGGCCTCGCCCAGGCAGGACAGCGGACCGCGCAGCCCGGTGACACCCGGCAGTGCCGCCGACTCCGGGAGCCTGACCTCGTCCAGCACCAGTTCACTGGTCACCGATGCTCGCAGGGACAGCTTGTGCTCGATCGGATGGGCGGTGAACCCCGCGCTGTCGGTCGGTACGACGAATCCCCGGATGCCGCCGTCCTCGCCCGCATCCGCCCACACGATCGCGACGTCCGCGATCGAGCCGTTCGTGATCCAGGTCTTCGTACCGGACAGGACCCAGTCCGCACCGCTGCGCCGAGCCCGCGTCCGGAGCCCGGACGGGTCCGACCCGTGATCAGGCTCGGTCAGCCCGAAGCAGCCGATCGCCAGCCCGGCGGCCATCCGCGGCAGCCACTCGGCCTTCTGCTCGTCGCTCCCCCAGCGCCACAGCGCGTACATCGCCAGCGACCCCTGAACGGAGACGAGCGACCGGATACCCGAGTCGGAGGCCTCCAGTTCGAGACAGGCGAGGCCGTACTCGACCGCGCTCATGCCGGCGCACCCGTACCCGTCCAGATGCATGCCGAGTACGCCGAGGTCGCCGAGCGCCTTGGTCAGCTCGCGGATCGACGGCAGGTCACCGGCCTCGAACCACTCGGCCACGTGCGGGTCGACGGCCGAGTCACAGAACTGGCGGACCGAGGCGCGCACGTCCTTCTCGTCGCTCGACAGCAACGTGTCGATGGCCAGCAGGTCGTACTGCTCGGCCGGCGCTGCAGCGGTCACAACATCTCCTTCGTGAGCCCGAAAACGGCCCCGGTATCGGCGCCGAGGGCAGGTGGTGGTGTCGGCGGACGAGTGGAGTACGCCGTCCAGCGGATCGGCGGACGTACTTGCCGGGTATGCCCGGGGCCGACGTCGACGACGGGATCGAGCCCGACCTGCTGGGCGAACGCGAGTGCCTCCGGGATCGTGTTCACCCTCCCCGCCGGAACCTTCGCCCGGGTGAGGCGCTCGACCCACGCGGCGGCCGAACCGGTCCGCAGTCGCTGCTCCAGCAGCTCGGCGAGCGTGTCCCGATGACCCACCCGATCGGCGTTACCGGCGAACCGCGGGTCGGTCGCCAACTCCGGCAGCCCGAGTACGCCGGTCAGCCGGGCGAACTGCGCATCATTGCCGCAGGCAACAGCGACGACACCGTCGGAACACCGGAGCGTCTCGTACGGCGCGATGCTCGGATGCCGGTTCGCCAGCCGCTGCCCGGGACGACCGGTCTCCAGCGCGGCCTGGACCTGGTTGACGAGGCCGGCGAGCAGGCTGCTCAGCAACGAGACCTCGATCCGGTCGCCGCGGCCGGTCCGGCGGCGCCCCTCGAGCGCGGCCAGGATCCCGATCACCGCGTCCTTGCCGGTCAGGACGTCGACCAGGGCGACACCCACTTTCGTCGGCACGCCGTCCGGGTCACCGGTGATGCTCATCAGTCCACCGACGGCCTGGACCACGAAGTCGTAGCCGAGCAGGCCATCTGGTGCCGCGCTGCCGAATCCGCTGATCGAGCAGTAGACGACGCCCGGGTTCCCGGTCGACACGGCGTCGTACCCCAGGCCCAGCCGCTCCATCGTGCCCGGCGCGAAGTTCTCGATCACCACGTCGGCGTCCTGCGCGATCCGGAGCGCGGTCGCACGATCCACCGGATCGCGCAGATTCAGCGCGATCGAGCGTTTGGTCCGGTTCACACACTCGAAGTACGTCGATCCGTGCGCCGACCACGGCGGGCCCCAGGACCGGGTCTCGTCGCCGCTGCCGGGCCGTTCGACCTTGATCACGTCCGCTCCGAGGTCGGCCAGCGTCATGGTCGCCAACGGCCCCGCGAGCACTCGGGTGAAGTCCGCCACCCGGATCGAGGCGAGCGGCGTACCGAGCGTCACCCGTCCCGCCTCAGATTCCATGGGTTCGCCTGCTGCAGCGCCGGCGGGAGGGCCGCGTCCGGAACGTTCTGGAACGCGACCGGCCGGGTGAAGCGCTCGAGTGCCCGCGCACCGACGCTGGTCGTCCCAGGTTCACTGGTCGAGGGCCACGGGCCGCCGTGGTGCATCGCATCGACGCAGGCGACACCGGTAGGCGCACCGTCCACGACCACCCGGCCGACCTGCCCCGCGAGTACGGCGACCACTCGGGCGACATCGGGATCGTCGGCGCCGCCTCCGTACACGGCTCCGGTCAGCGACGGCTGCATCCGGCGTACCACGTCCAGTACCTCGTCGAGGTCGTCGCACTCGGCGACCAGCGCGACCGGGCCGAAGCATTCCTCGAGCCAGGAAGAGCCCGGCTGCAGGCGATCCGGGTCGACCCGCAAGGCGACCGGACCCACGCCGTACCCGCCCACCGCCGAGGGTCCTTCGGCCAGCAGTTCGGCGCCGTCCGCCATGGCCGCAGTGCCGGAGCGGTACGCCGTGGCGATCCCGTCGGTCAGCAACCACGCACCCTGGCGGTCCCGCACGGACGCGGCCACCGCCTCCGTCACGCCGCTCCCGCGCGGCGCGAGCAGCAGGCCCGGCTTCGTGCAGTACTGCCCGACGCCCAAGGTGAACGACGCCGCGAACTCTTCCGCGATCGCCGCCATCCGCGCAACGCCGGCCGGCGTGACGACCACCGGGTTGACCGTGCCCATCTCGGCGTACACCGGGATCGGGCGGGAACGGCGCCGTGCCTGCTCGACGATCGCCTGCCCACCGCGCAACGAGCCGGTGAACGCGACCGCCGTGATCGCCGGATGGTCGACGAGCGCGGTACCGGCGTCGAAGCCGACCACCAGGCCGAGTGTCCCCGACGGTGCACCGGCCCGTGTCAACGCGTCGACGGCGATCTCGGTCAGCCGGACGCTGAGCCGCGGATGCGCGGGGTGAGCCTTCGCCACGACCGGGCATCCGGCGGCCAGGGCGGAACACGTGTCGTGCCCGAGAACGCCGAACTGGAAGGGGAAATTGCTCGCACCGAAGACCGCGACCGGTCCCAGCGGGAGGTTTGCCCGCGACAAGTTGACGCCCGGGAGGGTCTGCACGATCGGCCGCAACCAGTCGCCGGCTTCACCCGCAGCCGCGTAGTACCGCATGTTGACCGCTGCGCGGGTCAGCTCGCCCCGGAGCCGGACCTCGCCGAGTGCGGTCTCCGAGTCCGCCAGCGCCACGAGCTCGTCGACCGCGTCGTCGAGCGCGTCGGCGACAGTGTCCAGCCACCGCCTGCGCTCCGCGGGATGCGCCGTACTCACCGCAGGGAACGCCGCATCCGCAGCCTTGACGTGGACATCGACGCCGTCGGGCGAGGTGTACGGCGGCCCGTCGACGGCGGCCCCCGTGCGCGGGTCGTGGCTCAGCTCGATCGTCATGCGTACTCCTCGATGGCTTGGGTCAGGACGCCGAGACCTTCCCGGAGCAGGTCGTCGTCGATGACCAGTGGCGGCAGGAGTCTGACGACGTTCCCGTAGGTCCCACAGAGCAAGGTCAGCACACCTTCCCGGTGACAGTGCGCACTGATCCGCGCGGCGACCTCCGCCGCCGGTTCCAGCGAGCCTGGTACGGCGAACTCGACGGCCATCATCGCGCCGCGGCCCCGCAGCTCGACCGCGTGCGGAGCCGCGTCGGCCACCGGTCCGACCACGTCCCGGATCGTCGCCCCGATCCGCTGGGCGGCACCGACCAGGTCGCGTTTCGCCACTGCCTCGAAGACACCGAGCGCGGCCGCACACGCGAGCGGGCTGCCGGCGTACGTGCCGCCGATGCTCCCGGGCCGCGGCGCCGCCATGATGTCGGACCGGCCGGTCACGGCGGCCAGCGGAAGCCCGCCGCCGAGGGCCTTCGCCGTCACCACCAGGTCCGGCTCCAAGGCGTCGTACTCGCTCGCGAAGAGCCGCCCGGTCCGGGCGATCCCGGTCTGGATCTCGTCCGCCACGAACACGATCCCGTGCCGCCGCGCGATCTCCTGCACGCCCGCCAGGAATCCTGCCGACGGTACGACGAATCCGCCCTCGCCCTGGATCGGCTCGATCACGACCGCCGCGACGGTCTCGGGCCCGACGCCGGCGAGCAGTTCCTCGAGTGCCGACAGCGCCTCGGCGGTCGCGTTCTCCGCCCCGGTCGGCCAGCGCAGCGGATAGGCCAGCGGAGCGCGGTACACCTGCTCGGCGAACGGACCGAAGCCGGCCTTGTACGGGACATCCTTGGCGGTCATTGCCAGCGCCAGCAGACTGCGGCCGTGGAACGCGTGCTCGAAGACCACGACACCGGGACGTCCGGTCGCGGCCCGGGCGATCTTCACGGCGTTCTCCACCGCCTCCGCACCGGTGCTGAACAGCGCGGTCGTCTTGGGATGCGCGCCCGGCGTGTGCTCGTTCAGCCAGGCGGCGACCTCGACGTACGACTCGTACTCCGTCACCAGGAAGCACGTATGGGTGAAGCGATCCAGCTGATCGCGGACCCGCTCGACCACCTCCGGCGCCCGGGCGCCGACACTCGTCACCGCGATGCCACTCGCGAGGTCGACGAAATGGTTGCCGTCGACATCGACGAGGACACCGCCGTCGGCCCGCTCGACGAACACCGGCAGGGTGCTGCCGAGCCCCGGTGGGAGATGCTGCTCGCGGTACGCCTGCAACGTCCGTGACCGGGGGCCTGGAACCTCGGAGACCAGCTTCCGCCGCTGTTCTGTCATGCCGTCAGCGTACGAGCGGAGGCGTTCGCGGCACTGTGGACGATATGCTCAGGTGGTCCGGACAGCTGGACGAATCGCCCACATATCGCGAGGACCGTCATGCCCAAGCTCGCCGACCTGGCCAAGGTGCTCGGGACCGATCTCGAGCTAGTCAACGAGTGCGACCTGCCCGCGACCGAGCTCGGTGCGGTCCACATCAGCGAGCTCCAGGATCCCACCACCTACCTGTCCGGCGGCGAGCTCCTGCTCACGACCGGCATGCCGTTGAGCGGACACGCCGGCCAGGCCAGGGCGTACGTCGCGAGACTGGCACGGCACGGCATCAGCGGTCTCGGGTTCGGGCTGGGTCCCGTGCACGCCGAGGTCCCGGTCGCCGTCGTCCGGGCGTGTGACGCCGCCGGTCTGCCGCTGTTCCGGGTCCCGGCCCCGACGCCGTTCCTGGTGATCACGCGCGCCTATTGGGAGCTCCAACTGGTGGCGGGCCGGGCCGAGCTGAGCCTCGCGCTGAACGCGCACCGGGCGCTGATCCGGGCAGCGGGCGAACCGGATCCGGCGCGCGCCATCGTCCAGCTGCTCGCCCAGTCCACCGGCGGCTGGGCGGCGTACCTCGACGCGGACGGCACGCCGCTGGAGGTGTGGCCGGACGCCGCGCGGCCGCGCGCCGAGCGGATCCGGCAGGAGATCGACTGGCTCCGAGGTGCCGGCCCGCATTCGGCGGCGACCTTCCCGTTGGACGACGAGGACGTCGTCGCGCACCCACTCGCCGGCCAGAACAAGGTGCGCGGATTCGTTGCCACCGCCTGGCCGCGCGACGCCCGGCGCCCGGACGAGCAGGTCGTCCTGGCAGCCTGCGCGCTGCTGACGATGCGACTGGAGCAGCGCCGTGAGTCGGTGAGCCGGCACCGCACCGAGCGGCACTGCCAGGTTCTGCTCGCCCTGGCGGGACACACCGACGCCGCTCAGGTACTCGGCTCCGAGATCGGGTCGCGGCTGCCGGCCGCCGTCCGCGTGATCGTCGCAGGCCCCACGACCGCCGTGAGCGCCGACGATCTCCTCGACCGATGGGCTCGGCAGCCGGTCGTACTGCGGTCCACCTGGCTCGCCCAGCAGGACGACTGCCTGTGGATCCTGGCCCGCCCGGATCACACGACCGCCGTACTCGAGACACTCCGCGGTCTGGAACTGCAGGACGTCAGGATCGTCGCCGGACCGGTCGCGGCCCTGGACGCGCTACCGACGCATCGAATGTTGCTGGCGGTGGCGCTGGCCCGAACGGCGCCGGGCGAGATCCACGATGAGCGCCGAGGGTCGCGAGCCACCGACCAGATCGATGCTCTGCTGGCGCATTCGCGCAGCGATCTGATCGGTGCCGTCGTCGCGTACCTGCGCTGTGCGGGGCACTGGGACCGCGCGGCGGCGCTGCTCGGCGTACACCGCAACACGATGCGGCAACGGATCACCAACGCCCAACGGGTCGCAGGCATCGACCTGGACGACGCCGACCAAACCAGTCAACTGTGGCTCGCGCTACGAGGTCGGGGCCTCGCGTAGGCAAAAAGCTGCGCGAATGCGTCGACGTGGGCATTTCGTCCATCGCCGACGGGCAGCGGTCCGGGTTAGCGTAAGCAGTCCGCGGAGGCAGAGGAGCCCTATGCACGTCTATCCACGGTTCGCGGCGCCGAGTCAGCGTGCCGTTGTCGAGCTCGTCCGGACCCAACCGTTCGCCACCGTGGTCAGCGCCGTCGACGGCCAGCCGCCGGTGGCCTCGCACCTCCCGGTCATCCTTCCGCCGGACATCGACCCGGACGCGCCCCTGGTCGGCCGGACGCTCTTGGGACACATGGGCCGGAAGAACCCGCACTGGGAGCTGTTCCGGACGCCGTCACCCGTCCTGGTCATCTTCAGTACGTCGCACGGCTACGTCTCCCCGCAGGTGTACGACTTCGCGCCTGCCGCGCCGACCCTCGACTACGCAGCCGTCCACCTCACCGGTGAGGTCGAGCTTCTCGAGGGTGAGCAGCAAGCGCTCGAGGTCGTCGAGGCCACGATCGAAGCGCTGGAGTCGAGGCGACCGCGACGGTGGGATCCGTCGCCGTCGCGCGAGTACTTCGAACGCATCGTGCGGGGTGTCGCCGCGTTCCGTATCCGGGTCACCGGCGAGCAGTCGATGTTCAAGCTCAGCCAGGACATGAGCCCCGCCACCAGGAGCGGAGTCCGGGAAGACCTGGCCGGCGGTCCGCGGACCCATCCCGACCTGGTCGAACTGATGACACGGATGGAGGACGGCACAGCTTGAGAGTCCACCGGTACGACAGCGGCTCGACGCCACCGCTCGATGCCGCGCGGCAGCTAGGCAGGGACTGGTCGGCGGCGATCTCGACGGCAGCGGCCGGCTATCGCGAGCACTACCGGCTGCTCGGGATCGACGACCCCGTCGTACGCCGGGTGGCCCGCTCCTCGCTGGAGGCGACCGCCGCCTGGTGGCCGTCGCAGGCCGACCGGCTCGTCGCGACGGCCGAGGGCGCGGGCATCCCCACGGACGACATCGCGATGCTGACCGCCCGTACCGAAGTCCTCGCCGCGGCGAATGAGTCCGGGCCGGGTGAATGCTCCACTCTCGTAGATCTCGGCTCGTCGGTCGCGTTCCAGACCTGGGACTGGCATCCGCAACTGGTCCCGGAGGCGTTGTGGTGGCGAAGCACCACGGCGGACGGCCAGTGGGTCAAGACCTTCACCGAGCCCGGCATGCCCGCGAAGATCGGTCTCAACAGCGCCGGGCTCTCGGTCAACTTCAACATCCTGCATCACACGTCGGACTCGTCAGCCGGCGGCGTTCCCGTACATGTGGTCGCGCGCCGGATCCTCGAGGAAGCCCGGACCGTCGACGACGCGTGCGAACTGGCCCGGTCGGCGCCGGTGAGCGCGTCCAGCGTCATCACTGTCCTTGCCACCTTCGCCACCCTTACCACCCTTGCCACCCTTGCCGCCGGCAACGAATCGCCCGCGGCGGCCGCGATCGAGATCTCGCCCGCCGGAGTGGCAGCCGTCGAACCGGCCGGCGAATGGCTCGTCCACACCAACCACTTCCTCGACCCACAGCTGCGTGCCGGCGGCGTGATTCCGCCGCTCAGCACCTCAGCGCAGCGTTTCGAGCACCTCGCCGCGGCTCGACCGGCCGCGACAACCGGTTTGGCTGCGCTTGCGGATCAGCTGTGCGGGACGTCGCGTGACTCCGCACCGATCTGCATGAAGGCCGATCCCTCGTTGCCACCGACTCAGCGTTGGCAGACCCTGCTCAGCGTTCGCCTCGAACCCCGCACCGGACGAGTCGAGTACTGGCCCGGCACGCCGTACGACGCCGTCCACGCCGGGCCCTGTCTTCGGTTCTGAGCGAGTCTTCGGTTCTGAGCGAGTCTTCGGTTCTGAGCGAGTCTTCAGTTCTGAGCGAGCTGCTCGGCGAGCTCGATGCATCCGCGGATCGTCGCCTGGGCCAGGTCGTCCTCCCAGGTCTGCCGCCAGGACGAGAACTTCGCGATCACGACCTCGGCCGCTTCGTGGATCATCAGCAACTGCCCGTGGATCCCGAGCGCGAAGTAGATGCCGTCGCGGCGTCCCGGCGTACGGCCGCGGGCCACCCACCACTGGTTGCGGTAGTACGCCGTCGCCATCGGGAGGTACGCCGTACCCCGCTCGCGGAACGCCGACAGCTGGCCCGGCGCGGCGGTGAGCGTATCGGCGACCCACTCCGCGGAGAGCAGCCGTTCGCCGTCCGGCCGGATCCCGTCGCGCCGCAACACCTCCCCCAGCCGCGCCAGGTCGCGGACCGTGCAGCAGAACCCGATGTCCGCAAGCGCGTTGCCGTCCCGATCCACCGTGATCGCGGCCGGGTACTCCGCCCCGAGCCGTGACCAGAGGTACGTCGAGAGCACGTCCGGGAAGCTGCGGCCGGTGGCGCGTTCCGCGAGCATGGCCAGGACGCAGGTGAGAGTCGAGCGGTACTCGAAGTCGCCTCCGTGCGGTCTCGTGCGGCGCATCCGCCAGAAGTGGGTCCGGGAGTTCTCGTCGGCCACGCGTTCGGACGCCGGAGCCCATTGCACGTTCGCGTAGTACGCCCGCTGCTGCTCCAGCGTGGTGATCTCCTCGCGGGTACCGGTTCGCATGTCCAGCACGTCCCGGACCGTGGCGCCCTCCATCCCGGTACCGCGGAACTCGCCGATCAGCTCGGCCACCTCGGCGTCGAGGTGCAGCTCCCCCGCATCCACCACCGCACCGACCGCACTGGCGGACACGGACTTCGACACCGACATCGCCAGGTGCGGGACCCGCTGTCCCATGCCGTGCCGGTACTCCTCGTGCAGCGCGCGACCCCGATGCAGTACGACGAACGCGTCCGTCTGCGAGTCGGTCAGCAAGTCGTCGAGCGCGACCCGCTGCCCACCGGCGGGCGACACGTTCGCTGCTCCCAGTGCGGGGCCCGGACCGTCCTGTGCGGACCAGCCGTCCAGGAACCACGGGGCGTCCGGACCACGGTCGACCGGTGCCGTCGGCACCAGCTCGCTCACGTGCTGAAAGCTTGATCGGAGCTGCGGCCACTGCAGCCAGTTCGCCGGCGTGACCTGCGGGGAGAGGGAGGACACAGGGAATCCGCTCGATTGACGAAACGTTTCGGCATAGCGTAGGAAGGCAGCTCCGCTAAAGTCAACACACTGCGACCGCACCCGTGCGGCGCAGTCCGCACCCAGAGAGCAGCCGATGACCGCACGCCGCACCGTGACCATCAGGGACGTGGCCAGCCACGCCGGTGTCTCGATGACAACCGTGTCCGATGTCGTCAACGGCAAGGGGCGGGTCGATCCGTCCACCCGGCAGCGGGTGCTCGACTCGGTCCGCGACGTCGGCTGGCGGCCGCGGCGCAGCGCACGGGCACTGCGATCCGGCGAGACCGGCATCTTCGCGCTCTGCTTCCCCCGGCGCGAGCACGGCGTACAGGACTGGCTTCTGAACGCGGACTACGACATGGCACTCGTCGCGGCCTGCGCGGCGGCCGCTGTCGACTCCGGCCGTCAGTTGCTGCTCGCACCACGACCGACGGACCTCGAGGATCTCGCCCGGCTCGACGTCGACGGCGTCATCATCGCCGACCCGCAGGAACGCGATCCGGCGCTCCGGATCCTCGACCAGGCCGGCATCCCGACCGTGACCGTCGAGCGGGACATCCGGCGTGCCGACACGTGGTGGGTCGGCACCGACAATGCCGGCGGCGCGACCTCGGCCCTGGACCATCTCGCCGGCCGCGGCGCCGTCCGAATCGCCTTGCTGACCGCGGATGCACGGTGGTCCTGGTTCGCCGACACGACCGCCGCCTATCGGGCCTGGTGCGCCGAGCACCGGCGCAGGCCGCTGATCCGGACCATCGACGCGGACGATCCACGCACGGCCGCCGCCCAGGCGGTGCACTCGCTGCTCCGCCTGAAGAACCCACCGGACGCGATCCTCGCGCTTCCGCAGGGCAGCGCCCTCGGAGTCCTCGATGCCGCCGAGCTGGCCGGCGTCGACGTACCCGCGGATCTCAAGCTGATCGCCGGTATCGACAGCCAGACGCTGCTCGTCTCACAGCCACCGGTCACCGCCATCGACCAGCAGCCGATGCGGATCGCCAAGGCAGCGGTCGAGCTGCTGATCACCCGCGTTTCCGGGGCCGACGCTCCCGGTCCGACCCTGGTCAGCACCGAGCTCGTCGTACGGCGATCCACCGCCGGCGCGCGCTGACCGACGCACCGCGGACACACCGCGGACACACGGCGGCACTGATGCCGTAACGATTCGGCACCTCCGGCTGAGAGAACCGGAACGAACCTCACCGAGTCCTTGACAGCGCGGAAAATCCGGTGCTTCGATGTGCCGAAACGTTCCGGCGCACTCGACGAGCAGCGCGACCGACCCTCCGGTGCCTGTTCCGAACGACAGTCCTCCGCGCGAGCGGTTCGCCCCACCGGCTCGCCTTCGTCCACACCGTGGAAATGAGCGATCGAGATGAGAAATCCGACAGGCCTGTTCCGCCGCCTCCGATCCGGGCTGGCCGGGCTGATGGTCGCGGCCGTCCTGGCCACCAGCGCGTGCGGCGTCGGTACCCAGCAGGCCCCGAAAGCAACGGGCAGCGGCTCGTTCTCCTTCACCGACGACCGCGGCGTCACCGTCACGAAGCCGAAGTCGGGCCTTCGCGTCGTGGCTCAGGAGGACGCCGCCAACGCGCTGATGCACCTGGGGATCAAGCCGGTCGGCATCTTCGGCGGTGCGCCGCTCGGCAGCAACCCGATGCTGAAGGGCCTCGACACCGGCGGCATCGAGTCGGTCGGTGAGGTCTTCGGCGAGGTGAAGATGGAGAAGCTCGCCGCACTGCGCCCGGACGTGATCGTGTCGACGTTCTACACCGGCGACGGAGTCCTGTTCCCGGGCGGCGTCTACGGGTTCCAGACCAAGAAGATGCAGGACGACGCCCAGGCGATCGCCCCGATCCTCGCGCTCGACTCGACCAAGCCGTCGTCCTCGGTGATCCAGCGCTTCTCCGCACTGGCCAAGGCCCTCGGCGCGACCGTGGACAGTGGGCAGGTCGCGACCTGGAACTCCGCGGTCGACGATCTCAAGGCCGCGGTGAAAGCCCATCCCGGGCTGAGGGTCCTCGCCGTCACCCCGGCTCAGGACCAGGTGTTCTTCGCCGTACCCGATCTCTTCCCCGACCTGCTGGACCTGCGGGCCTGGGGCGTCGACGTGATGAAACCGACCGGCAAGCTGGTCAGTTCGTACTACGAGGCCGTCAGCTGGGAGAACGCCGCGAGGTACCAGCCGGATGTCGTCCTGGTCGACACCCGCGGCTACACGCTCGGCGTCGACCAGCTCAAGAAGTATCCGACCTGGAACGAGATCAAGGCGGTCCAGGCTGGCCAGGTCGGCGAGTGGGTCCGGGTGTCGCTGAACTACCAGGACTACACCGCGCGGCTGCAGAAACTGACCGCGATCCTGACCAAGGCCAAGGCTGTCTGACGATGACGGCGATCGTCACCACCACGGCACCCACACCGCAGCGCCACCAGTTACTCGGGGCAACCACACGACCGCTCGGGCTGCTGCTGATCACCGGTTTGCTCGTGGTCGTCCTGCTGGCCAGTCTGACGCTCGGGTCCCGATACATCCCGCTGCAGACGACTGTCGACGCCTTCCTGCACCATGACCACACCAACGCCGAGCAGACGGTCGTCCTGACGCTCCGGGTTCCGCGGACGCTGATCGGGCTGATGGCCGGTGTCGCGCTCGGTCTCGCCGGAGCCGTCATGCAGGGAGTGTCCCGGAACCCGCTGGCCGATCCCGGCGTCCTCGGCATCAACGCCGGCGCCGCACTGGCGGTCCTGATCGGAGTCTTCTTCTTCGGTGCCACGACGTTGAGCGGCTACGTGTGGTTCGCGTTCGCCGGGGCGGGCGTGGCGGTCGTGACGGTCTACGCGATCGCGAGCATCGGCCGGGACGGCGCGACCGCGATCAAGCTCGCGTTGGCCGGTACGGCGATCACCGCGATGCTCGGGTCCCTCACCACCTTGGTGCAGTTGATGGACGTCCGGACGATGGACGCGTTCCGTGCCTGGTCGGTGGGCTCGCTGGCCGGCCGCGGCGCGGACGTCGCGGACGCCGTCTGGCCGTTCATCGTGATCGGCTCGGTGCTCGCCCTGACAACCAGCCGGATGCTCAACGCACTGGCGCTCGGCGATGACGTCGCGAGGGCGCTGGGTGTCCGAGTCGAACGGTCCCGGCTGATCTGCGGCGCTGCGGTGATGATCCTGGCCGGCGCCGCGACCGCCGCGGTCGGACCGGTGGCCTTCGTCGGGCTGACCGTGCCGCACGTCGCGCGGGCACTCGTCGGGCCGGACTACCGGTGGATCCTTCCCTACAGCGCAGTGCTCGCGCCGCTGCTCTTCCTCGGCGCCGACATCCTCGGACGGCTTGTCGTCGCACCGGCCGAGCTCCAGGTCGGCGTCGTGACGGCGATCCTCGGCGCTCCGGTCTTCATCGCCATCGTTCGCCGGAAGCAGGTGCGGTCCCTATGACCCCTATGACCCAGCTCGCCGCGTCCCCCGCGTCGCTCGCGTACGTCACCAAGGCACGCGCCCGCACCACGGGCCGGGTCCGCCGGGTCACCACCGCCCTGGCACTGGCCGTCGTACTCGCCTTCTTGCTCAGCTTGTCCTTGGGCGACTTCCTGGTTCCGATCTGGCACGTTCCCTCGGACGTCGTCGGGTCCGGCGACGCCGCGGAGGTTCTCGTCGTACAGCATCTGCGGTTGCCGCGGGCGATCCTGGCGCTGCCCGTCGGTGCCGCTCTTGGTATGTCGGGCGCCGTGTTCCAGGCGCTCGCCCGGAACCCGCTGGCCAGTCCGGACATTCTCGGCATCACCGCGGGCGGCAGCCTCAGCGCGGTGGTCGGGTTGACGGTGCTGGGCCTCAGCGGCTTGTTCCTGTCGTTCGCGGCAACGGGCGGCGCCCTCGTCACGGCCGTCCTGATCTATGTGCTCGCCTACCGTCAGGGCCTCTCGAGCTACCGGCTCGTGCTGGTCGGGATCGGCGTCGGAGCGATCGCCCTCGCCCTGATTCAGTTCTTCTGGACCAGGGCGCACACGTACGACGCCGCGTCCGCGGCGCTGTGGCTGAGCGGCAGCCTGAACGGCCGCGGGATGGAGAGCATCTGGCCGATTCTGGTGATGCTCGCCGTCGCGGTCCCCGCCACGCTGGTGCTCGCCAAGCGGCTCGGAGTGCTCGAGCTCGGTGACGACACGGCCGCGGCCGTCGGGCTGGCGGTGCAGCGGTCGCGAGCCCTTCTGCTGCTGGCGGCTGTCGCGCTGGCCGGCGCCGCCATCGGTGCGGCCGGCCCGGTGGCGTTCGTCGCCTTCGTGTCCGGGCCGATCGCGCGCCGGCTGACCCGCACGGGTTCGGCCGCCCTGGTTCAGGCCGCGCTGACCGGAGCGGCGCTGGTCAGCGTCGCCGACCTGGTCGGCCGGACCGCACTCTCCAGCTCCGAGGTCTCGGTCGGCGTGATCACCGGGATCGCCGGCGCGCCGTACCTGCTGTGGCTGCTGGCCAGAACGAACAAGTCCGGACGAGGAAACTGAGACAGGAGGGCCGATGACGATCGTGAAGCCCGATCAAGAACGTACGACGGACCGGACGGACAGCCAGCGCCTGTCGGGCCGGAGCATGCGGCTGGGGTACGACGGCGCGGACATCGTGCCGGACCTGGACATCGACATCCCATCCGGCAAGATCACCATGCTGGTCGGCGCGAACGCGTGCGGCAAGTCGACCACACTGCGCGCCTTGGCCCGGCTGCTGAAGCCGCGATCCGGGTCGGTGATGCTCGACGGGCACGACATCCACACGATGTCGACCAAGGACCTGGCGACGAAGGTCGGGATCCTCCCGCAGAGCCCGTCCGCGCCGGAGGGCATCGCCGTCGCCGACCTCGTCTGCCGCGGCCGGTATCCACACCAGAAGTGGTTCCGTCAGTGGACCCCGGACGACGAGCGCATCGTGGCCTGGGCCCTGGAGGCGACAGGTACGGCGGAACTCGCGGATCGCGGCGTCGACGAGCTCTCCGGCGGCCAGCGGCAACGCGTCTGGATCGCGATGGCGCTGGCGCAGGAGACCGGCGTACTGATGCTCGACGAACCGACGACGTACCTCGACGTGCATCACCAGATCGAGGTGCTCGACCTGCTGGTCCGGCTGAACCGCGATGCCGGCCGGACGATCGCGGTGGTGCTCCACGACCTCAACCTTGCCTGCCGCTACTCGCACCACCTGATCGCGATGCGAGAGGGCAGGATCGTCGCCGAGGGTGCGCCGGGCGAGGTCGTGACCGAGGACCTGGTCCGGTCCGTCTTCGGCCTGGAGTCGAAGGTCGTCCAGGACCCGGTCTCACACACGCCGATGGTGGTCCCCATCGGCCAGCACCTCTCGTTCTGACGGAGGCGGCATGTCGCTGAACATCCACGTGTCCACCACCACCGACCCGGCCGGGCGCGGCCGGGAGATCGGCAGCCGGTGGCGTGACCGGATCCAGGCCACCGCACGCGACTACGACTGGCTCTTCCAGGCGGCCGGGCTGGACGAGCCCGCGGTACGCCGGATCGCCGGCGAGTGTCTCGACGCGTTGCACACCTGGGAGCCTGAGCTCGCGACCGAGATTCGCGGAATCGCCGCCGGCGCCGGCCTGCCGACCTGGCGGGCCGCCGCGCTGACCGCCCGGACCGAGATCCTCGTCCGGGGAAAGATCGCCGGCCTGAAGGAGTGCACCACCGCCGCACTCGCCGTACCGGACCGGCCCCCGCGCGTCCTGCAGACCTGGGACTGGATACCGCAGGCCGAGAACTTCACGATCCTCCGGTACACCTCGACTGCCGGCCTCGGAGTCGTGACCTTCGCGGAGAACGGGGTGGTCGGCAAGGTCGGCGTCAACAGCGCTGGGCTCGGGGTCCTGTTCACGCTGCTCTGCCACAGCTCCGACGGCACCACCACGGGAGTGCCCGTCCATGCCGTCGTACGGCGCGTACTGGACAACGCCACCACCGTCGCGCAGGCGATCGAGACCGCCCGGTCGGCACCGGTCACGGCCTCGGCGGCGCTCACCGTGGTGACCTGGAACGGCGGCCGCTGCGACGCCGCGGTCGTCGAGCTGTCCCCCGCGGGATCGGCCGAGCTACGGCCGGTGGGCGACGGCTATCTCCTGCACACCAACCACTTCCTGGACCCCGAACTGGCCACCGGCGACCGCCTGGTCGCCGTCGGAGACGACACAGTGCCACGCCTGGCGGCGCTGCGACGGCTGAGCACCGCTCTGACCGGGGCAGATCGCACCGCGTGGGCACGCGGGCTGGTCTCGCACTGGGAGGACGGTGCACCCATCTGCGCGCATCCGCGGGCCGATGCCGACGTGACGAATCGATGGGAGACGAAGATGATGCTCACCTTCGACCTGACCAGACCCAGCCTGATTGTGCAGGAGGGGAAGCCCTGCCAGGTGACGGAGTCCCGCTGGCTGGAGTTCGCGGCATGAGCGGCTGGGACGTCACGGACACCGGGCAACCAACGCACGAGGTCTCGTTCTCCACGAACGAGGGGACCTGGATGTCGGTCAGCGTCAGCCCGGACGGGCAGAGCATCGTCTTCGACCTGCTCGGCACCCTGTACGCCGTTCCGGCGGCGGGCGGCCGCGCCACGGCGCTGCGTACAGGTCCGACCATGGACCGGATGCCGGTCCACAGCCCTGACGGCACACAACTCCTGTACCTGAGCGATGCCGACGGCTACGACAACGCCTGGCGCTGCGACGCGGACGGCTCGAACCACACCCAGCTGACCTTCGAGACCCACGACATCCTCACCGAACCGATCTGGGGACCGGACAGCCGCAGCATCGTTGCCCCCCGCATCTTCCGTGCACATCGGAAGCTGTTCTCCTCGCAGATCCGGCTGTACGAGCACGGGTCCGGAGAGGGCCGCCTGCTGGTCGACGTACCGGCGAGCGGCCGCGACGTACTCGAACCGGCGCTGTCCCCTGACGGCCAGTGGCTGTACTACGCGGAGCGCCTGGTCCGGCCGAACCTGTACGTCGACGCCAACCACGCCAACTTCGCGATCAAGCGGCACCGGTTCGCGGACGGCCGGGTCGAGACGGTGGCCGGCGGCTTCGGAGGCGCCATCCGGCCGTGCCCTTCGCCGGACGGGCGGCGGCTCGCGTTCCTGCGCCGGGTGAAGGAGAAGACGGTGCTCTTCTGCCTCGAACTCGCCACCGGTGAGCAACGGCCGGTCTTCGACGGGCTCGACCGCGACAACCAGGCCGTGTGGGAGATCCAGGGCAACTACTACCCGCGCTTCTCCTGGTTCCCCGGCAGTACCGAAGTGGCGATCTGGGCCGGCGGAGCGATCCTGCGCGTCGACGTCGAGACCGGGCGGGCCACGCCGATCCCGTTCGAGGCGACGTACCGGCAGACGCTGACCACACCGGTCCGGCCCCGGCACGATCTCGCGCCGGCGGAGGTCCGGGTCCGCGCGATCCGGCACCTCGCCTTCCCGCCCAAGGCGCAGACCGCGACGCTGGTGGCGCTCGGGCGGTTGTGGCGCAGCACCCTGGACGACACCGCGCCCGTTCCGATCGGCGACCACGCTCGGCATGCCGCGGAGCCGGCGTACAGCGCCGAAGGTGATCGGGTCGTGTACGTCGAATGGGACGACGAGCGCGGGAGCAGCCTCTGCCTGACCGACCACGAGACCGTCGATGTCGTGACAACGACGACCGGTGTCGTCCGGCAGCCGTCGTTCAGCCCCGACAGCACCAAGCTGGTGTACCGGATCCAGCCGCACGACGTACAGCTCGGTGGCGCCAGGATCCGGCCCGGGGTGTACGTCGTGGAGGTCGCCGGCGGCGAGCCGCGGTACCTGACGCTCGCGGATGACGCGCCTTCCTTCGGCCCCGGCGGCGACCGGGTCTATGCCGTCGCCACCGACAGCACCGCCGGTGAACCTGCCGAGGTGCTCTTCAGCGTCGACCTGGACGGGAAGGATCGCCGGGAGCACGCCCGCACCGCCGACGTCGACACCTACGAACTCCGGCTCAGCCCGGACGGACGCTGGCTCGCGTTCCGGTCACAGCACCGCTACTACCTCGTCCCGTACCGCGACACCGGCCACGTCATGCCGGTGACCCCCGACACCACGGAGACCATCTGCTTCCAGATCGCCGATCACGGTGGGCAGGCACTGACCTGGGCTCCGGACAGCCGCACCCTGCACTGGTGCGTCGGTCCGGCGATCTACAGCCTCGAGATCGGTACCCACGGCCCGGTCGGCGAGCCCAGGGTGGCCGTGGTCGACCTGCGCGTTCCGGCCGACGTACCGGACGGGCGGATCGCCCTCGTCGGCGGCACCGTGATCACGATGGCCGGTGACCTCGTGCACTCCCCCGGGACAGTCGTTGTCGAGGGCAACCGAATCGTCGCGGTCGGCGACACCGGGTCGACCGAGGTTCCTTCTGGCGCCAGGGTGATCGACTGCGCGGGTAAGACCCTGATGCCCGGCCTCGTCGACGGCCACGGTCACATCGACGGCGCGGCCGGAGACGGCGTCACGCCGCAGAAGCAGGCCTCCCGGTTCGCGGCGCTGGCGTTCGGGGTCACGACGAACTTCGACCCGTTCTCCTCGGAGCTGCCGAACTACGAGAGCGCCGAGCTCACCCGGGCCGGGCTGATGACCGGACCGCGCTGGATCGGTACCGGGAGTGCGATCCACGGCCGAGACCACAACTTCTTCCATCTCCACACACCGATCGCCGAGTACGCCGACGCCGAACGGATCGTCGGTCAGAAGAAGCAGCTGGGGACGATCAGCGTCAAGAGCTACAAGTGGCCCGAACGCCGGCACCGGCAGATGCTCGTCAAGGCCGCGCGCGAGCACGAGGTGAACATCGTCGTCGAGGGCGAGACGCACTTCTACAACAACGTCAGCATGGTGCTCGACGGCCACACCAACCTCGAGCACAACTTCCCGGTCGCGACCATCTACGACGACGTCGTACAGCTCGTGAAGTCCTCCGGTGTTTCCAGCACCCCGACCCTCGTCGTCGCCTTCGGCGAGCTGTTCGGGGAGAACTGGGCGTACCAGCACACCGAGGCCTGGCGGGACCCCCGGGTTCGTACGTTCGTCCAGGCCTGTCTGAGTGGCTACAGCCCGCTCGGTACGCCGTACGGTGCGCCGCCGCACGCGCGCGCGATGACCACCATCCACGTCGCCGACGAGCTCTACGACATCGGCGTACTCGCGGTCTCCCGGTCCGTGAAGAAGCTCGACGACGCCGGCGTACGCATCAATGCCGGATCGCACGGCCAGCTCCCCGGGCTCGCCATGCACTGGGAGATGGCGCTGCTCGCCGCAGGCGGCATGAGTCCGCATCGGGTCCTCCGCGCAGCGACCCTCAACACCGCCGAGAGCCTCGGCGTCGGTCACCAGCTCGGCTCCCTGGAACCGGGCAAGCTGGCCGACCTCCTCGTCCTCGACCGCAATCCGCTGGACGACATCGCCAACTCCACCAGCGTCACCTCCACCATGGTCAACGGCCGCCTGTACGACGCCGCCACCCTGAACGAGCTAGCCCCCCGGCAACGCACCCGAGGCCGCTTCTACTGGGAAACCCAGAACACCCTCGGCATCGACTGGTCCGAACCCTGGGGAGGCGGCACCTGCCACTGACAGGGGCTGGGGTACGGCGCGCCCGCTCTGGTTGCCCGCTGGGAACCCTGCGCCGTAGCGAGCAGGGGCAGGGGTACGGCGCGCCCGCTCTGGTTGCCCGCTGGGAACCCTGCGCCGTAGCGAGCAGGGGCAGGGGTACGGCGCGCCCGCTCTGGTTGCCCGCTGGGAACCCTGCGCCGTAGCGAGCAGGGGCAGGGTTCCCAGCCTGCTCTGAAGCCGCATGCTGCGCGGCAAGGGACGCGGCGCCACCGCAGTTGGCCGGCGGCGCGTGTAATGGATCGGTCTCCTGTTCCTGGCGCCGGCCGTTCCGCACACTCGAACTCGATGGCGGTGCCGGCCGGGGCTTGCACTGACCGGCCCGACGCGGAACCCGACCTCGCCCTGCGCCGCGCCCTGCTGCTCCTGCATCCCGGCCGAGAGCCCGAGGTCGTCGAGCAACTGCACCTCGCGATCGACAACCCGAGCACCCGACGCCCGGCGAAGACGGCGATCGCCCTCGGCCGGATGAGTGCCGAACGCAACGACACCGACACTCCACCTACTGCTCGCGTACAACTCGGGCCACGCCCCGTCCGATTCCCGCGCGACTCGGCATACTCCTCATCAACCTCGGCGACCAAGACCGCTCCCGCATCCTGCTGAAGGAACTCTCCCCGAGAACAACCCGGAAGCAGCCACGACGACCGCCAACAACCTCGCCACCGCCTCCCCATCCCCCACCTCAACGCGATGGGCCACCCGAAGCCCAAGCTCGCTCCGGCCAGTACGCAAGGCGCGCAGGCCCGGAATGCCGACGTACTCCACTCCCTGCCCCCGCCACCACTTGGGCGCGAGCGCATCCTTCCAGCCGTGCCCGCAACAGCCTGGACTCCGCCTCCTGCGCCAGGCCAGCACCTTGGTGGAAGTCGCGCCACACCGCGGCCCGCCCGATCTAATGGTTGCCTGAGGCAATATCCACAGGGTCGTCGCGGTCGTGCGAATCTGTGGATAACATTTTCCCTTGTTTTGAAGGGGATCCGGCTTTGAAAACTGTCGGAGGCCGTGTCTAGAGTTTGGGGCATGGAAGACTTCGGCGAGCGGCCACCCGAGCTGATGAGCGAGCACGAGCTCGTGCGCGCCCTCGACGACGCCGACGCCGACCTCGCCCGCCGGCAGACCCGCCGCCTGCGGCTCATCGCCGCCCTCGACAACACCGGCCACGCCGAAAAGACCGGCGCCCGCAACACCACCCAATACATCCAGTACCGCTACCGCCTCGACCACTACCGCGCCCACCGCGACGTCCACCTCGCCCGCGCCCTACCCAAATACCCCGCCGTCACCGCCGCACTCCCCGCAGACCTCCCTGGGGACCTCACCGCCGACGTCGTACTACGCCCCGCCCAAGCCGAAGCCATCGTCCTCGAACTCGAAAAAACCCCCAACACCGTCCCGGTCGCCGACCTGGAATGCGCCGAACGCGAACTCGCCGCCCTCACCCACCTCCCACCCGCCGAACTCCGCAAAGCCACCGTCGCAGCCCGCAACATCCTCGACACCGACGGCCCCGAACCCGAAGAACACAAAGCCGCCGCCCGCGAAACCCTCACCCTCGCCTCCATCGACCGCGGCGTGAAATTCAAGGGCTACCTCGCCAACGAAAACGCCGAACTCCTCCGCACCCTCATCACCACCGGAGCCCGCCCCCACAAAACCCTCGACGGCACCCCCGACCCCCGCTCCCGCGAAAAACGCCAAGCCGACGCCCTCACCACAACCCTGACCCTCGCCGCCACCGCCCTCGACGCAGGCACCCCACCCCCCACCATCCCCCGCCCCACCCCAAACACCCCCAACCCAAACACCCCCACCACAGCAGACCCCCGCACCGCACCAACCCCCACGAACAACGCGTCCACACCCGACCCGGCCCACGATGCAACCGCCGACCCGGGGAACTGGGCGCCAACCCGTATACACGGCACCGGTGCCACGGCGACGACTCCTGCAGGTGCTGGTGTGACAACCCGCTCGGCTGATGACGTGGTACCTGGGTTCGGGGCGAAGGCGAACATCACCGTCACCATCGACCTGCAAGACCTCAAAGCAGCCACCGCGAACGCGATCGGCCAAACCGTCTACAGCAACGGCCTGTCCGCCGCCACCATCCGCCGCCTCGCCTGCGACGCCAACATCATCCCCATCGTGCTCGGCTCACAGTCCGAACCCCTCGACGTCGGCCGCCGCGAACGCCTCGTCACCAAAGCCATCCGCCGCGCCCTGAACACCCGCGACCGCGGCTGCGTCGTCTGCGCAGCACCCCCAGTCATGTGCGACGCACACCATTTGATCTCCTGGATAGACGGCGGCCCGACAGCCCTGACAAACCTCGTCCTGCTCTGCCGCCGGCACCACACCGACCTCCACGCCGGCCACTGGAACATCACCATCACCAGCAACACCGTCCACGTCACCCGCCCCACCTGGGCCGACCCACCACCCCACCCAGGCCCACCCCCGGACACCGCATCACCACCAGCACCAGCACCTGCACCGCCGCCTGCACCAGCACCGGCACCGGCACCGACACCTGCACCGACACCTGCACCAGTACCGACACCACCACCATCACCGGCACCATCACCGGCACCACCTGCATCACCGCCGGCACCATCACCAGCCCCGGCCCCGGCATCACCACCGCCCGGCCACTCCGACGCCGGTCGAACGCCCACGGCCGACGTACGTCTCGATGGGCCAGGCGACGCACGCGGATCCACCGGTACTCCCGGCCCTCGCACCACGACGCGGGCAGCCGAGCCGTGCAACACACCCGCCTCGCTCGCAGCTTCGGCGATAGCAGCACGAACCGGCCGCTGGAAGTCCGACGACACGACCCTCGCGGAGGCAGCGCGGTTCGCGGTCTGGGGCACCACCACCACCCCGGCCGAGACCGGTCAGGAGACCGAAGCCGGCCCAGGCCCGCCGTTCGCCCAAACCTGAGCGGCCCACAGCGCACCCAGGCCCGGACACACAACCGGCGACCCACTCAGAGCCCCGGCCCGAAGCCGGACGAAGCCGAAGGCCAGAGGACGCCGGACGAAACCGGAGGAAGTTCGAGGAAGCCGGACGAAACCGGACGAAGCCGGAGGCCAGAGGCCGGAGGAAGCCGGAGGCCGGAGGAAGCCGGAGGCCAGCCGGACCAAACCGGAGGAAGCCGGACCAGACGGTCAGGGCGAGTGTGCATCTCCGCAGGCACCGCCCGCACCCCGGCTACCCGGGTCCCAACTTGACGGCGGATCCGAGGGCGGTCCCCACCCACCGCTGTCGCCCAAGGCGTTCATCACCGTGTTCAACGCGGGCTGCAATCCGATCAGAAGGCCTCGACGCCGTGCCTCAGCTCAACTGTGAGGCGCCCAGCACGCACTCGCACACCGCGCTCGGCTGCAACCACCGATCATCCACCCTGTCGGCAACCCTCGGATCTGAGGCCGGTCCGTCGCTATGGCCTCGTTTTCGAGCGTCGTCGACACGCATGCCACCGGATCTCATGACCGGCTACGCCTGGTAATAGTCGGTCATGGCATCCAGGCGCAGCCGTCGTCGGGGTGTCTGGGCAGTGAGGATCGATGGCTGCTGCTCGGAACAGGTTCGCGAAGCGGGAGACGCTCAGGTTCGATGCCTATGGGGCGGTTGGGCGGGCTTGGAGTGCTCGAGTGGCGAGTTCGGCCTGGTCTTGCAGGGTTTGGCGGAGGAGCGGGGGGAGGTCGGGGGTGAGCTCGTGGATACGAGTGATCAGCGGTTGGCTGATGCCGGAGGTCGGGAAGGCGTAGCGGGCGACACGGGCTGCGGTGGGCCAGTCGGTGGTTCTGGCGAACGGGACGAGTCGCTCGAGGAAGTCGAGTGAGCGGGTGGCGAGGAGGGACGTGTGGCGGGGGTGCCAGAGTGCTGACCCGAAGGTTCGCAGTATGGCGGATGGTATGCCGGGGGCTGTCAGCAGCAGGTCGAGCGCGTGGTCCTTCGCGGCCGCAGTAGGCGCAGCCGCGAGGGCCGCCGCAGCTTGCCAGTCGGCGTCCGGGTCGGGGTCGCGGGTCTGCTCGGCTTCGATCTCCTCGGCCCCGGCGAACCCGAGTGCAACCAGCCGGGCGAGCAACCGCCACCGGACCGACTGTGGCAGGTCGGCCTCCTCCAGCAGCCGCTCCACCAACTCCAACTGATCCCCGGTCCCAGCAGACTCACCCAACGCCTCGACCAGCACAAGCCACGCGCCGGCACCCTCGGAGGCGGCTGGAACGGCGAGCACGCCACGCGTGGTGAGTCTGTTGAGGATTGCCGTGGCTAGTTGGTGTTCGAGGAGTGGTCGTTGGGTGGGGTTGGCGTAGATGGTGGTTGCTTCGGTGGCGAGGGTTGCCAGGGCTTTGAGGTGGATGGGGTCTGGTTCGGTGGTCAGGGATGTGGCTGCGTAGGTGACCGCGTCGGCTGCGGGTAGTTCGCCGGTGAGGAGGAGGCCTCGGAGGGTGCGGCGGGCCGTGTTGCGCGCGACTGGGTCGGTCAGCTCGGCGCCGGCGGAGACGAGGGTACGGATCGACTGCTGGTCGGGGCGGAGGATCGCGTACGTCGTGTCGCGGTCGTCGAGCAGCAGCAACGGCGCGGACGGCACGCCCGCGGGCAGGTCGATCCGGGCTTCCGTCAGCGTGACATCTACTCGGTCTATTTCCTTGAGCGGGGCGCCTGCGTAGACGCCGATGGAAAGGGTGTGAGGCCGGGACGGGTTGTCCTGCTCCAGAGTGCGGCCGTTCAGGGAGAGTGTGTTGATGCCGCTCGACTCGAGCCAGGATCTTGACCAGCTGCGGAGGTCGACGGGAGTGAAGGGCTGGACGGCGGTGAGTAGTGCGGGAAGGCTGCCGTTGGCGCCGGCGTACTGCGTGAAGTACATACGGAGTCCTTCGAGGAAGGCCTTCTCGCCGATCAGCGTGACCAGGTGGCGGAGCATGCACGCGCCCTTGGCGTAGGTGATCGCGTCGAAGTTCGCTTCGGTCGTGGCGATGTCGGGGATCGGGCGGCTGACCGGGTGGGTCGAGGACAGCAGGTCGGCGTCGGCCGCGCGTTCCTTTTCGAGGGCGGTTGCTACCGACCAGCGGCGGTCCAGGACGCCGAGTTCGGCGGCGGCCCATAGGGCGGCCCAGTCGGCGAAGGATTCGCTCAGCCAGAGGCCGTCCCACCATTGCGGCGTCACCAGGTTGCCGAACCACATGTGTGACAGTTCGTGCAGCAGTACCAGCGCCCGCCGGCGGCGTTGCTCGGCGGTCGGCTCGGAGCGGTAGAGGACCTGGTCGTTCCAGGTCACGCAACCGTGGTTCTCCATCGCACCGGGCTGGTCGGGCAGGAACACGTGGTCGTACGAATCGCCGTCGAACGCCACCCCGAACGCGTCCTCGAAGAGCACCATCGCCCGCCTGCTCAGGTCGAAGATCTCGCCGGCGTTCGCCTCCAACGGCTCCGCCAGCGAGCGGCGCGCGAAGACGGCCATCCCCTCGGACCTGACGACGTGGAACGGCCCCGCGCACACAGCCGTGGCGTACGTCGGCAATCGCGGCGTCGGTGGGAACCGCCACACCGCGGTGTCCCCGTCCTCGACGACCTCGGTCTCCCGCTGGTTGCTCACACAGTGCCAGTTCGGCGGCACCCGCACCTCGAACGCGAACGTCGCCTTCAGGTCAGGCTGATCGAAACAAGCAAACGCCCGGCGCGCGTCGAACGGCTGGAACTGCGTCCACGCATACACCGCATCTACACCATCCCCCACGCACCCAGCAGCGGGCGCGGGCGGCGCCACGGGCGCCGTGCGCGTGGACGCGGCTGGCGCGGGCGCCCCGGGCGCGGTGGGTGCCGCGGGTGGGGTGGGTGCCGCGGGCGCGGTGGGTGCCGTGAGTGCGGTGGGTGCCGTGAGTGCGGTGGGTGCCGTGAGTGCGGTGGGTGCCGTGAGTGCGGTGGGTGCCGTCGGTGCTGTGGGTGGGGTGGGGTCTGTGGTTTTCGAGAGGCCTCGGCCTGAGGCGGTGTGGTGGCGGGCTTGGATGTCGAGCCGGTGTGGGCCGCCGAGTGGGGCGAGGCGGAGGCGGTCGCCGCGGACAACCTCGTCGGGGTCGAGCGGCACGCCGTCGAGCAGCACCTGCTCGACCCGGTCGGCGACCAGATCGATCCACGTCATCCCCGGCCCGCCGGTCCCGTCGTACGTGAACTCCACGACGCTCCGCGACCCGAAGTACTCCCCCGTGAGCAGACCGGTCAGGTCGAGCGTCACGTCGTACGACGTCACCGACACCACGGCCGATCGGGCTGCCGCCTCCGCTGCGGTCAGCCCGCCGTCATCCGGCATGGGTTGCCTCCGGCAACGGTTCGGCCAGCGGGAAGTGGCACGCCACCGCACTCGCCCCGATCCGCAGCAACGCGGGATCGTCGGCGGCGCAGCGGTCCTCGGCCAGCCAGCACCGCGTGCGGAAGTGGCAGCCGGACGGCGGATCCAGCGGGCTCGGCGGCTCGCCGCGCAGCACGATCTCGGGTGGCCGGTGCCGCGCCGACCGGTCCGGGACCGGCGCCGCCGCGAGCAGCGCCTTCGTGTACGGGTGCCGCGGCCGGTCGTACACCTGCACCGAATCCCCCTCCTCGACGAACCGCCCGAGGTACATCACCGCGACCCGGTCCGCGATGTGCTGCACCACCGCGAGATCGTGCGCGATGAATACGTAGGCAATGCCCCGCTCCCGCTGCAGCTGTTCGAGCAGGTTGACGATCTGCGCCTGCACCGACACGTCCAACGCCGACACCGGCTCGTCGCACACCAGCACCTTCGGCCGCAACGCCAGCGCCCGCGCGATACCGACTCGTTGCCGCTGGCCGCCGGAGAACTGGTGCGGCAGCCGCTCGGACTGGTCCGGGTTCAGCCCGACCATCTCCAGCAACTCCGCGACCGCCTTCGTCCGGTCGCCGCGCGGTACGACGTCAGGGTGGATCTCCAGCGGTTCGCGGACGATCGCGCCGACCGTCATCCGCGGATCCAGCGACGTGTACGGATCCTGGTGCACCAGCTGGATGTCGCGCCGCGCCCGCCGTAGCCGCCGGCCGCGCATCGTGTGCAGCGGCTCGCCGAGCAACTCGATCTCGCCCGCGCTGGGGCGCTCCATCCCGACCAGTAGCTGCGCCAGCGTCGACTTCCCGGACCCCGATTCGCCGACGATGCCGAGCGTCTCGCCGCTGCGGAGCTCCAGATCGACCCCGTCCACCGCATGCACGGTCCCCCGCCGCCCGGCCAGCAGTCCGCCGATCCGGAAAGTACGCCGTACGCCGCTGGCTCGAAGTACTGCGGTCATCCTGCACCTCCCGCGAAGTGGCATGCGGCCTGATGGACCGGCGAGACGGCCATGACCGGCGGCGTCGTCCTGCAGATGTCGGCCGCCTGGGCGCAGCGGGTACGGAACGCGCAACCGGACGGCAGGTTCCCGAGGTCGGGCGGCTGCCCGCTGATCACCCGGAGCGGCTGGCCCTTCCGGTCCGCCGTACAGATCGAATCCAGCAGTGCCCGCGTGTACGGATGCGCGGGCCGTTCGAACACGTCGTCAGCGGGACCCTGCTCGACGACGCGTCCGGCGTACATCACCAGGATGTCGTCCGCCATCCCGGCCACCACGCCCATGTCGTGGGTGATCAGCATCAGGCTCATCTGCCGATCCGCCTGCAGGGACGCGAGCAACTGCAGGATCTGCGCCTGCACGGTGACGTCCAGCGCGGTCGTCGGCTCGTCGGCGATCAGGATCTCCGGGTCGGCGGCCAGCGCGGTCGCGATCATCACCCGCTGCCGCATCCCGCCGGAGAACTGGTGCGGATAGTCGTCGATCCGCCGGGCCGCATCGGGGATACCGACCAGGTCCAGCAACTCCAGCGCACGCTTCCGGGCCGCGCGCCGCGACATCCCCAGGTGCACACGGCACCCCTCGCCGATCTGGTACCCGACCGGCAGCACCGGGTTCAACGCCGACAGCGCGTCCTGGAACACCATCCCGACCCGAGCGCCCCGGACTCTCCGGCGTTTCTCCGCCGGCAACTGCAACAGGTCCTGGCCGTCCAGCACCACGCGACCCCGGCCGACCCGGCCGACGCCAGCCGGCAGGACGCCCATGATCGCCCGCGCCGTCGCGCTCTTGCCCGACCCGGACTCCCCCAGCACCGCCAGCGTCCGCCCCGGGGTGAGCGAGAGATCGACGCCGTCGACGGCCACGTTCCAGCCCCGCGACGTCCGGAACTCCACGGTCAGGTCGGAGACCTCCAGGAGTGTTGTCATCGCGACCTCGGATCGAAGGCGTCCCGCAACGCGTCGCCGAGCATCACGAACGCCAGCACGGTCACGGACAGGAACAAGGACGGGAACAGCAGCAGATGCGGGTGATCGCGGAACGAGTCCTGCGCCTGGTTCAGCTGGACGCCCCACGAGATCGACGGCGCCCGCAGGCCGACGCCCAGGAACGTCAGCGCGGATTCGGCGGTGATCATCCCGCCGACGCCGAGGCTGGCGACCGCGAGGATCGGCGCGAACGAGTTCGGCAGCACGTGCCGGGCGATCACCCGCACCGGTCCGGCGCCGAGTCCGCGGGCCGCCTTCACGAAGTCCAGGTCGACGGTCGCGAGCGCGGCCGACCGCATCAGCCGGGTCATCGCGGGCCAGGCGAACAGGATCAGGACGGAGGACACCACCACGACGTTCCGCTGGTGCAGCGTGTTCAGGATGACGACCTGCCCGACGAGCGCCGGGAAGCCGAAGAAGATGTCCATCGTCCGGCTGATCACGGCATCGACCGCGCCGCGGTAGTACGCCGCCAGACAGCCGAGCACCAACGCGATCAGCACGCACCCGGTGGTGACCGTGAGGCCGATCGTCACCGACGACCGCGTCCCGTACACGACGTTGCTGTACAGGTCGCAGCCCTGGATGTCGAAGCCGAAGGGGTGCCCCGCGAGCGGACCCTTTCCGCTGTTGCCGAGGTCGCAGGCGCGCGGATCGGTCGGCGCGAACAGCCCCGGTACGGCGGCCACGATCAGGATCAGCACGACCACGCCGAGCGGAATCGCGATCCGCGGCTTGCGCAGCAGCCGCCGCCGTACCCGCGGGACGGCGACGACGACCTCAGTTGCGGCCGGCAAGGCTGATCCTCGGGTCGAGCAGGCCGTAGACGATGTCCACGAGCAGGTTGATGATCAGGTAAACCAGGACCAGCAGGCTGCAGACCCCGACCACGACCGGGCCGTTCTGCTGCGAGATGCCGTTGAACACGACGTACCCGAGTCCCGGGATGTTGAAGATGCCCTCGATCAGCACGGTGCCGCTGAGCATGTACCCGAGGCTGAGCCCGAGCACCGACACCACCGGGACTAGCGAGTTCCGCAGGATGTGCCGGACCACGATCGTCCGTTGCGGCAGGCCCTTTGCGATCGCGGTGTCCACGTAGTCGGCGTACCGGTTCTCGATGATGCTGGCGCGGGTCAGCCGGACCAGTTCGGGGATCCCGAACAGCGCGAGCACGGCGGCCGGCAGCAGGTAGCTGGCCGGCCAGCCCTCGCGTACGCCGGACGTCGGGAACCAGCCGAGGTTCACCCCGAGCAGGATCTGCGCGACGTACGCGATCACGAAGTACGGTACGCCGACCACCACCGTCGTCGCGGTCAGCACGATCCAGTCGACCGTACCGCCCTGGCGCATCCCGGCGAAGGTCCCGAGCGCGAGCCCGGCCACCGCCATGATCGCCCATGCGGTGAGGCCGAGCTGCAACGTGTAGGGCCACGCCCGGACGACCAGGTCCGACACCTCGTGCCCCTGCAGGTCGATCCCGAGATCACCCCGGACGAGCCCGCCGAGATAGTGCCCGTACTGCGCCCACAACGGCTGGTCCAGGTGGAACCGCTCGCGCAGCGCCTCCTCGACCGACGGCGACAGCACCCGACCCGGACCGGCCAGCGCCTTGATCGGATCGCCCGGCAGCGCGTACACCGCGGCGAAGATCAGCAGCGTCGTACCGAGCACGACCGGGACCATCCCGGCCAGCCGGCGGATCACGTAGCCGGCCATCAGCCGACCTTGACGACCGACAGCCGGGCGCCGCCGAGCACCTCCGGTACCACTCCGCTCAGCCGGTCGGAATGCACGAGCCCGCCGACCGGCCAGTACAGCGGCGCCACGGGGAGGTCCGTGAGTGCCTGCTCGGCGGCCTGCTTGGCGTAGTTCGTGGTCGCGTCGGCGTCCTTGCTCGACGCCGCCTGGGCGATCAGGCCCGCGAACACCTTCGAGTCGTACCCGGTCACGTTCAGCGGCGCGCCGGCCGAGAACATCTGGTCCGCGAGCGCGTAGATGTGCGGGTACGGCGCACCGGAGTACAGCAGGCTCGGGCCCTTGATCGACTTGCCGCCGAGGCCTTGGTACAGCTGCGCGATCGGCTGCGACTCGAAGCTGACCTTCTGGATGCCGAGGTTCGTCCGGAGCTGGTTCGCGATCGCCTGCAGCACCTTCTCGTTGGTCGGATCCTGGTACGTGTACAGCGTCATCGGGCCGTTCCAGCCGCCGGCCGCCTGGAGCGCGGCCTTGGCCTGCTGCGGGTCGTACTTGCACGCGTCGCACTTCGCCTCACCGCCGCCGGTGAGCGTCGGCGGCGCCAGTCCGGTGGCGGCCTTCGCGTTGCCGGCCAGCAGCGACTTGACGATCGCGTCCCGGTCGATCGCCATCGAGATCGCCCTGCGCAGCTGCGGGTTCGCGAACCGGCTGTCGTACAAGGGGAAACTCAGGTACACGACGGCCGGGTACTGGACGTCGACGACCTGGCTCGGGGTGTCCTTCTTGGCCTTGGACAGGTCGGCGCCGTCGAGCAGCGCGAGGTCGATCGTGCCGGCCTGGAAGTCGGTGTAGATCGCGCCGGTCTGCTGGTACACGTGCAGATCGATGCCGCTGGCAAGGGCCTTGGTGCCGCCGTAACCGTCGTACCGCTCGAGCTTGATGTCCTGCGCGCCGGTGTCCCAGCCGCTGGTCTTGTACGGTCCGTTGCCGATCGGGTGGGTGCCGAAGTTCTTCAGGTCCTTGGTCGCGCTCGCCGGGAGCGGCGCGAACGTGGTCGAGGACAGGATGTACGGCAGCAGCGCGTTCGGCTTGACCAGCGTGACCTCGAGTGTGGACTTGTCGACGACGTGTACGCCGGACAACGTCTTCGCGGCCGGCTTGCCCTTCGGCGGGTTCATCGCGGCGTACCCGGCGAAGATCGAGGTCGAGGCGTTGCTGGTCAGCGCGTTGGCGCCGAGCGCGGTCGCGTTCCAGGAGTCCGCGAACGACTGCGCGGTGACCGGACTGCCGTCCTGGAACGTCCAGCCGGGCTTGAGCTTGATCGTCCAGTTGACGTTGTCGGTGGACTCGATCGAGTCCGCGACCAGCATCTCGAGTTTGCCGCTCTGCCCGTCGACCCGGGTCAGCGGCGACCAGATCGCGTAGTCGACGTAGCTGCTGCCGGAGCTGCCCGGGGTCAGGTTCTGCACGAAGAACGCCGGGATGCCGACGGCGAAGCTCTGGCCCCCGTCGCTGGCCGAACTCTTCCCGGCGCAGGCGGCGAGCACCGTCATAGAGACGGCCACGAGGACGGCGAGCACACGCCGCCTGCCGCGGGCCGCGGGAACTACGGTCATGGGGTGCCTCCAGGGGATCGGTCTGCCCCATCCTGGGCGGCACCGGGAATGCCCAGCCTTATCGGACAGGTCAGATTCGGCGCGCGGATGTTGTCGAGATCGACAGCCTCAAGGCCGGGCCGATCCGGACAGGATGCTGACCATGACGATGCTGGCAATCCACGGCGCCACCGTGGTCCCGATCGACGGACCTCCGATCCCCGGCGGGACGGTGCTGATCGACGACGGGCGGATCGTCGCCGTCGGCGCCACGGTCGCCGTACCCGAGGACGCGACCGTCGTGGACGCCCGCGGCCGCTGGGTGCTGCCGGGCCTGGTCGACGCGCACACCCACATGGGCACGCTCGAGGAGGGCGAGGGCTGGGCCGGTGACGACCACGACGAGGCAACCACCCCGGTGACCGCGCAGCTGCGGGCGCTGGACGCGATCAACCCCGCCGACGAGGGGTTCCGGGACGCGGTCGGCGGCGGCGTGCTCGCGGTCGGCATCAACCCCGGATCGTGCAACCCGATCGCCGGCGAAACCGTCGCGGTCCGCTGCACCGGCCGGACCGTGGACGACATGGTGCTCCGCTCCCCCGCCGGGATGAAGTCCGCGCTCGGCGAGAACCCGAAGCGGTACCACGGCGACGCCGGCCGGCTGCCGGCCACCCGGATGGGCATCGCCGCGGTGATCCGGCAGGCGCTGGCGGAGGCGCGGCAGTACGACGGTACGCCGGTCGATCTCGGCAAGGAGGCGCTCGGCCGGGTCCTGCGACGGGAGATCCCGTGGCGGCAGCATTGCCATCGCGCGGACGACATTCGTACGGCGGTCCGGCTGGCCGACGAGTTCGGGTACGACCTGGTGATCGACCACGGCACGGAGGCGCACCTGGTGGCCGATCTCCTGGCCGAGCGCGACATCCCGGTGCTGCTCGGTCCGCTGATCGTCGGCCGCGGGAAGGTGGAGCTCCGGAACCGGGCGTTCCGCAACGCGCGACTGCTCGCGGAGGCGGGGATCGAGCTGTCGCTGGTCACCGACCACCCGGTGATCCCGGCCAACCTGCTGATCGTCCAGGCCGCGTACGCCGTCCGCGAAGGCCTCGACCGGGACGTCGCGCTGCGGTCCGTCACGCTCAACCCCGCCCGCGCGCTGGGCATCGCGGACCGGCTGGGATCCCTTGCCCCGGGCAAGGACGCCGACCTGTGCATCTGGTCCGGAGACCCGCTCGACCCGATGCAGCGCGTCGAACTCGCCTACCAGCGGGGCCACGAGGTCTTCCGCTGGGACAACGAACGCCGGATCGGCACGATCGCCGGCCGCGACTGGTGGGCCTAACGCCTGAAGGCCCAGTGGAGTTCGGTGGGAAGTTCGGCCAGCCAGCAGTTCAGGTCGTGGCCGCCGTTGTACTCGCGGTAGACGACCTCGTCGGCGTACTGGTCGAGGGCGTCGGCGAGGCGCTGGGTCTGCGGGATCATCCAGTCTCCCTCCTGCAGCCCGACGTCCAGGCAGAACCGGACCGACAACTCGTGGTCGACCTGCCGGAGCAGGTACTCGGGCTCCTCGCCCGGCGGGCTCCACCAGAACGAGCCCGACTGCGCGATGACCGTCCCGAACACGTCCGGCCGCCGCAGCCCGGCGAACACCGACGCCAGACCGCCGTAGCTCTTCCCGGCGATCACCGTCCGCCGCGGATCGCTCGTCGCCCCGGTCAATGTGCGCGCCCACGGCAACAACTCGTCCGTGAGAAACCCCAGAAACCCTTCGTGACAAGGCAGTTCCCGGGCGCGGGTCGTGAAGTCGACACTGTCCGGCAGTACGGCGACCAGCGGCGGCAGCTCGCCCGCGTCGACGAGGTTGTCGAGGGTCGGGAAGATCGGCAACGCCGCATTCCAGTCGCGCCCGTCCAGGAGTACGAGCAACGCCGGATCGGGCCCCTGCACCGCCGACTCCCAGAGCCAGAGGGTCCGCTCGTTCCCCAGCACCTCCGAAGCGACGGTCGTCTCGCGGATCGCCCCACGCCGTACGCCGGCCCGCGGCGCGCACCAGTCCCGCGGCGTCGCCTGGTCGAGCGCGAAGGTGGAGAAGTGCTGCGGCGGACTGACCGAGTCGCCCACGACGCCCGGAAGCGTGAACGGCGACCGGTTCAACGGATCCGGTACGAAGGTCGCCGCTCGCGCGACCGCTTCCGGCGTACCGGCGGCGGCCAGCGGCTGCAACGAGTCGTCCGGCGAGAGCACGTACCGCGCCCGATGATCCGCCAACACCAGATACGTCCGGAACCACACGTCCGAACCGTCCAGCCGCTCCAGCTGGTTGTCAGGGATCTCCCACCACAACGCGGGTCCGCCGATCACCGCGACGGTCCCGACCGGCTTCTCCTCCCTCCACAGGAAGGTGACCAGCCGCTGCTCCTCGTCGTACGGCTCGATCAGCGGTGTGCCGGTCAGCGCCACCTCGGCCCAGAAGCGCGCGAGTACGCCGTCGGTCGGTCCTCCGGCGAGGTCCTGGCGGAGCTGCTCGATCCGCGGGCTAACGGGCACGGGTCCGGGCGAGGTGTTCGGCAGTGGCGGCCAGCGCGGCGTACTGCGACGCGACCAGCGAGCCGATCGGGATCTGCACCATCGACGCCGCCTCCGCAGCCTCCGCGAGCCAGGCGTCGTACTGCGCGGCCAGCCGTCGCTGCTCGGCCCGGATCGCGGGCGTAGCGTTGCCGATGGCAACCTCTCCGTCGAGGGCCCGGAGCAGCATCCCGGCGTACCGCAGGCGGAACATGTGCACGGAGTCCCGGACCGAGGCCAGCTCGGCGACCGTCGCGGGACGTTGGGCCTCCGCTTCCGCCGCGCGCTTCTCGATCCCGTCCGGCGACGGCCCGAGCACCCGCGTGTAGTAGCGGCTGGCCCGGACGTAGGCCGACGCCGCGGTCAGCTCGTCCCCGGTCGCGGCCAGGATCTCCTCCATCCAGCCGACCAGGTCGCGGAACCCGGCCGCCTGTTCGCGCAGCACCTCGGCGTACGTCGTCGTGGTCGGCGACGCGTCGCTCACCCGCGCGTCGTCCCAGTGCGGCAGCTCGCTGAGCAGCGTCAACGTGCCGTACGGGCGGGCGTACGAGTGGCTGCTGTTGCCGCCGAGCTTCTCCGGCAGCGGGTCGTCGTGCTCGACGTAGTAGTCGTAGATCGTCTCGATGTCCGGCATCCGGAAGATCCCGTCGGCGAACCGCTCCATCGACGGCGACTCGGGCTCACCCCGGTCCAGGCTCAGCCCCAGCCGCTCGGGAATCTCCTGCAGCACGCCATGCAGGTCGGGCTCCGGCCGCGACAGGTAGTAGTACGCGCCGCCGACCTCGGTGTTGTGCAGCGAACACATCAGCTGCGGGCGGACCTGGTCGATCAGCCGCATCAAGGCCGCCGTCTCCGGCAGCACCTGGTCGAAGTACGCCGTCTTGTAGTCGAGCGGGAACGTCCACTCGATCTGCTCGTCGCCGGCCGGGCGGTAGAAGTTCCGCGCATAGTGCTCGCGGGTGAACGGGCCCTTCAGCCAGCCCTCGTTCAGCCGCAGCCCATCGGGGTCGATACACGCGACGATGTGCCAGCGGTGGCCGAGCCGTTCCCGCAGCGCATCGTCCGCGCAGAGCCGGTCGGCCAGGTGCAGCGCGGTCAGGCCGCCGATCGGTTCGTTCGGGTGTGGCAGCCCGAACACCAACGCGTCAGGGCCGGTGGACCCGATCGTCAGGCAGAACAGCGGGTCGCCGAGCCGGGACGTCCCGATCCGGCGCAACGAGGTCAGTTCGGGGTGGAGATCGTGCAGGCGGGTCAGCTCCGCGACGAGTTCGTCGGCGGTACTGAACACCGCGATCTCCGGGACGGATTGCAGCTCGGTCTCCAGCCACGCGGGCAGCACCCGGGTCGCCTCCTCGATCGTCCGGACGGGCCTCTCATAGTGGGTCGGCGAAGGGTCGGCGGGCCTTGGTCCATGCAACCAGAATGATCGGTCGCTTTGTCGGATCCGACAAAGCGATCTCGGCCAGGACGTCTATTCTCACTGTATGCACGGTCGGATACAGGGGCGGTCCAGCCCGGAGTCGTCGATCCCGTCGGCGACCTTTGTCGTGCCCGTCGAACCGCCCGCCGACGCGCCGGACCGGACCCTGGACCGGATCGTCGAGACCCTCGGCCCGCACGCGCTGCACGTGATCACCGCCGGCGGCCGGCTGTCGGACAAGGTCCGCGAGGTCGTGGTGCACGGACCGGGCGAGCCGCTGCCGCCGGCCGACGCCGGCATCCTGCTGCTCACCGGGAGCCCGTCGACCCAGGCCGCCGGCACCGTCCACGACGCCCGGGCCGCCGGCTACCGGGCGGTCGTCGTGAAGGCGTTCGGGGACGATCTGGCCAGGCTCGCGCAGGCCGCCGACGAGGCGGGGATCGCGCTGCTGAGCACCCCGGACGAGATGGCCTGGCGGCACCTCGACGCGCTGATCAGCTCCAGCAAGGAGCCGGCCTTCTCCGACGCCACCGACCGGTTCGCCGCGATCGGAATCGGCGACCTGTTCGCGCTGGCGAACGCGATCGCCACCTCGGTCGGCGGCGCGATCACGATCGAGGACCCGACCGGCCGGGTGATCGCGTACTCGAACCTCCCGCACCAGGAGATCGACGAGATCCGCCGGCTCGGCATCCTCGGCCGCCAGACCCCGGAGCGGCCGACCAACTACGAGGAGTACCAGGCGGTACTGCGCTCGGAGAGCCCGGTGTACTTCGAGAGCCCGGCCCCCGAGTACGCGAGCCGGATGGCGATCGCGGTCCGGGCCGGCACCGAGGCGCTCGGGCTGATCTGGGTCCTGACCGACCGGCCGCCGGTCGTCGCCCGCGCGGAACGCGTCCTGGCCGACGCCGCCCGGGCGACCACGCTGCACCTGCTCCGCGCCCGCGGGCAACGCGATCCCGAGCGCGCCCGGCGGACCGAGGCCCTCCGGCTGCTGCTCGACGGCGCGGTCGCGCCCCGCAGCGCGGCCGCCCAGCTGGGCATCAAGCCGGACACGCCGAGCCTGGTGCTGGTGATCGCGCCGGTCGGCGACGACGTAGAGCCGATCCTGGCCGCGTCGCGGATCGTCGACCTGGTCACGCTGTACTGCGAGGCGTGGCACTCGAGCGCCTTGTGTGTCACGGATTCCGGGGTCGTCTACGCGCTCCTCCCGACCCGGACCACCGACGAGCCGTCGCCGCGGCTGCTCAAGCTCGCCGACGACCTCGCGGCGACGATCCAGCGTTCCGGACGCCTCGACGTACTGGTCGGCATCGGGTCCTGCGCGGCCGGCCTCGCCGACGTACCGGAGTCACGGGCGATGGCGGACCGGGTGCTCGCGGTGCTCAGCGGGCGGTCCTCCCGCGGTGAACCCACACCCCGGGTCGCGAGCGTCGAGCAGGTGCGCACCGAGGTGGTGCTGCGGATGGTCGCGAACCAGGGCGCCGCCGTCGAGGGGCAACTGCTCGGACCGGTGCGCGCGATTCGCGAACACGATCAGCTGCACGGGACGGAGTACGCCGCGAGTCTGCTGACCTACCTGAGCTCGTTCGGGGACGCGGTCCGGGCCGCCGAGGCGCTGAACATCCACGAGAACACCATGCGGTACCGGATCCGGCGGATCGAGACGATGTTCGACCTCTCGCTGGAGGACGGCGACCAGATCCTCGCGACCTGGCTGCAACTGCGACTGCTGCGGTTGATCGACTGACTGGTCCTTGCCTGTCGTCCCCGACAACCGCCCGCCGACAATCGTTGCCGCGCGACAAAGCCGGGGCCGGTGCCGGAAATCTACCGTTCTCGCATGCTGGAGAACCCCGCTTACGCCCTGACCGACACCGCCCGCATCCAGGACCTCGTCACCCGGCATTCCTGGGTCACCCTTGTCAGCCACCTGCCGACCGGACTCGTGGTCTCACACGCCCCGATCCTGGCCGAACCGGACCACTCGATCGTCGGCCACCTCGCCCGCGTTGACGCCGACAGCCACGAGCTGGGACAACACGATGTCGTCGTCATCGTCCAAGGCCCGCACGGCTACATCACCCCGGACTGGTACGTCGGCGGCCCGTACGTCCCGACCTGGAACTTCGTCGTCTGCCACCTGCACGGCCGGCCCGATCTGCTCACCGCCGATGAGACGTACGACGTACTCAGCCGAACCGTCGACCACTACGAGCAGGCCAGACCGAAGCCGTTCCGGCTCGACCAGGTGACGCAGTACGCCCAACAGCTCGCTCCGCACACGACCGGGTTCCGGCTGGTGCCGTCCCGCGTCGTCGCCAAAGCCAAGCTGAGCCAGGACAAACCCGCCGCCGACCAGGCCGGCGTACTGACCGGACTCGACGCGGATCAGGTGCACGCGAATCCGGAGCTCGCGGCAACGATGCGCTCCTACGGGGTGGGCCGATGAGCGCGAAGCCGGTCGTGCTGCGGCAGGTCCGGCTGGGCAGCGACGGTCCGATTGTCGACGTGCGGATCGTCGACAATCGACTGGCCGCGATCGGCGAGGTCATCCCGGAGACCGGCGACGCGGTGCTGTACCACCGCGGCGCGACACTGCTGCCCGGATTGATCGACGGCCATGTGCACACCGCGCAATGGGCCGAGCGCCGGCGCCGGATCGACGTACAGCGCGCCCGCTCGGCGTCCGAGGCCGTCGAGCTCGTCGCCGCCGCGCTGCGAGACCGTCCGCCGGTGTCCGCGAGCGATGTCGTGATGGCACACGGTTTCCGCGACGGGCTGTGGACGACGCCGCCGCACAAGGACCTGCTCGAATCGGCGCTGCCCGGGGTACGGGTCGCGGTGATGAGCCAGGATCTGCACGCGATCTGGCTCAGCCCCGCGCTGCTGCAGCACCTCGGCCGCGAGGACGCGACCGGCGTACTGCGGGAGCAGGACTGCGTCCAGGTGAACTACGACCTGTCCCGCGACCTACCGCCCGAACTCGTCGACCGCTGGGTGCTCGAGGCAACCCGCGCCGCCGCCCGCCGCGGCATCACCTCGATCATCGACTTCGAGTACGCCGACAACCGCACCGACTGGGTGCGCCGCTCGGAGCAGGGCCCGGTCCCTGTCCGGGTGAAGACCTCGATCTGGCGGCCCTGGCTGGACGAGGCGATCGAACTCGGCCTGCACACCGGGGACCCGGTGCCGGGCGGTCACGGCCTGATCGAGGTCGGGCCGTTCAAGCTGGTCGCGGACGGTTCGCTGAACACCAGGACGGCGTACTGCCACGACCCGTACCCGGAGGCCGCGGCCGGTGAGCGGCACGGACTCCTGCTGATCGACGAGGACGAACTGGTCACGCTGATGACCCTTGCCTCCAGCAACGGACTCGACCCCGCCGTGCACGCCATCGGCGATCGCGCGAACACGATCGCGCTGAACGCGTTCGACCGGGTCGGCTGCCGCGGCCGGATCGAGCACGCCCAACTGGTCCGGCCCGCCGATGCGGCCCGGTTCGCCCGGCCGGGCCTGATCACGTCGATCCAGCCGCAGCACGCGATGAGTGACCGCGACGTCGCCGACCGGCACTGGCCGGACCGGACCGCGGCCGCGTTCCCGTACGGCTCGCTGCTCCGCGCCGGGGCGACGCTCGAGCTCGGGTCCGACGCCCCGGTGGCCGAACCCGATCCCTGGCACGCGATCGCCGACGCCGTGCACCGCACCGACGACGACCGGCCGCCGTGGCACGTCGAGCAGGCGATCCCGTTGCCCGCCGCCCTGAAGGCCGCCGCCGGCGGCCGGCGGCAGCTCATCGTTGGTGACCCCGCCGATCTCGTCCTGGTCCCCGAGGACCCCGCGACGTTGTCCAACGCCGACCTGCGTGCACTGCCGGTGCTGGCCACGCTGGTGGCCGGTCAGGTGAGCTTTCTTGCCGATGATTTCGGTAACGAATAGACTGATGTAACAGGTGATTCAGATTAACTGAGGTTACGCAAACCTCAGTTCGGCAAGGCTCACCTCAGTCCGGAAGGATGTTCTTATGACCGCGGAACTCGCGGAGCAGTCCCCTGAGATCCACCACTCGCACCGCGATGTCACCGGCGGCTGGCTGCGGCCCGCCACGTTCGGCGTGATGGACGGCCTGGTGTCGAACTTCGCCCTGGTCGCCGGCGTCGTCGGCGGCGGGGCGACCGGCAAGGTCGTGCTGATGACCGGCCTGGCCGGGCTGGTGGCCGGCGCGTGCTCGATGGCGTCCGGCGAGTTCACCTCGGTCTCGTCGCAGGCCGAGCTGATGCAGGCCGAGATCGCCGTCGAGAAGCGCGAACTCGAGATCCACCCGGCCGAGGAGGAGCGCGAGCTCGCGCTGATGTACGAGGCGAAGGGTCTCCGGCCCGAGCTCGCCGCCGAGGTGGCCCGCGAGCTGACCTCGAACCCCGCCGTCGCGCTCGACGTCCACGTCCGCGAGGAGCTCGGCGTCGACCCCAACGACCTGCCGTCACCGTGGGTCGCGGCCGGCTCGTCGTTCGCCGCGTTCGCGGTCGGCGCGCTGATCCCGCTGATCCCGTTCGTCTTCGGCGTCGGCAGCATCCTGCCCGCACTGCTGCTGAGCGCGCTCGGCCTGGTGATCACCGGCGGCATCGTCGGCAAGATCACCGCCCGCCCGTTCTGGTACGGCGGCGGCCGCCAGCTGCTGCTCGGCGGACTGTCGGCGGCGGTCACGTTCGCGATCGGCCTCGCGGTCGGCACAGGCCTGTCCTGACACCCGTTGGATAGCCTGTCCTCATGGCGACCCGACGTACGAACCCGAAGAAGCCGGAGAGCTGGCTGCTGCTGATCTACAAGGTGCCCAGCGACTCGTCGCGGGCCCGGGTGGCGGTGTGGCGCGAGCTGAAGCGGCTCGGCGGGTTCTACGTCCAGCAGGCGGTCTGCGTGCTGCCCGATCGCGAGGAGTTGCGGGCCGGGATGGAGAAGGTTCGTGCGCGGGTGACCGAGCTCGGCGGGTCGAGCGTCTTCCTGACGCTCAACGACGTCGAGGACGACGTCCGCGAGCAGTTCGCCGAGGGCTTCCGCGACCAGTCGGCCAAGGAGTACGCCGAGATCGTCGAGGAGTGCGACACCAAGTTCGTCAAGGAGATCGAGTTCGAGCGGTTCCGGGAGAACTACACGTTCGAGGAGGCCGAGGAGATCCGGCAGGACCTGGAGAAGCTCCGGCGCTGGCTGACCAAGGTCGAGGGCCGCGACTGGATGGGTGCCGACGGCAAGGAGCTGGCCCGGAACAAGGTCGCGGACTGCGAGCGGCTGCTCGAGGAGTTCGAGGCGGACGTCTACGAACGCACCGAGGGCGAGGCCTGACCTCACCCCCACCGAAGACCGCCACCGAAGACCCGGTCGCCTTGACCGGGTCTTCGTCGTCTCCGATTGACACCCCACCCCGTTTGTAACTATCGTTTCGTGCAGCATATGTTTCATCTGCACCGAAGGAAGTGAGAGATGGACGCGGCAACGTGGGGACTGATCATCGCGACGTTCGTCGCGTGTTTCGTGGAAATGGTGGAGGCCACCACGATCGTCATGGCGATGGGGTACACCCGCGGCTGGCGGTCGGCGATGGCCGGAACGTTCGCGGCCCTGGCCGCACTCGCAGTGGTCACGGTGGCCGCCGGCTACGCGCTGGCCACCTGGCTGCCGGAGTCGGCGCTGCAGCTCGCGATCGGCGGCCTGCTGCTGATCTTCGGCCTGCAATGGCTCCGCAAGGCGATCCTCAGATCGTCCGGACGCAAGGCGGTCCACGACGAGGACGCGATCTACCGCGAGGAGGTCGAAGCGGCCAAGGCAGCCGGTGAGTCCAAGGGCGGTATCGACCTGTTCGGCTTCATGGTCTCGTTCAAGGGCGTGTTCCTCGAAGGCATGGAGGTCGTGTTCATCGTCCTCACCTTCGGCCTGAACGCGAACAACATCCCGGTCGCCAGCGCCGGCGCCGCGGCGGCCGTGGTCGTCGTACTCGCGATCGCCATCGCGCTCCGGCGGCCGCTGTCGATGATCAACGAGAACCTGCTCAAGTACGGCGTCGGCCTGCTGCTCGCGTCCTTCGGGACGTACTGGGCGGTCGAGGGGATCGGCATCTTCCGGAGCGGCCGGGAGAGCCTGGGCTGGCCGGGTCACGACCTGATGATCCTGGTCCTGATCGCGGCGTGGCTGGTGCTCAGCCGGGTCTTCGTCGCCGTCCTCCGCAAGCCCGCCGTCCCGAGCCCCGTCGTACCGGTGGAGGTGCAGAAGTGAAGTTCCTGAAGGCCTTCGGCCAGTTCTGGTACGACTTCATCATCGGCGACGACTGGAAGATCGCGGTCGCGATCGTCAGCACGCTCGCCGTCCTGGTGATCGTGATGCTCACCGGCGCCCTGAACGACACCGCACTCACGCTGCTCGGCGGCGTGCTGGTGATCGCGGCGTTCAGCATCAGCCTGGCGATCGACGTCCGCAAGAAGTAGCCCGCACCCCTTGCAGCCGGTCGTACTGCGTCAGTCGACGTCGGACCAGGTGGTTGTCGTCGTTTGAGTGGTTCACCTTCGAAGTGGTCCGTTTGCCGCCTGCATGCGGCTTGTTAACGGACCACCTCAGGGGTGAACCACTCAAACGTGAGCTCCTAGTGCGGACGTCCGCGGTGACCGCGGAGCGCCCCCAGCCGCGTCCCTGTACATGGACTGCGCGTACGTCGACGCGAACAAGGACGCCGTACAGAAGGTGGTGAATGCGTTCGTGACCGACTTCGTCACCGACGCCAAGTAGCCTCTCCACCAAAGTAGGCGCCCGCTCCCCCCGCGGGCGCCTACTGCTCTGGGTCAGTTGCCGGTGGTCGGGTGGTAGGCGCAGGCGTCGTTCAGGTTCTGCGCGGTGCCTGGGGTCGTGGTCGTGGTCGGCTTGGGGGTGGTCTTGTGGGTGGCCGGCTTCCGCGTCGCCGGCGTCGTCGTCGCCGGGTGCGCGCTCAGGGCATTGCGGATGATCTCGCGCATGCCGGAGTAGTTCGGGTTCTTGCCGGACGGGAAGTTCTTCGCACTGTTCAGGTCGATGTTGGTGACGTTCGCCTTCTTGACCTTGAGGCCGAGCTGTACGAGCGCCGACAGCAGCTCCTGCGGGATGTCGGTGCGGAGCATTTCCTTGCCCGCGGCGGCGATCTGCTGGTACTTCGTCACCAGCGTGGCGGGATCCGCGCTGTTCACCAGCGCGTGGATCGTGCACCGCTGCCGCTCCTGGCGTGACGGATCGCTGAGACCGTACCGGCCGCGGGCGAACCAGAGGGCATCGTGGCCGTTCAGCTTCTGGTTCGGTCCCGGCTGCAGGTATCCCGACGGCAACTTCGCCTTGTTCGCGCCCGGCCCGGTGCCGTACTCGCCGCCGATCGGCACCCGGTAGTTGATGTTCACGGTCAGCCCGCCGAGCGCGTCGATGATCTTCTGGAACCCCTGCAGGCTGACCTGCATGTAGTACTCGATGTCCAGACCGAAAGCCGCACTGGCCGCGAGTTTCACCACGTCGGCGCCCTCGTTGTCGGTCTGGCCGAGGAGCCCGGGGTACTTCTTCGGGACGGTGTCGTACATCGCGTCGAGGTAGTACTGGGGTTGCTCGACGTTACCGAGGCTCGGGTCCCAGAAGCCGTCCGGGTACTTCGCGTGCAACGGCGAGTTCGCCGGGAACGGCATCCGCATCCAGTTCCGGCTGAGCGACATCAGCGCGGTGTTGCCGGTCTTGGTGTCGATACTCGCCACCATCACCGTATCGGTGCGGGTCCCGGTCCGGCCGTTGCCGTTGTCACCGCCGAGCAGCAGGATGTTCAGCCGCGGGATGTGCGCCCAGGGATCCTTCGCGTTCACGGTCGGCCGGGTCGCGCTCCGCGAGCTCCCCTGCGACTTGAAGACGCTGCCGATCAGGTCCCGCTGCGCCATCACGGTCTGCGCCGTGACCGTCGTCGGTACGGCGATCCCGAAACAGAGCAGGCCGACGACCAGCGCCCCCGTCAACCGCCCGGTGTAGGACATGCTGATCGGCCGGAGCAGCTTGTGCGAGCTGATGACGACCCAGATCCAGCCCGTACCGAGTACGACAACGGTCGCCGTCGCCACCAGCAACCCGGACGGCGACAGCGCGAGCGCGATCACCGAGTCCCGCTGCGCCAGGCCGACGTACACACCGAGCGCCAGCAGCCCGGCACTCACCGCAAGCACGGCGGCCCCCAACTTCCGCCGTCCCCCGATCAAGAACCCCAGCCCCGGAACCGCCGCGCTGACAACCGTCAGCCCGATCGCTCGCGAGGCCGTACGGGCCCGCCGCCCCCGATGCTTGAACCGACCCCGACGGTGGCCTGTGGGCAGACTGTGCGACATCGACTCCCGATCCTGTCAGTACCTGAACCTCAGAGGGCGTCTGCGAACTCTGCCCCGGAGTAGGTGCAGGGTTCTCCGTCGCCCTCTCAGGAGTTGACGCGAACCGTCCGGCCTCGGTTGTCCTCGCCGGCGAACTGATTCACATCGCGACTGCTACGGCGTCGGGGTGCTCGAGGGGGGTGGTGTGGTCGAGCCGGTGGGGGGCGTCGACGTGGTGGGTGGGGTCGACGTTGGCGTGGACGACGGCGTCGAGGTGATCGTCTTCGTCGGAGTGGGCGTTGGTGTCGGGGTGGACTTCGTCGGGGTCGACGTGGGCGTTGTCGTCGGGATGGTCGTCGGCGTCGACGGAGTTGACGACGGGGTGGTGCTCGGGGTGGACGAAGTCGACGACGGGGTGTTCGTCGTACTGCGGTTTGCGTTGGTTGCCCCGTCGGAGCGGGACGGGTCCGCGGTCGGCGTGGTGGTCGGCGTACCGGTGCTGGTGCCCGCCTGAGGGCCGACGTCGACGGTCGGGGGGTTCTTGCCGCTGGTGTTGTGCAGGACGATGCCTGCCGCGACGGCGCCGCCCACGGCCAGTACGGCGACGGCGGCGATCAGCAGGGGCTTCCGGGGCTCGCGAGCGGGCGGAGCCGGAGGCCGGGTGACAGGCGGTCTGGCGATCAGCTGAGTGGGCTGAGTGGGCTGAGCGGGCTGAGTGCGCTGCGTGACGGTGGGATACCGCTCGGCAGCTGACCGTACAGAGGTGAGTTCCACGGCGGTCGGGCGGTCTGCCGGGTCCTTGGCGAGCATCCGGAGAAGCAGTCCCTCGTACGGACCTGCGAGCTCCGGACGGAGCCGACTCGGCGGGACCGGGTCGGTGTCGACGTGCTGGTACAGGACCGCGGTCGGATGGTCGCCCATGAACGGCGGGCGGCCGGTGAGCAACATGTAGAGCACGCAGCCCAGCGCGTACACGTCCGACTCCGGGCCGCCCTTAAGCCCCCGCGCGCGCTCCGGCGACAGGTAGTACGGGCTGCCGATGATCTGGCCGGTCATCGTCAGCTCGCTGGTCTCCGCGCCGGGCATGGCCGCGATCCCGAAGTCCGCGACCTTCACGATGCCTTCCGCGGACACCATCAGGTTGCTCGGCTTGATGTCGCGATGGACGACGTTCTCCGCGTGCGCCGCCGCCAGACCGGCCGCGGCCTGTTCGACGATCGCGAGCGCGCGGTCCCAGGAGACCGGGCCGTCCTCGTCGATCTCGCCCGCGACCGAGCGGCCCTCGACGAGTTCCATCACCAGATAGAAGTTGTCGTCGGACTGGCCGAAGTCGTACACCGCGACGATGTGCGCGTCGCTCAACCGCGCCGCGGCCCGGGCCTCGCGCTGGAACCGTTCGACGGCCGAGGTGTCGTCGCCGGGCCGCAGCATCAGCTTCACCGCGACCTCGCGCCCGAGCAACTCGTCGGTCGCCCGGAACACCTCACCCATGCCGCCACGCCCCAGCGACGCGCCCAGCCGGTACCGCTCCCCGATCAACATCCGTCCCTGTACCCCACCACGCCGTCCGCCAGTCCAACGGCCAAGGCTACTCGCTGCACAAGGCGTGACACGACAGGAGCCCCCTGTCACGTTTCGGCGCAGAGTTCCCAGACGCCCTCCGAACCGGATCCGTGAACGGCAAGGCGCTGCCACTGCCAGGTTCCTCGCAACCAACGCTATCTCGGGGGTTCACCCGCCGGATTGCCCCTTCGCCTCTGGTGTGCAGCAGGCGAACCGGCCAATTGACAGGTGAACCCCTCAAACAGCGGTCGGGTAGTGCACCTGAGCGTGATCGGGATCGCGCGTACGGTGTCCCGCCGGTGCACTACCTGTCGCCCCTGCCCCACGGACCGCCCGAGGCCTGGCGTTGGGGAGGATTCCTGTTCCGGGAGGGCGATCCTCCCCAACCGCGATCAACGGTCCGGGCGACCTTGGACATATCGGGCGCAACGGCGGATGAGCTGGGCCATCGGCCGCGCCTTCCGCCCAAACATGCAGCACACGAGCCGGACAACTCCTGAAACTACGGGCGTGGCTGGGCTGCCCAGCAGCTCAGCTCACTGCCGCGCGCAGCGATTCCCGGAGCGAGCCCAGGGTCGCGACCACCGCAGTCGGTTCGTAGCCGCAATGGGCCATGCAGTTGGCGCAGCGCGGGTCCTTGCCGCGACCGTAGCTGGACCAGTCGGTCTCGTCGAGGAGCTGCTGGTACGTCGCGACGTACCCGTCGTCCATCAGGTAGCACGGACGCTGCCAGCCCTTCAGCGAGTACAGCGGGATCGCCCACGCCGTGCAGTCGAAGTCGACCTTGCCCTCCAGGAAGTCGAGGAACAGCGGCGAGTGGTTCAGCCGCCACTTCTTCCGGCGCCCGTCGCCGAAGGCTTTCCGGAACAGCTGCCGGGTCTCCTCCGGCCCGAGCCAGTGCTCCTGGTCGGGTGCCTTCTCGTACGCGAACCCCGGGGAGATCTGCATGTTGTCGACCTGCAGGTCGTCGTTGAGGTAGTCGAGGACGTCGATGACGTCCTGCGGGCTGTCGGTGTCGAAGAACGTGGTGTTGGTCATCACCCGGAAGCCCGCAGCCTGCGCCTGCTTGATCGCGTCCACGGCCTCGTCGAACACCCCGTCCTTGCACACCGACCGGTCGTGCCGCTCGCGGAGTCCGTCGATGTGCACCATCCACGCGAAGTTCTTGTGCGGCGTGAACTTGTGCAGGTGTTTCGGCAGCAGTACGGCGTTGGTGCACAGGAACACGATCTTGTTCCGGGCCAGCAACTGCCGGACGATCTCGTCGATCTCCTTGTGCATCAGCGGTTCGCCGCCGGCGATCGACACCATCGGCGCGCCGCACTCCTCGGCCGCCGCGATCGCCTGCTCCACGGGCATCCGCTGCTTCAGCCAGTCGTGGGTCTGCTGGATCTTGCCGCAGCCGGCGCACTTCAGGTTGCACGCATACAGGGGCTCGAGCTCGAGCAGGATCGGGAACTTCTCCCGCCGGCTGAGCTTCTGCTTGATCAGGTATCCGCCCAGGCGGACGGTCTGCCGTAGCGGCATGCTCACGGCTGGGTCACCTCTCTCGGTAGCACGAAGCGGACGTCCTCGGTCGGCTCGCCGGTCTCGGTCACCGTGATCGGACCGAGGCCGGACAGGCAGCGGACGAGTTCGTCGACGAGGGCCGGCGGGGCGGAGGCGCCGGCGGTGATGCCGATTCTGTTCGCGCCGGCCAGGCGGTCGAGGGGTAGCTCGCCGGCGTCGTCGACGAGTACGGCGGGGGTGCCGGCGGCCTCGGCGACTTCGACGAGCCGGTGGGAGTTGGAGGAGTTCTGGGATCCGAGGACGATCACCAGGTCGGACCGGCGGGCGATGGCGCGGAGGCCTGCCTGGCGGTTGCTGGTGGCGTAGCAGATGTCGTCGGTGCGGGGACCTTTGAGTGCCGGGAAGCGCCGGCGGAGGACGGCCGCGGTTTCGGACGCATCCTCGACGGCGAGCGTGGTCTGCATCGCGTAGGCGACGCGGGTTGGGTCGGGTACCTGGATCGTCGCGGCCTCCGCGGGGCTGGAGACGACGAGCACGTGGTCGGGTGCCTCGCCCGTGGTGCCGACGACCTCTTCGTGGTCCGCGTGCCCGATGAGTACGACGGTGTTGTCGTTGCCGGCGTACCGTCGTACTTCCTGGTGCACCTTGGAGACCAGCGGGCAGGTGGCGTCGATCACGCGGAGGTGACGCTCGGCGGCCTGTGCGCGGACCGTCGGCGCGACACCGTGCGCGGCGAGCACGAGCACGCTGCCCTCGGGGACCGCGTCGACCTCCTCGACGAAGACCGCGCCGCGCCGTTCGAGGTCGCCGACGACGTGCCGGTTGTGGACGATCTGCCGGCGTACGTACACCGGCGCGCCGAACCGCTCCAGGGCCTGCTCGACCGTCTCGATCGCCCGCTCCACACCGGCACAGAACGACCGCGGCGCGGCGAGCAACACTTCCCGCTCACCCGTGGCGGCGCTCCACGCGTTGATCACCCCCGCCGTAGGCCGCAACTCCAGCAAGGCCCGCACCCCACGCCACGGCATCCCGATCCCCCGCAACGGCTGCCCCGGCGTATCCACAACCACCCGAACCACCACACTCCGCCCGCCCTCCCCCGCCAACAGCCCCGACTCGGTATCAACAGCAACAGCCCCGCGCGCGGCGAACCCAGCCCGCTCCGCCGCCGAGTCGACAACATGATCAGTGGTCACCACCGGCCCGGCATGAACGGTGAACCCCCGCCGTCGCAGCTCACCCGCCACAAGCACCGCCGCATCACACGACACACTCCGCCCCCAGCGAACGCCCGCCCCCTCCCGGCCCGGGCGGAAGTCCGCTGCTTCCGCGCCTGGGGTGGTTCGGGTGGCGTGTTGGATTTCCGTTGCCACGACGAGGTCGCCTGGGGCGATTCCTTCGATCAGGGCGCCGGCGACTCCTGCGATGAGGGTCGGGCCCTCGAGGTGCGCGCCTCGGGAGCGACCCGTGTGGACGGGGTGTGCCGCTCGGAGGGCGAGCCACTCGGCGTACAGCGGGGTGCAGACGACGCCGGTCATCGGGTGGTCCTGAGGTAGCGGCCAAGCGCCCAGATCGGGAAGACCAGGCGGTACAGGTGGTAGCCGATGTAGAAGTCGCCGGGGAAACCTGTACCGGTGTAGCGAGGTTCGTCCCAGCCGCCGTCCGCGCGCTGCGTGTCCACCAGGTAGGCGAGACCCCGCTGGACGGCCTCCCCGCCGGGCTCGGCCGCGAGCAGCGCCAGCAGGGCCCACGCGGTCTGCGACGGTGTGGAGTCGCCGCGGCCGATCCACGACGGATCGGCGTACGAGCGCAGGTCCTCGCCCCAGCCGCCGTCGGCGTTCTGGTGCTCCTCCACCCAGCGCACCGCCCGCCGGACGACCGGATCGTCCGGCCGCATCCCGACCGCGATCAACGCGGGGACGACGGCCCCCGTGCCGTACACGTGGTTCGTCCCCCAACGACCGAACCACGACCCGTCGTCCTCCTGCGCGGCGAGCAACCAGCGCACCCCGCGCCGGCACTCGTCCGTCTCGGTCCTTCCTTCCGCGGCCAGCAGCTCGACCACGTGCGCGGTGACGTCGGCCGACGGCGGATCGATCACCGCGCCGAAGTCGCAGAACGGCAGCTTCAACGCCGTCGTGTCCGTGTTGTCCGCATCGAACGCACCCCAGCCGCCGTCGGCCGACTGCATCCCGGTCGTCCAGGTCACCGCGTCGTCGAGCGCGGTCCGCAACCGCTCGGGCTCAGGGTGCGCCACCCGGCGCAGCGCGAGCACGATCTCGGCGGTGTCGTCGGTGTCCGGATACCCGTCGTTCGCGAACTCGAACGCCCATCCCCCGCCGACCAGGTCCGGTCGCCGTACCTGCCAGTCCCCCGGCGCGTCGATCTGCTCCGCGAGCAGCCAGTCCGTTGCCTTGAGCACCGATTCGTCGTCGGCGTCGACCCCGGCGTCGAGCAGCGCCGCCACGGCCAGCCCGGTGTCCCAGACCGGCGACTGGCATGCCTCGAGCCAGCGCACCGGACCGTCGGCGGTGTCCGCGTGCACCGTGAACCCGTCGAGCCCGCGCAGCCCCGCGGCCAGCACCGGATGGTCGATCGGGTACCCCATCAGCTGCAACGCGATCAACGAGTACACCCACGGAGGCTGGATCCCGCCCCACCCGCCGTCGGCCTCCTGGCGCGCCACGATCCACTCGGTCGCGCGCCGCAGCGCCAGCCGGCGCAGCCAGCTCAGCGGCCCGCGAGGTCCCCAACGTGTGTAGGCGTTGAGTACGACGTCCAGCCGCTGGAACGCCCCGTCGAGTCGCCACAGCGGCGCGTGCGCGGCCGACGGCGTACCCGACCGCAGCTCGCCGACCGTGAAGTCCACGGGATGCACCGGCCGATGCGCGCTCACGATGGTCAGCGGGACGATCGTCTGGCGGGCCCAGCAGGCCCAGTTGTAGACGTTCAACGGCGCCCAGCTCGGCAGGAAGATCAGCTCCGGCGGAAGGTCCGGGCAGTCGTCCCAGGACCACAGCCCGAACAGCGCGAGCCAGATGTGCGTGAACACCCGCGCCTTCTCGACACCTCCGGCGGACCGGATGAACTCGGCGGCACTGACCAGCCGCGCCGCTGCCGGATCGTCGCCCGCCATCCGCAGCGCGACCCAGGACTCGACGGTCGTCGACAAATCGCCAGGCCCGCCCGGGAACGTCGCCCACGTGCCGTCCTCACGCTGCTGCGACCGGATCCACCGCGCCGTCTCCGCGTCGGTCCGAGCCGTCGCCACACCGAGGAGGTGCCGCAGCATCAGATCCTCGGCGTCCATCGTCACGTTGGTTGCCAGGTCGCCCTTCCACCACCCGTCCTCATGCTGCAGAGACCGCAGGTACGACACCGCCGCGTCCAGGCATTCCTGCACCCGAACGTCGACCGGTGTGTCCGCGGCCAACCGCGAGGCCGTCACAGTTGACGCTCCGCGACGAACCGCGACAGCTCGTCGAACTGCTCACGTCCGGCCGAGTCGACACCCGCCATGTACAAGGCCCGTCCGGCCCTCCGCACCCGCTCCCCCGCCTCGGCCAGCGCCCACTCACGCCCGCCGGCGCGCTCGACGAGTACGGCGGCCCGCTGCACGTCGTCCTCGGACGGTACGCCGGGCTTCGCGAGCCACTCGGCCAGCTCCTGCCCGTACGTCCCGCCGTACTCCAGTGACCACACCACCGGCAGCGTCTTCTTGTGCGCCCGCAGATCCGAGAACACCGGTTTGCCGGTCTTCTCCGGCTCACCCCAGATCCCCAGCAGATCGTCGACGAGCTGGAACGCCAGTCCCAGCTCCCGCCCGTAGCTCCGGAACTCCTCGCAGGCCGCCGCATCGGCACCGGCCAGGATCGCGCCGAGCTCGGCCGATGCCCCGAGCAACGAACCGGTCTTCCCGACGGCCATGTCGACGCACTCGTCCATCCCGACGTCGTCGCGTTGCTCGAACGCCAGGTCGAGCACCTGGCCGCGGATCAGCTCCCTGGTCGCGACCGCCAACGCGTGACCGGCGCAAGCGGCGTACGGCGAGTCGCACTCGTCCAGGACCTCGTCGGCGAGGCAGGCCAGCGCGTCCCCGACCAGGACCGCGGTCGCGTCGCCCCAGATCGACCAGACGGTACGCCGGTGCCGGCGCCGGGTGTCGCGGTCCATCAGGTCGTCGTGGATCAGCGAGAAGTTGTGCACCAGCTCGACGGCGACACCGCCGGGAACGGCCGGTTCCGGCGTACCGCACACGGCCTCGGCGACCAGCAGCGTCAGCCCGGGACGGATCGCCTTGCCGGAACTGCCGGTCATCGGCCGGCCGTCCGCGTCGCACCAGCCGAAGTGGTACGACGCGATCAGCCGGGTGTGGTCGTCGAGCCGGCCCAGGGCTTGCCGCAACGACGGCTCGACCAGGTCACGCCCGCGGGCCAGCAGCTCCGGAGCTTTGGTTGCCGAGGGCATCGGGTCGACGGCGGTCATGAGGCAGCGTCCGGAACAGGTACTGCCGCGGCGTTGAGCACCGACGCGGCAGCCGCCTCACCACTGCGGACGGCGCCCTCCATCGTGGCGGGCCAGCCGGTGGCGGTCCAAGCGCCGGCGAGGTGCAGGCCGGCGCGATTCGTCGTCGCACCGGGACGGAACCGGCCAGATCCGGGCGCCGGCCGGAAGGTGGCATTGCGTTCTCGGGTCACGAAGAACTCCTTCACACGCGCGTCGGCAGCCGCGGGAAGCAGCTGCCGGAGGGCGGGTACCAACACGTCCCGGAGGTCCGCGACGGGGACGTCGATCAGTGCGTCGGCCGCGGACAGCGAGACCGCGATGTACTGGCCGTCCGGCTCGGTGCCACGGTCGAACACCCATTGCAGCGGGCTGTCGACACCGGCGACGAACGGCTCGTCCAGCACCACCCGGTCGAACACCACATGCGCATTGACGATCGGCGAGCTACCGAGTGCCTCCGCCCATCCTCCCGGCAGCTCCACCGCACCATCCGGCAGCAACGCCGCCGCATCGGCCGGCGGCACCGCGAGTACGACGTCGTCGTAGGTCTCGCCCTCGATCGCCCATCCACCATCCTTCTCGTCCAGCACCCGGACCCGCGCCCGCAACCGCACCGCGGCACCCGCCGCCGTCAACGCCCGCGCGGCGGCGGCGCCGTGCAACTGCTGCAACGGCACCGACGACCAGCCGATGTCCGCGGCATCACTGCGCTCGAGCAGTCCGAGCTGGAACACCGTCGCCGCCACCGCCAGCGATGCGTCCTCGGCCCGGGCGTTGAGCGTCGCGATCCCGATCAGCTCCCACAGCGCCTCCACCGCCCGCGCGTCCTGCCCGTGCGCGGCCAGCCAGTCCCCGAACGACTGCGCGTCGACCTCCGCGGCTGTCCGGTCCACCCGCCTCATCGCGAGCGCCGCACGTACGGCCGCAATCCGCTCCGCCACAGTCAGCCAGCGATACGACAGCAACGCGGGGCCAAGGTGCAGCGGCGCCGGCATCCCGTTCCGCCGGATCCGCCCGACCCCGGAGTGCCGACCGCTCAGCACCGGTACGTCGAGCCGCCGCTGCAGGTGCACCTGGTCCCGCACCCCCAGGCGATCGAGCAGCCGCAGGTACGACGTACAGCACCGGAGGAACACGTGCTGCCCGTTGTCGATCCACCGCCCGCTCCGTTCGAACGAGTGCGTCAGCCCACCCAGCTTCGGCCGCCCCTCCAACAGCACCACCGCACACCCCGCGTCGGCCAGCTCCAGCGCCGCGGTGATCCCGGCCAGACCGCCGCCGACGACGGCCACGCGCTTCACGAGCGCACCCCGGCCAACGACGCCAGCGCCACCTGGGCCTTCTCCGCGGCCGACAACGACAGCCGCCGGTCGTACACGAGCACCGGGTTCGCACCGATCCGGCGGAGCAGGTGGTGATAGATCCCCGACATCGCCCGGCACGAGGCGCCGCTGCGCCGGTCGAGGTACGGCAGCAACCGCCAGCCGAGCGAGTACCAGTCCTGCGCGCGGCCGGCGGCGTACCGGATGTAGCCGGCCAGTCGGCCTTGCGGGTCTTCGAGTACGCCGTGCTCGTCGAGCGCGATCCGCGCGCCGAACCGCTCCAGCTCGTCCGCCGGAAGGTAGATCCGGCCGTTGCCGAAGTCCTCCCGGATGTCGCGCAGGATGTTGGTCTGCTGCAGTGCGATGCCGAGCTGGTCGGCGTACTGCGAGAGCGTCTCGAAGTCGGCGTCCGCGGTACCGAAGATCGACAGGCACAGGCGGCCGACCGACCCGGCCACGCGGCGGCAGTACACGACCAGCTCCTCGAAGTCGCCGACGCGTACGTCGCCCAGGTCGGTCTCGACCCCCGCGACGAGCTCCTCGAAGGCGCCGAGCGGGACCGGGTACCGGCGGGCGGCGTCGGCCACCGCGACGTACACCGGATCGCTCAGGTCGTCGAGCCGGCCCAGATCCTTGCGGACCTCGGCGAGCGCGGTCCGCTTGTCCGCCAGCGGCAGGGCGCCGTCGCCGATGTCGTCGATCCGCCGGGCCAGCGCGTACAACGCCGACAGCGCGTTGCGTTTCGGCGGCGGCAGCAACCGGATGCCGTAGTAGAAGTTGCGCGCCTCCGATCGGGTGATGTCCAGGCACGCGACGTACGCCTCCGCAACCGTCATCGCGCCACCGCCCTGATCAGCAGCCGGATCGTCTCAGCCTTCGACGGCCGCGCCTCCTGGGCCAGCACGTCGCCGCCGGTACGCCGCAACGCCCGGACCGTCGCCTGCCCGCCGGCCACGAACCCGGCCACCGACACCCGCGCCCAGCCGTGCAGCCGCCGTACGATCACGGCCCCTTCGCCGAGCAGCTGTGCGGCCCGCTCGGTCTCGAACATCATCAGCTGCCGCAGCGACGCGGACGCCTCGGCGTCGTCGAGATCACTTTCGGGGACGCCGTACGTCGTCAGATCCTCCTGCGGCAGGTAGACCCGCCCGGCCCGGCGGTCCTCGCCGACGTCCTGCCAGTGCTCGACCAGCTGCAGCGCCGTACACACCAGATCCGACAGCCGCTCGGTCTCGGGATCGTTGACGCCGAAGACACCCAGCACCAGCCGGCCGACCGGGTCGGCGGACAGCCGGCAGTAGCCGAGCAGGTCGTCGAAGGTCTGGTAACGCGTGACCGTCTGGTCCTGCAGGTTGGCCTGGATCAGGCGGTGGAACGGGTCCGCCGGGAGGTCGTGGGCGCGAACGACCGGGAGCAGCCGGCGCAGGACGGGATGCACCGGCTGCCCGCTCGACCAGATCCGCTCCAGGTCGGCGGCGAAAGCCTGCAACGCGGCCGTCCGGTCCCCCGGGTAACTGTCGCCCAGCTCGTCGACCGTACGGGCGTAGGCGTAGATGGCATGGAGTCCGTCCCGCGGCCCACCGGGGAGGACCTTCAACGCGACAGGGAAGTTCTCCCCGTGTTCCCTCCTGCCGAGTGCGCTCTGCAGTCCGTCTGGATGCACGCTTCCATCATCGGAAGCGGTTTCCTGCCAACTCTGCCCCGCTGGTCAACATTCCGGCGGCCGAAACTTGTCACGGCGTTACAGTTGCCGCGGAGGGCACATGACCATCGCCACCTTCGATCGCGCCGGCCTCGAGAAGGCCCTGCTCGACGATCTGCCGGACCTGCTCGCCGAGGTCCGCGACCGGCTGGCCGAGCACTGGCCCGACTACGCGGCCTTCCTGGACACCAACCGGGACGCCGTCCTCGGGCCCGCCGAGCTGTTCGTGCACCGGCTGCTCGACATGTCGCTCGCCAACCTCAGCAACCCCGAGGAGACCACACCCGAACGCGCCGACGCGGCCGTCCGCCCGGTGTTCGAGGAGATCGGCCGCCGCCAACTCCGGGAGGGCAACGACCTGACCCGGTTGCTGACCGCCTTCCAGCTCGGCGCCCGGGTCGCGTGGCGGCACGTCGCGGCGACCGCGCTCCGGCTGGAGTTCGCACCCGACAACCTCGCGGCGCTGGCGGACTCGGTGTTCGTCTTCGTCAACCAGCTCTCGTTCTCGGCCGCGAACGGGTACCTGCAGGAGCAGATCGACGACGCGGTGGCCCGGGAGCGCCGCCGCGAGGAGCTCGCGAACCTGCTGCTCGCCGGCCGCGCGAGCGCCGAGGCGATCCGGACCGCGGCCGCGCAGGCGGCCTGGCGGATCCCGGACACCGCCGCGGTCGTCATCTACAGCGGCGACCACCACGCCGCCACCACGCTGGTCGCCAGGCTCGAGCCCGGCGCACTGCCGATCCGGCGCGACGGTCTCGTCGTCGGCGCCATCGTCCCGGAGCCGTCCGGTCCGGGTCGCCGGCTGCAGCTCAGCCGGGAGCTCGCCGGGATGGGCGCGGTGGTCGGCAACGCCGTCACGCTGGCGCAGTTGCCGCGCAGCCTGGAGATCGCCCGGATCGCCGTTCGGCTGCGGAGCACCGGCGTACTGTCCGACGACCCGGTGTTCGCCGACGAGCACCTGGACGCACTGATCGTCTGGCGCGACGAGGCGCTGGTCGCCGCGCTGCGCGACGAGATGCTCGCGCCGCTCGGAGGCGAGACGGACGCCGCCCGCGATCGGCTCGCCGAAACCCTCGCCAGCTGGCTGCGGCACTTCGGCGACCGGCAGGCGATCGCCCACGAGCTGAGCATCCACCCGCAGACCGTGCGCTACCGGATGGCACGGCTCAGGACCCTGTACGGCGAACGCCTGGACGACCCCGACTCACGCGCTCGCCTCTTCCTCGCCCTCGAGTGGCCCGGCCCATAACCGCCTGAGCGCGCGGTTCACGTGGTCGGCCAGCGCGGCGGCGTCGATCAGCTCCGGGTCGGTCGCCAGCCCGATCCCGAGCACACCTCCCCAGCTCAAGGCACCCACGGAGAGCGGCGTACCGGGCGCCAGCGGCAGGATCGGGTACACGCGGTGGTGCGGCACCCCGGCGAACGTCATCGGCACCGTCGGGCCGGGCATGTTCGACACCACCCCGTGCAGGAACCGTGGTCCGTACACAGTCTGCGCGAACCAGCGGACGAACGGCTCCGGCACCGCCCGCAGCCCGGTCGCCATCACGAAGCGGGCCGCCAGCGCTCGCGTCGAGCGGCGCAGTCGCTCGCTCCGGGCGGACACCTCGGCCAGCAGCTCCTCGAACGGCCGCCCGTCGACGGGCACCTTGACCATGGTCGCGCCGATCGCGTTGCCCTCGACCGCATCGCCCTTTACGACGCTGTCCGAGGTCCGCACCACCGTCGACACCGAGATCCGCAGGGTCCGCGGAAGCCCTGTCGACACGGCGTACACCCCGTCGGCGAGCAGGGCGATCAGCAGGTCGGTCACGCGGACGCCACGATCCGCAGCGACCCGCCGTACGACCTCCAGCTCGACCTCGGCGACGCCGAACTCACGACGTAGCGAACCGGGCGGCAACGGCCGGGCGGGGCCGTCGGTCGCGAGCTGGGCGAGGCCTACGGCGACGGCCGCTGCCCGCGCGAGCCGGCCGGGCCTCGGGCCCACCGGTGCCGGCAACGCCGGGCGCGGCTCGAACAGGCTGAACGTGTGCAGGACCGCACCGATGCCGTCGGCAATCGAATGATGAAGCAGCACCACGAGCGCGTCCGCACCACCCGGGCCGACGTCGCGGACCAGCACGATCCGCCACAGCGGCCGGTCCCGCGGCATCGGCTGCTCGGCGAGGTCGCCGATGAGACGCAGCAGCCCGGCCCAGCCGTCCGGCGACCGGTACTCGGTGACGTGCCAGTCCAGGTCGACGTGCTCGTCCTCGATCCAGCGCAGCCGGCGCCACCGTGACGATGGTCCGAGTCGCTGGTGCATCCTCGGCAGCCGGGCGAATCCGTCGGCGACCAGCGTTCGTACCTCCTCGATCGACGGGCGCCGATCGGCCGGTTCGAGGGCGACGACACCTCCGACGTGCTGGGCCGTGCCCGTCCCTTCGACATGCAGGAAGAACGCGTCGGCCGACGGCACCACGATCCCGGTCATCTTGACACCACCTGCTCGCCGAACCGGGCGGACAGCCGGCGATACACACCGGGGGCCAGCGCGCGGACCGCCGGCGCGACCCGCAGCCAGCCCGGCACCCAGATCTCGGCGCGGTCGTTGGTGATGCCATCGACCAGCGCCCGCGCGACCACGGCGGCGGGCACCGGCCGCGGACGTTTCCGGTCGTACGGCCGGCCGCGTGCGGTGAAGAACCCGGTGTCCACGACGCCGGGGACGGTGAGACTCACACCAACACCTGTATCACGAAGCTCCAGGCGCAGGCTCTCCGCGAAGATGTCGAGGGCTGCCTTGGTGGCGGCGTACACGGCCTCGCCCGCCACCGCCGTACGACCCGCAACCGATCCGACGAGAGCGACGTGACCGTTCCGCCGTTCGATCATCGGGGGCAGGAGGCAACGAACCAGGTGCAGCGGAGCGAGCAGGTCGAGCGTGACCAGACGGTCCAGCTCGTCGCCGCCCAGACCCGTGAACGGACCGGACCAGCCGGCCCCGGCATTCGCGACCAGTACGTCGACCTGCCCGTGAACGGCGATCGCGGCGTCCGCAACATCGGCCGCCGCGCCGGGCACGGCCAGATCTCCGAGGACGACGGCACCACCGACCCGCTGAGCTACGGCCGCGCTGCGTTCCTCGTCGCGCCCGTGCACGATCACCCGTACCCCGGCCGCGGCGAGGCCGTCCACCACCGCCGCGCCGATCCCCGCAGACCCGCCGGTCACCAACGCGACCTTGCCGTCCAGTCGCATCGCACCTCCACAGCCGTTCTCCGTCGGAGCTCGCCTGGCAGCGATCAGGCTACCCCGATGACCGGCGCCGCTGGCACCATTGACCGGTGCCGATCCACGAAACCGCCGACGTCCATTGGTTGCAGCTCGACGACGACCCGTTCACGGGAGATGCCGCCTGGCCGGCGCGCTGGATCCGCGCGGCGGAGGGCGGGGACGTGGCCGGGTTCCGGCTCCGGGTCGAGTGCGCGGAGGCAACCGAGGCCGTCGTCCACGTGTCCGCCGACGAGCGGTACGAACTGTGGCTGGACGGCGACCTCGTCGGCCGCGGCCCGTCGCGGGGCGAGGTCGGCCACTGGTCGTTCGAGAGCTACCGCCTCCGGCTGCCGGCCGGCGGGCACTGGCTCGCCGCCCGCGTGTGGAGCCTCGGCGACGACGCACCGCTGGCACAGCTCAGCCTCGGAGACGGGCCGACCTTCCTGCTCGCAGCGCCCGGCCTCGACACCGGCACCGCCGACTGGCAAGCGGCTGTACTACCCGGCCACGGCCGACGTCCCAAGGGCGACGGGTACGGATGCGGCGCCAGGCACGTCAGTGACGGCCGTACCTATCCGTGGGGCTGGCAGACCGGCACAGACAGCCTCGACTGGCAGACCGCCACGGCCGGCGATCCAGGACGCCGCAGCGATCCAGAACGTGACGGCGATCCGGGACGTGGCGGCTGGGACGCTGCGCTGCCGAGCGGTGGCGTACGCCGGCTGGTGCCGGCACGCCTGCCCGCGCCCGCGCAGCGGTGGGCCGACGGCGCACGCGTCCGTCACATCGCGCAGCATCCGGCCGGTGAGCCGACACGTGATCGGGTCGTGGATCCGGCGGACCACCTGGACGGTGAAGGGGGCGACTGGCAACGGTTGCTCGACGGTACGGCGCTGGTCCTGCCGCCCGGGACCTGCCGTCGGGTGCTGATCGACCTCGACCAGTACGTCTGCGCGTACCCGGTCCTCGACCTCGACGGCGGACGCGACGCCGAAGTACGGGTGCACTGGCAGGAGTCCCTGTACGAGACGGAACCCCAAGCAGGCAAGGGACATCGCGACGTTGTCGAAGGCAAGCTTTTCGGCCGGCCGGGTCTCGAGGAAGACGGTATCGGCGACCTCTTCATCGCCGGCGGGGGACGCGAGCAACACAGCACCCTGTGGTGGCAGTCCGGCCGGTACGTCGAGGTCCTCGTCACCACGGCCGCCGAACCGCTGACGATCACCGGGCTGCGCTTCCGCGAGACCCACTACCCGTACGAAGACCGGCTCGGCTTCACCGCCAGCGACCCGCGGCTCGCGCAGGTCGGCGCGCTCGCGTTCCGGACGCTGCAGGCGTGCAGCCACGAGACGACCATGGACTGCCCGTACTACGAGCAGCTCCAGTACACCGGCGACACCCGGCTCCAATGCCTGATCGCGTATGCCGCCACCGGCGACGACGCCCTCGCCCGGCAGGCACTTCGCGCTTTCGCCAGGAGCCAGCAGGACGACGGGCTGGTGCTGTCGCGGACGCCGTCCCGGCAGTCGTCTCCCATCCCGCCGTTCACGTTGTGGTGGGTGGCGATGGTGCACGACTTCGCGTTGTGGCGCGGCGATCTCGCCTTCGTCGCCGAGCTGATGCCGGGTGTCCGCGCCGCCCTCGACGCACACCGCCGTACCGTCGACGACCGTGGGATCTTCCGGGCCCTGCACGGCTGGAACTTCACCGACTGGGTGCCGGGCTGGGACGCCGGCTGCCCGCCCGGGATCGTCCAGGACGGCGAAGTACACGCCGACTGGCCCGGCCCGGGGCACGGTGTGTCGGCCGTGCTGCAGCTGCAACTGGCCCTGGTCGCGCGGCAGGCGGCCGACCTGGAAACCTGGACGGGCAAGTCAGGCGCCGAATACGCACAGCTGGCCGACCAGCTGCTCGATGCGGCGGACGAAGCCTTCTACGACGCCGACCGCGGGTTGTACGCCGACGACCTGGAGCACACCGCCTTCAGCGAGCATGCGCAATCGCTGGCGTTGCTCGCGGGAGCGAAGTACGGCGAGACGGCCGTCCGGACGATGCTGCACGAATCGCTGTCGCGGACCACCGTGTACTTCGACCACTACCTGTTCGAGGCGCTCCACAGGATCGGGCGGACCGACGTCCTGCTCGAACGGCTCGGCCTCTGGTACGGGCTGCTGGACCGGGGCCTGCGCACCGTGATCGAGCACCCTGAGCCGACCCGCAGCGACTGCCACGCCTGGGGCGCGCACCCGCTGTACCACTACGTCGCGACGCTGCTCGGCGTCCGGCCGACGGCGCCCGGGATGACGACGGTCAGGGTCGCGCCGCAACTCGGCGGTCTCGACTGGGCGCAGGCCTCGGTGCCGACGCCGTACGGCCCGCTGGAGGTCCGTGCGGTGTCGGGCGGCCCGACCGAGGTGACCGCGCCGCCCGAGATCACGGTGATCAGCTGACGACGACTTCGAGGTGATGGTGGCCGGTGAGCGTGGCCGGTACGTGTGGCGCGTCCTGCGGCCGGCCGTTGAGGTGGACGGAGCGGACCTCGGTGCCTTCGCCGCGTACGGTGAGGTCGAGCGTCGCTGCCCGGTACCGGAGCGACCGCAGCGACCACTCACCGGCGTACGCCGTGGGCACCGTGGGGCGCACGGTGATGCCGTCGGTGCCGAACTCGAGCCCGAACAGACCCTCGTGGACCAGCCGTAGCAGTGCGGTGGCGGACCACGTCTGGTGCGGCAGCGACTCCCACCGCCGGCCCACCTGCCAGCCGCCGTCTACCTCGCCGGTGGTCGCGTTGTAGAGCTCGAACAACTCGTCACCGCTCGAGCGGAACAACCTGACCAGGTCGTCGACCGTCCGGCCGAACTCCGCCGCCTGCCCGGCCTTGGCTGCGGCGTACCCCCACAGGCCCATGACCATCGGCCAGCAGATCGCGTTGTGACGACCCGGGTGGTCGGCGTCGAAACGCGGGAAGTGCGGCCAGACGTTCACCACGCCGAACGGCTCGTGGTGGATGTCCGCGACGAGCCCGGCCGCACGCTCCGGCCCGGCGATGCCGAACTCGACGGCCAGCGCGAGCCCGGCGGTCTCCTGGTGCAGGTCCAGCCCGTCCGGTCCGAGGAAGTAGCCGTACTGCCCGGTCTCGTCCGACCAGAGCTGCTCGTTGACGGCGGCAACGAGTTCGGCCCGCTGCGCGGCGTACGGCGCCGGGTCCGCGCCGGCCTCGGCCGCGAGCTGTTCGAGACCGCCGAGCGCGCCGACGTACACGGCGTTCGTCGACAGGCAGCGGAGCTCCGCGGCGCCTGGGTGGTCGAGGACGAAGGACGACGGATTGCCTGGCTGGTACGGCGGTTCCGGAAAGCCGGCGATGCCGTCCTGCATCAGCGACGGGCCGCGGTACAGGCCGGTCGACGCGTCGAAGCGGTCCCGGCGGAGGATGTCGAGCGAGGCGGCCGCGATCCGGAACGCGTCCGCGGCGAAGGCCGTGTCGCCGGTCACCAGCAGATGGTGCCGGGCGCCGATGCCCCAGATGATCTGGTCCCACCACTGGTTGTCCTGGGCAACCAGTCCGTCGGTGCAGACCTTCAGCAGCGTGTGCTTGGCGACCTCGGGCGACAGCAGGCTCGCCGCGTGCCAAGAGTTGATGGCGGCGTCGCGGGTCCACGGATCGGAGTACCCGCCGCCGGCGCGCAGGTACGCCGTACTTCCGTCGGAGATCGTGTTGACGTCGAGCAGATTGTGCAGCGCCGCGGCGTAGCAGACCTCGAGGTTCTCGCCACGCAAACCGGCGGGCGGCACGAGCACAGGGCGATCAGTCATGCCCCCACCCTTTCAGAACAGTCCGCCGCCCGTGAGACGATGGTGGGCGTGCCGGCAGGAACCCAGGAGATCGAGAAGGCCGTCGAGGTACTGCGTGCCGGGGGCCTGGTGGCGATCCCGACCGAGACCGTCTACGGCCTCGCCGCCGACGCCGAGGACCCGGAGGCCGTCGGCCGGATCTTCAAGACCAAGGGCCGGCCGCCGTCGCATCCGCTGATCGTCCACATCGGCAGCGCCGAGCAGCTCGACGACTGGGCCCACGACGTACCGGACACCGCCCGCCTGCTGGCCGAGAGGTTCTGGCCCGGTCCGCTGACGCTGGTCCTGCGGCGCGGCCGCCGGGTGCCGCTCGAGACCACCGGCGGGCTGGAGACGGTCGCCATCCGGGTGCCCGACCATCCTGTCGCGCTGGAGCTGCTGACCGCGTTCGGCGGCGCCGTCGCGGCACCGTCCGCCAACCGCTTCGGCTCGGTCAGCCCGACCACAGCGGAGCACGTCCGCGCGGAGCTCGGCGACGACGTCGACTTCATCCTGGACGGCGGCCCGTGCGGTGTCGGCGTCGAGTCCACCATCGTCGACGTGACCGGCGCGACCCCGACCGTCCTCCGCCCCGGCGGCGTCACCCGCGAGGACCTCGAAGCTGCCCTCGGACACCCCCTCGCCGTACCGTCGACGAGCCCGGTCCGGGTGCCTGGCCAGCACCCGTCGCACTACGCGCCCCGAGCACGCGTCGTACTGGTCGAACCGGAAGACCTCGTCGCCGAAGCCGCCCGCCATACCGGCGAAAAGGTCGGCGTCCTCCTCCCACCGCCCCTGGCCGGCACTCCTATCGAGGCCCACGCAGTCGTACCCCTCCCCGACTCCCTCGCCGACTACGCCCGAGGCCTCTTCTCCTACCTCCGCACCCTCGACCAACAAGGCTGCGACCTGATCCTCGCCACCCTCCCACCAGAACAAGGCCTAGGCCTAGCCATATCCAACCGCCTCCGCCGCGCCGCCGGCCCCCGCAGCTTTCCTTCTGCACCGACGCAGTGACCCACGGCGTGCCGACGCAGTGACCTACGGCGTGCCGACGCAGTGACCTACGGCGTGCCGACGCAGTGACCTACGGCGTGCCGACGCAGTGACCTACGGCGTGCCGACGCAGTGACCTACGGCGTGCCGACGCAGTGACCTACGGCGTGCCGACGCAGTGACCTACGGCGTGCCGAGGCAGTGACGTACGGCGTGGCGAGGCGGATCGAGCTGGTGGCGCCGGCGTGGAAGTAGCCGTGCTGCTAGGTGACCTCGGGGCGGCTGGCCACCCGCAGTAGACCTCGTCGCGCTCCGGACTCTCGCCCGGCATGATCGCAGTGGCCGCCTCGCGCAGGTACACGTGCGCGGGATGACGCTGGCTGCACGCGGGCGCGAGCGCGGACGGTCAACTCGAGGCCGATGGCGAACTTCGCGCCGTCGAGCGGGTCCGCAGCGCCGGCAGCGGCATCGCCATCCTGCTGGTGCAGCCCGCCGCCCGACGCGGGGCGAACCTCACCGCGTCCACCCCATCGATCGCTCGCGCCAAACGACTGCTCGACCCCTGACAGCGGAGGCCATTTGAGAGGTTCAGCCATCACCGTGCCCCTTCACCAACCGTATGCAGGGCGTGAACGGGCAATCTCAAAGGTGAACCGGCTCGGCGTGACCCGGGACGAGCAACCTCGCTCCGTGCGGCACGGCAGCCGGATCGACACGTCACGGTCGTCTCACTGCGGAGCGACGGTGGGGCCGGGGACAGGCACTGGTGACAGAAGACAGGTAATACCAGGTCCCAACCCACCACAACCTGTCTCACGACCCGTTGGAGCGCTTACCCGGGGACGCGTCTCAGCTCAGGGATCAGGCCGTGGTTGGCCAGGTCCTGCCAGAGGGCTGGGGGGATTGGGGTGGTGAGGTGGGCGAGGTTCTGGTGGATTTGGGTGGGGGTGGTGGCGCCGGCTACTACCGCGAGGACTCGGGGGTCTTGTAGGGGGTAGCGGAGGGCGGCGACGGGGAGGGGGACGCCGTGGCTGGTGCAGATGGTGTTGAGGGTGAGGGCTCGGGTGAGGACTTCGTCGGGTACGGCGGAGTAGTCGTACTTGGCGTTTCGGTGTGGGGTGGTCGCCAGGAGACCGCTGTTGAAGACGGCCGCGGCGATGATCCGGACGTTGTGGTCGTCGCAGGCCGACAGGAGGTCGGGGGCGACGCTCTGGTCCAGGAGCGTGTAGCGGTTGGCGACCATCAGTACGTCGGCGAGGCCGGAGCGGGCCGTCGTCAGTAGGGCGTCGATGCCGAGGGAGCCGGTGCCGATCGCGTCCACGAGGCCCTCGGTGCGGAGGTCGGCCAGTGCAGTCAGGGCGGACTCCGTTGCGCGCGGGTCTCCGGACAGTTCGGGGTCGTGGACGAAGAGGATGTCGATCCGGTCCAGGCCGAGTCGGGTGAGTGAGTCCTCGACGGAGGCCCGGACGCCGGCCGCGGAGTAGTCGAGTTCCCGTCGGAGCCTTGCCGGTACGACGAAGCCGGTCGCGTCCATCGCCGTACCGTCCCAGGACGGGTTGTCGCGGAGCAGCCGGCCGACCTTCGTGGAGACGACGTACTCGTCGCGGGGCTTGGTGGCGAGGAAGCGGCCGAGGCGCTGCTCGGACAGGCCGAGGCCGTAGTGCGGCGCGGTGTCGAAGTACCGGACGCCGGACGCCCAGGCCGCGGTCAGGATCGCGTCGGCCTGCTCGTCGGAGAACTCCTCGAACAGGTTGCCGAGCGGCGCGCACCCGAGCCCGAACCGCGGTACGTCGATCACATCTGCTCCCGGTGTCTGAACTGTGAGCACGACGCTAGACATCACATGTTTCAGGTGTCAAGGTGAGCAAAAGCCACCTTAACCGCCAGCGACGCGGCTAAAGATAAGATCTCTGGAGGAGTAGATGAAGTTCGCCCGCTTAGGTCCGGTCGGCGCGGAGGTGCCGGTCGTCGTCACCGGCGACGGAGTACGGGACCTCACCGGCATCACCGCGGACCTCGACGCCCGGTTCTGGGAGTCCGGCGGACCGGCCCGGGTCGCGGCCGCGCTGGCCGCCGGTGAACTGCCGCCGGTCGAGAACGCGGACGGCCTCCGGATCGGCGCCCCGATCAGCCGGCCGGGTGCGATCGTCTGCATCGGTATGAACTACGCCGCGCACGCCGCCGAGTCCGGCGCCGAGCCGCCGTCGTCGCCGGTGATCTTCTTCAAGGCCCCGAACACGCTGGCCGGCCCGAACGACCCGGTGACGATCCCGCGCGGCAGCACCAAGACCGACTGGGAGGTCGAGCTCGGCGTCGTGATCGGCAAGCGCGCGTCGTACCTCGACTCTCCCGCGGACAGCCTCGACCACGTGGCCGGGTTCGTGGTGGCGAACGACCTGTCCGAGCGGGCGTTCCAGATCGAGCAGTCCGGCGGTCAGTGGAGCAAGGGCAAGATCGCCGCCGGCTTCAGCCCGGTCGGTCCGTGGCTGGTCACGCCCGACGAGGTCGAGCACCAGAAGCTCACGCTGCGCAGCTTCGTCAACGGTGAGCCGCGGCAGGACTCCAGCACGGCCGACCAGATCTTCGACGTGGCGACCGTGATCCACCACCTGAGCCAGTACATGGTGCTCGACCCTGGCGACCTGATCATGACCGGTACGCCGGAAGGCGTCGCACTCTCCGGCCGGTTCCCGTACCTGCAGCCGGGTGATGTCGTCGAGGTCGAGATCGACGGTCTCGGCCGGCAGCGCCAGGAGTACGTCGCGTACGAGGCCCGCAGATGAGCGGCGCGGAGTACGACGACCTGGTCGCGATCGTCACCGGCGGCGGCTCCGGGATCGGCGCGGCGACGGCCCGCGAGCTGACGGCCCGCGGCGCGCGCGTGGCGGCGTTCGACCTCGACCCGTCCGGCGCCCCCGACGGCGTACTCGGGATCCAGGCGGACGTCACCGACGACGAGAGCGTGCGTACGGCGGTGCAGCAGGTCGTGGAGGCGTTCGGCCGGATCGACGTACTGGTCAACAACGCCGGCATCGGCGCCCAGGGCACGGTCGAGGACAACCCAGACGACCAGTGGCACAAGGTGTTCGACGTCAACGTGATGGGCGCCGTCCGGGTCAGCCGCGCCGCCCTGCCGTACCTGCGGAAGTCGCCTGCCGCCGCAATCGTCAACGTCGCCTCGGTCGCCGCGACCACAGGTATTCCGCAGCGCGCGCTGTACTCGACCACGAAGGGCGCGGTGCAGTCGCTCACCATGGCGATGGCCGCGGACCACCTCCGCGAAGGGATCCGGGTCAACTGCGTGAACCCCGGTACGGCGGCGACACCCTGGGTCCAGCGCCTCCTCGACGCTGCACCGGATCCGGTGGCCGAGCGCGCCGCGCTCGACGCTCGCCAGCCGCACGGCCGACTGGTCGCGGCCGAGGAGGTCGCGCTCGCGATCGTCTACCTGGCAGGGCCGTCCTCCGGCTCGACCGCGGGTACGGCGCTGGCCGTCGACGGCGGGATGGCTACGCTGCGGCTGCGTCCAAAAGACTGACGCCGGAAGACCGGGCCGGAAGACCGGGCTGAACGACTGGGGCCGAACGACTGGGCCGAACGACTGGGGCCGCAGGAAGACCGAAAGGCAGTACATGGCGCTGACCGACGTCGCGATCGAGAAGATCAAGGCGATGATCCTCGACGGCCGGCTGCAGCCGGGTGACAAGCTGCCCCGCGAGGCCGACCTCGCGGAGCAGCTCGGCATCTCCCGGAGCCCGCTGCGCGAGGCGGTCAGCGTGCTGTCGATGCTGCGGATCCTCGACGTACGGCGCGGGGACGGCACCTACGTCACCAGCCTGACGCCCGACCTGCTGCTGGAGACGATGAGCTTCATCATCGACTTCCACCAGGACTCCAGCATCCTCGACCTGTTCGAGGTACGCCGGGCACTCGAACCGATGGCGGCCGAGAAAGCGGCCCGGCTGATGAACGACGACGACGCGGCCGGACTGCTGGCGCTGACCGAGGCCGTCGACCCGGACAGCCCGATCGGCGAGCTGGTCGCGAACGACCTCGAGTTCCACCACCGCATCGCGGCGGCCGCCAGCAACCCGGTGCTCTGCTCGTTGATCGACAGCGTCGCCGGTCGGACGCACCAGGCGCGGGCGTGGCGAGCTGTCACTCAGGAGGACGCGTTCGGGCAGACCCAGCGCGAGCACCGAGCGATCGCCCTGTCGATCGGCGAGCGCCAGCCGAGCGTCGCCGCCGCCCTGTCGCTCACCCACGTCGCCGGCATCGAGAACTGGATCCGCCGAACCCTAAAACCCTAGCGCCGCCCCAACCTCGCATCGACCGGACCACAGGCCGCCCGTACCCGGCGGATCCACGCCGAATGTCGCCACCTCGCCGTCCGCAAACGATTGCCGACGACACGCCCCTGCCACTCGCCGAGCCGAACTTGGGCACCCACGCCCCCCGCCCGGGCGAGTCCACGGTGCTGCTGGCGCTTTGGGCATGGGGCAACCAGATTTCGCCACGGAAGGTGGTTGATGGGTGCCCAAGGTGGGGTTCCGATCAGCTCCACGGCGAGGTGCGGCGGGGGCCGGCGATGCACCTGACTCGAACGTCCGGCGTAGGGAACTGGCGCTGCTCCGAGAGGAGGAGCTCATGGTGCTGCCACCTCCGCCCTAAACAGCGCGGGGTTGACCCGTGAGTTGGTGGGTTGACCCCTTGCACGGCGGGACAACCCACCAACTTACGGGTCAACCGGAACTTATGTTGCCTGTGCGGGTGGTTGTTGCCAGGTGGTGTGCATTCTCAACAGGAGGTGTCGACCGGTCGGGTAGTGCACCTGAGCGTGATCGGGATCGCGCGTACGGTGTCCCGCCGGTGCTCTACCTGTCGGCCCTGCACACGGACGGCACGGTGTGGGTCGCCCTTGTGGACCAGATCCGCATGCTCAGCGCGGTGGGGTGCGGCTGCCACCGGCGCCCCGGGGCTCCATCCCGCGTGGCGCACAGGTCGCGCGCCTCGCGCAATGGGGCGGTGCTAGGTCCGGGTGAAGCGGGGGGCGCGTTTCTCGGCGAAGGCTGCGCGGCCCTCCGCGGCGTCGCTGGTTGCGAAGCAGATCGTCTGTACGTCGCGTTCGTAGGCGACCGCCTGTTCCAGCGGCATGTTCAGGGCGGCCGACACGTTGGCCTTCGCGGTCTCGACGGCGATCGGGGCGCGGGAGGCGATCGTGGTGGCGAGTTCCAGCGCCCGGGGCAGCAGGGCGTCCGGCTCGAGGACCTCGCTGACCAGCCCCCAGGTCAGCGCGCGCTGTGCGTCGACGGGGTCGCCGGTCATCAGCATCAGCGCGGCGTTTCCCGGACCGACGGTGTGGGTCAGCAGCGCGGACATCCCGCCGCCGCCGATCCATCCGAGCTTCACCTCGGCCGCCGCGAACACCGCCGTACTCGATGCCAGGCGGATGTCGCAGATCAGCGCCGTTTCGAGTCCGCCGCCGAGGGCGAACCCGTTGACTGCGGCAACTATCGGTTTCCGGAGGACCTTGAGCGCGTCGCAGTAGTCCGCGCGGTTCCGGAACGCCCACGGGGTCGGGTACTTGTCGAGCTCCGCGATGTCGGAGCCGGCGCTGAAGGCGCGCCCGGTGCCGGTCAGGATGACGGCGCGTACGTCGTCGGAATCGTTGCAGTGCCGGGCCAGTCCGACCAGCGCGTCGGACATGCCTGCGGTCACCGCGTTCAGTTTCGCGGGCCGGTCGAGGGTGATGACGGCGACCTGGCCGTGCTGCTCGAACTGCACCTCTTCACTCATTGCCGATGCCTTTCCACAGGGTCGCGAGCTGGTCGAGGCCCGCGGTGGTCGTGACGTCGCCGTACACGATGTCCCGGATCAACTCGCCGGCCGCGGTCTGGAACTCGATGTAGCCGGGGTTGCGGGGTCGTACCCAGGCTGACGTGATGGTGCTCAGCGTCGATCGGTAGAAGCCGGCGACGGGTGCGTTGACCGTGTCCGAGGTCCAGGCGCTGAGTCGGGCGGGCTGGCCGGAGTACGCCGGTACGAACGTCTCCTGTGCTGTTGCCGACAGCAACCAGCGGAGGTGGTCGAGGAGCTCGGGGGTGGCCGGGCAACGGCGCGTGATCGCCAGGCCGGTGCCGCCGATCGTCGAACCCGGCCTCGATCCTGGGTACTCCGATGGCGCGTCGGTGAAGGTGACGCGGCGCGTTAGTGTGGTGGACGAGTAGTTCACGTAGCCGTAGACCAGCGGGCAGTGCGCGACGGTGTCGTCGGAGACCATCGCGTCCAGCAGGCCGATCGGGTCGAGGGTCTGGGTGTCCTTGGGCGCGCGGGTTGCCAGGTCGGTCATCAGTTCGAGCGCGCGTTGGGCGGTGGCGGTGGGGGTGAAGGTGGGCTCCTCCCCCAGCGCTACCGAGATCGACATGTAGGTGAGCAGCGCGTGCGGACCGGCGACGCACAGGGCTACCGGTGCCCGGTGCGACAGGGCGATCACCTCCGGCCAGAGCCGCGGCGGCGGGCCGGCGAGGTCGGTGCGGGTCGCGGCGACCTGGGTGGCGGCGTCCAGCGGGAGCGCCCAGAGGTGGCCGTCCAGTTGGTACGACGCGACACTCGGCCCGACGAATTCGCCGTCCAGCAGGTCGTCGACCGGTTGCAGGTACTCCGTCGCGTCGCCGAGATGCGGGTGGTCGAGCACGATCACGTCGTACCGCTCGGCCAGCTCGCTGATCGGCGTGGACTCGAACCCGCTCAACGGATGCACGTCCCAGACCAGATCGATCCCGCGCTGCACAGACGCTTGCACCAGCGCGTCCCGCCCCCGCGGATGATCCCAGGTCAACCCGCGGTAAGACCCCATCACCGCACCCCGATATCGGGGGCCACGCCCGCCGAGCGGGTGTCAGGGGCGGGCGAGCGCCTGCCGGCGTCCTCCAGGCGGGTTTCGGCGACTGTCCCGTCGTCCAGCAGCTCCGTGATCTCGTCTGGAGTGAGGCCGGCCTCGGTCAGGATCTCGCGGGTGTGTTCGCCGACCAGGGGTGCGCCGCGCTCGACCGTTGCGGGGGTCTTCTCGAAGGTGTACGGGAAGCCGGGTGTCTTGACGCGGCCCTCGGTGGGGTGGTCGTACTCGACGAAGGTTCCGTTGTGCCGGATCTGCGGATCGTCGACCAACTGCTGGTAGTCGTACACCGGCCCGCACCAGATCCCGGCCTCGGTCAACGCCGTCAGCCATTCGTCCGTCGTACGCAGCAGCAGCCGCTCGGCGGTCAGCCGGAACAGCTCGTCGCGATGCGTCCAGCCGTGTACCTCCGAGTCCATCTCCAGGAACCGGTCCTCGCCGATCACCCGCCCGAGCGTCGGCAGGTCCGGCATCGCCAGCGCGAGGAAGCCGTCCGCGGTCTTGAACGTCCCGTACGGCGCCCTGATGTAGACGTGCGCATGCGGCTCCGACCCCCGCTGCTGCGGGATCCCGCCCGCGGTGAACACCGACAGCTCCTGCATCTGCAGCGTGGTGATCGCGTCCAGCATGTTCACCTTCACCAGCTGCCCCTCGCCGGTCCGCTCCCGATGCAGCAACGCCGCGAGCACCGCCTCGAACGCGGTCGACGCGGTCACGGCGTCGACGAGGTACTGCCCGGCCGGCTGCGGCGGCTCGCCGTGCCGGCCGGTCGACAGCATCGCCCCAGACCTTGCCTGCAGCAACAAGTCCTGGCCCGGCAGATTCCGGTGCGGCCCGTCCTCGCCGTACCCCGACATCGACACGTAGATCAGGCGCGGATTGACCGCAGACAGCGTCGGATAGTCGACGCCCAGCCGCTCGGCCACGCCGGGCCGGTAGTTCTGCAGGAACACGTCAGCGGTCTCCACCAGGCGGGTCAGCACCTGTTTCCCGGCTGCCGACTTGAGGTCGACGGCGAGTGAGCGCTTGTTCCGGTTGAGGGACAGGAACGACACGTTGATCGCGTTCCCCTGCGCGCCGCCGGCCGCGGCGTGCCGTTGCCACTCGCCGGTGACCGGCTCGACCTTGACCACGTCGGCGCCGAGGTCACCGAGGCGCTGCGCGGCGAACGGCCCCGCCATCGCGATCGAGCAGTCGAGCACCCGATAGCCGTCGAGGATGCTGCGCGTCATAGGTTGCTCCCTTCGGGCTGCCCGGCCACGCGGCGTACGGCGTCCCGGGCGGCGGTGGTCGCCTCGACGCCGTCGAGGACGCGGATCGTGGTGCGGTACGACCGGGACTCGCCATGCTCGAGCCACGTCATCGACCCGTCCTCGCGGGCGGCTGCGTCGCCGGTGACGTGGTGCGTCGACGGTTCGAGGCCGACGGCGTACTGGCCGCTGCGCAGGTTCTGCCATTCGAAGAAGCTCGGCATGGTGGCCGCGTCCCAGCTCACCTCGACCCCGAACGTACTGTCGCCGCGGATCAGCGCGACCCGGTGCCGACCGTCCTCGTCGGCGACCAGGCGGTGCTCGTACACCTGCTCCACGAACCCCGGCTGCGGGTCTGGCAGCACCCGGTACGAGACGCCCTGCACGGCCGCCGAGTCGCTCTGCCAGGTCGTCTCGGCGATCGGCGCGACGAGTTCGGTCCCGGCGTCGATCACCGGCCAGCCGAAGTTCAGGTGGTACAGGAACATGTGCGGCGTCCGTTCGTACCCGACGTTGTCGACCACGTCGTACAGCCGGATCTCGAGCCCGTCGAAGTCGACCTCGATCGTCCGGGTCAGCCGCAGGTGCTCACCGAACGACGTCGCCTGCACGACCTCGCCCCGCACCCGCAACGTGCAGCGGTCGCCGTCCCACACCTCGCCTGCCTCGAGCAGCCGCCCGGGGATCGCGGTGAGCCGGCCGTGCAGCCCGTGCGCCACGGTCCGCTTCGGCGGATACCGGTACTGCGTCGCGTCGACCTCGTTCCCGAACAGCGTGTGGTCGAGCCCGCCGGACACCAGCAGCCCGTCGAGCGCCCGCAGCCAGGACAGCCCGCCCTCGTCGCTGTGCTCGTGCAGCCCCGGATGCCGGAACCCGTTCCCCGACCGCCACCCGAACGGTACGCCGCGAAACCGGGCACCTCCCAGATCGAGCGCGCGATCGACCAGCACCTCCACCTCGAGCCCGGCAGCACTCCGCAGCTGGACCGCCCGTACGCCGCGCTCGACCCCGTTGCCCAGCACAACTTCCCGAACCCCGGCAACACTCGCCAGGTCCCCGGTCCGCTCCCGCAACGCGGCCACCGACACCTCAGATCCGAAGATGTTCACGCCATCACCCATCCGCCGTCGACATTGATCGTCTGCCCGGTGACGAACGACGCGTCCGGGCCGGTCAGGAACGACACCACCGCGGCGATCTCGGAAGGTGCGCCGCGGCGTTTGATCGCCTGGTGGTCGAGGACGAACTCCGAGTAGGCCTCCGGGTTCTCGTGGATCGTCTCAGCCTTCGTGGGGAAGGCGCCTGGCGAGACGGCGTTGACGCGGATTCCTTCCGGGCCCAGCTCCCGGGCGAGGGCGCGGGTCAGGGAGACGGCGGCGCCCTTCGTACTGACGTAGCTCGCCAGTTTGTCCCAGCCGCCGTGCCAGGTGATCGACGCGAGGTTGACGATCGAGCCGGTCTGCCGGGATCGCATCGAGCGGGCCGCGGCCTGGGCGGCGACGAAGTACGCGCGCTGGTTGACCGCGACGACGTCGTCGTACTCCGTGAAGGGGATGTCGAGGAACGGCGTCGCGGGGTAGATCGCGGCGTTGTTCACGAGCACGTCGAGGGGGCCGAGTGCGTCCTCGGCGGCGGTGATCGTGTGGACGATCGCCGCGGCGTCGCGCAGGTCGATCGGCAGTGCGCGGACCGTGGCGCCCGCCGACTTCAGCACGGCCTCGGACTCGGTCAGCCCTTCGCCAGGCAGGTCGAGCAGCGCCACGCCGTACCCGTCTGCAGCCAGCCGCAACGCAATCGCCCGCCCCAGTGAACCTCCCGCGCCAGTCACCACCGCCGACCTCACCGCTCCGTCGGGTAAGGCGGCCGCCGCCGGCTCGCCTACGGCCGAGGTCGCGGGGTCCTGGCCGCCGAGCGTCATCGGGCCTCCCCGTTGCGGATCGCGGGCTTGACCACGAGGCGACGGCCCGCGCGGTCCGGGCGAACGTGCGGGCCCGCGTCCTCGTCCCAGCTGCCGGGTCCGGCGAGCCGGGCGATCGCGTCCTCGTCGACGACGTACCCGAGCCCCGGCGCCTCCCCCAGCACCAGATGACCGTCGACGACCTCCTGGTCCGCGCGGATCCCGACCGGCATACCAAGGTCCTGGATCTCGATCGACAAATGATTCGGTACGACGGCCGCCGCATGGCCGAGCGGGTTCACGTCGTACCCGACCGGGCTGACCGGAAGATCGAACGCATGCGCCAGCGCCGACACCCGCAGGAAGTGCGTGATCCCCCAAACGCTCCCGGTCTGCACGATGTCGACAGCGTTCGCCGCCAGCAACGGACGGAACTGCTCAAGCCCGGTGAGGTTCTCCCCGGTCGCCACCGCCGCCTTCACCGACCGCGTCACCATCGCGAGCCCGTCGACGTCCCACCGCCGTACCGGCTCCTCGACCCAGGCGAGGTCCACGTGCTCCTCGATCCGCCGGATGTGCCGGACCGCCTCCTTCCGCGCCCACGACTCGTTCGCATCCAGCATCAGCGCAGGCGCCGACCCGATCTGCTCCCGATACAGCTCGCTCAACAGATCGAGCCGACGCACGTCGTCGGCCACGTCGAGGCCGCCCTTGAGCTTCACCGCCTGCAGCCCACGCTCCGCGAACTGCTTGTGCAGCCGGATCAGCTCGTCGTCCGGCAACGGCCCGTCCAGCCCCGACGCGTACGCCGGTACGACGTGATCGCGGGCGCCGAGCAGCCGCCACAACGGCTGCTCGACCGCCTTCGCCTTGAGGTCCCACAACGCCATGTCGAGAGCACCGATGGCACCGAACACGGCGCCGGTGTGCCCCCGCTTGAACACCCACGCGAGCATCCGGTCGTACAGCGCCACGACCGCCCGCGGGTCTTGCCCGTCGAGCGCCGGGAACAGCGCGTCGACGCCATCGTGCGAGCCCAGCCCGATCCCTTCCAGCCCGGTGTCGGTGGTCAGTACGACGATCGGCACCGACGTACGGCCGGAACCGACCGTCCCGTTGGCGTCACCGATCGGTCTGCCCCAGTCGTGCACCGTGCTCAGCGTGCGGTATCCCGTGATGCGCATATGGCTATCCCTTGGTCGAGCCGGCGGTGACACCGTCGGTGATCTGGCGCTGGAAGAACAGGTAGATCGCGATCACCGGCACGGCGGCGACGAGTACCCCGCCGGCGAACAGCGGGATGTTGTCGGAGTACTGCCCGCGCAGCGCGGTCACCCCGACCATCAGCGTGCGGTGCTGCTCGGACTGCATCACGAGCAGCGAGATGAGTACGTCGTTCCAGCAGAACAACGCGTTCAGGATGCCGACCGACAGCAGCGCCGGGCGGCCGAGCGGCAGCATGATCCGGCGGTACACACCGAGCGTCGTACTGCCGTCGACCCGGGCCGCCTCGACCACCTCGGCCGGGATCCGCGAGTAGAAGCTCGTCATCAGGAAGATCGTGAACGGCAGGAACTGCCCGGTGTACGCGAGGATCAGACCCGGGTACGTGTCCAGCAGGTGCACCTGGCCGAGCACCCGGAAGAACGGCACCATGATCACCTGGAACGGAATCATCAACGCGCCCAGGCAGACCAGGAACAGCCACTTCCGGCCGCGGAACGTCACCTGGCTGAACGCGTACCCGGCCATCGAGCCGAGCAGCAGCAACAACGCGACCGCGCCGGCGGTGACCACGATCGAGTTGAGCGTGTACCGGCCGAGCCCCGACGAGCTCCACGCGTCCGCGACGTTCGCCGCGGTCAGGTGGTCGGCCAGCGAGAACTGGTTCAGCACGTACTCGCGGCGCGACTTCATCGCGACGTTCAGCGTGAACAGCATCGGGTAGATCGTGGCCAGCGCCAGCAGGCACATCGGTACGGCGACGATCCACCGGGTGAAACCGCGTTCACGCATCGGTCACACCTCCTTGGTGGCGCGCTTGATCAGCCGGATCTGCGCGAGCCCGACCACCAGCATCACGAGGAACAGCACCATCGACGCGGCCGACGCCAGCGCCGGGCTGTTCAGCTGGCCCTGGGTGACCCAGATGTAGAACTCCGGCAGGTACGTCGCGCCGCCCGGACCGCCCGCGGTCATCACGTAGACCAGCCCGAACATGCCGGTCAGCATCCCGATCATCGTGGTGACGAAGACGAACTGGATCGTCTGGCTGAGCTCCGGGACCACCACGTGCCGGATGGTCTGCGGCAGGTTCGCGCCGTCGCAGCGGGCCGCGTCGAGCAGCGACTGGTCGAGCGTCGAGAAGCCCGCCATGAAGATCACCAGCGCCATCCCGAACGTCGCCCAGATGTGGACGCCGATCACCGACACGATCGCGAGGTGCGGGTTGCCGAGCCAGTCGACCGGGCCGATACCGATCACGCCGAGCAACTGGTTCAACGGCCCGTCGACGGACAGCAGGATGTTGAAGATCGCGCCGATGATCACCGGCGACAGCACCACCGGGAAGAAGTACACGCTGCGGTAGAACCGATGGCCGGGCACCTTCAGGAACAGGAACGTGGCCAGGATCCCCGGTATCGCGACCGCGACCGGCAGGGCCAGGAACAACAGCCCGACGTTCTTCACCGCGGTCCGGAAGACCGGGTCCGCGGCCAGCGTCCGGTAGTTGGCCAGACCAACGAACAAGCCGTTGCGGTCACCGTCCCCGGTGAGCGAGTACTGCGCACCGAGGACGAGCGGCACGACCCGCAACCCGACGATGATCAACAGCGCCGGCGTCACCAGCACCAGTGCAGCGATCTGATGCTCGCCGAGGCGCCGGCGGCGGGTGGCCGTCGTCCGGGCCGTCGTCGCAGGCTGGAGTTGCCGAGCTGCGGGCGCCTGCTGAGGCTCCTGGATCACGGTGTGTTCTTCGGACACGGTCACTTGTCCGACGCTGCCAGCTGTGTGAGGACCTGATCGACGGTCACGTCACCGCTGATCAGCTGCTGCGACAGCCGGTGCATGAGGTCGAGCGTCTTCGCCGACAGCGCGGTGTGCAGCAGCGGCTTGCTGTCCGGGAGCCAGGACACGATCTCGCCGGCCGCCGGTACGTCGACCGCCTTGGTGTCGATGGTCTTGTCGGCCGCGATCGCGCCGGCCTTCTCGAAGAAGAGCTTCTCCGCGTCGGTACTCGCCAGGCTCTTGACCAGGTCCATCGCCAGGGCCGGATCCTTCGTCCACTTCATCACGCCGTACCCGATGCCGCCCTCGGCCGGGAGGAACGTCGACTTCACGTTCGCCGGGTCCGAGATCGGCGCCTTGTAGACGCCCAGGTCCGGGCCGAGGAACTCGTCGAAGGACTTCCAGTGCGCGGTGTCCGAGATCAGGCCGATCACGTTGCCGCCCTTGCCGCCGGAGAACATCGTGAACTGGTCGTTGAACATGGCGGTCGAGTTGACGCCCTTGTTGTACCAGCCGTCGTCGTTGGTCTTCTTCCACAGCTCGAAGATCTGCTTGACCTCGGGCGACTTCCAGTCCCGCTTGCCGGCCAGCCAGTCGTCGTACTGCGCCGGGCTGAAGACGCCCGGGCCGAACCCGGACAGGAAGAACTCGATGCCGAGGCCCTCCTTGTTGCCGAGGTTGAAGCAGGCGTTGCCGGACTTCTTGATCGCGGCGCAGTCCGTCTGCAGCTCGGTCACCGTCGCCGGAGGCTTGTTCGGGTCGAGGCCGGCCTTCTTGTAGACGGCCTTGTTGTAGTAGAAGGGGAAGCCCTGCAGCGTGACCGGCACGGCGTACGTCGTCTTGTCCTTGCGGAACGCGTCCCAGCCGACGAGCCGGTCCTTCAGGTCGCCGAGCTTGTCGTCGAGCGGCAGCAGCGCCGTGGCCCGCTCGCGCATTTGCGCGCCGCCGTTGAACATCGAGATGTCCGGGCCCTTGGCGGCCTGGATCGCCGTACCGAGGAGTGTGTAGTACTGGTCGTAGGGCTGCGCGACGAACTCGACCTGGACGCCGGGGTGCTTGGCCTGGAAGTCGGACTTGGCCTTCGCGTAGTAGTCCTTGGTGGTGGCGTCGCCGGAGTGCCAGTCCCAGACGACCAGCTTGCCGGATCCGGTGCTGCCTCCGCTGCCCGCCTGACTCTGCGGGGCGGCCGCACCGCAGGCGGCGGAGACGAGCGCCAGCGCCGGGACGAGCGCGGCGGCGATCCAGCCGCGGCGGAATTGCCAGACATGGCCTGAGGCGCTCGGCATGATCACGCCCTCCTTCGTTCTTCGTTCGAGTTCATGGGCTCCTGTTGTGGCAAGATGTTAGTTGTCTGTTGTCTGTTGTCAAGAGTTTGTTGACTGCTGACAGATGAGCGACAATCCGTGTACGCATCGGCACATCGGAGCTGGGAGGCAAGTGATGTCGGACCCCGGACAGGCAACCGTGCGACTCGCGCCCGCGGCGGCGGCCCGCCGCCCGGCACGACTGGCCGACCTGGTAGTCGAGTCGGTCCTCGACGGGGTGGTGTCCGGCGCGATCCGGCCGGGCGCCGCGCTGCCGCCCGAGTCGGCACTCTCCGAGCAGTTCCAGGTCAGCCGGATCACGGTCCGGGAGGCGGTGAAGCTGCTCGAGGCGAAGGGTCTGGTCGAGGTCCGGCGCGGGGTCGGCGCAGTCGTCAAGGACGACTCCAGCTGGAACCTGCTGGACGCCGACGTCCTCGCGTCCGCGATGCGGAACGATGCGAACCTGACCATCCTCGACGAGCTCGTCGGCGTCCGGATCGCGCTCGAGTCGAACCTGGCCGGGCTGGCCGCGGAGCACGCGACCGACGAGGACCGGGCCGCGATCGAGGCGGTCTTCCACCGGCTGGAGGCCGATACGTCGCGGCCGGAGGTCTTCATCCAGACCGACGTCGAGTTCCACGACCGGATCATGGCGGCGTCGGGGAATCGGCTGGCGCGGTCGATCGTCAGCACGGTGCACAGCCAGGCGCGGACCAGCATGCGGTACCAGGGGCACCCGAGCGTCGAAGACGTCCGTACGACGAACTCCGAACACCGGATCGTCCTCGACCACATCCTCGCCCGCGACCCCGCCGGCGCCGCCACCGCGATGACCAACCACATCCGCTCCGCCTGGCAACGCCGCCGCCCCCTCCCACCCGCCTGACCCGCACGACACCCGCCCGCCTGACGCCCGCCGGGCCTCTCCCGCTGCAGGTACCGCGGCGCTCGCTTCCTCCCCTCCGCTTGTCCACCTACCGTTGCCGGATTCGGTCATAGACCCTTGACGACCATCTCCGGGACTTCTACGTTGCCGCTGACAGATAACAGACAACAGACGACATAGGAGTTCTGGATGACCCGACATCGTCCGGTCCGAGTGCTCGCTGCCGCCTCCGCGCTGGCGCTCGCCGCAGTCGCCCTCGCCGCCCCGACCTTCGCCGCCCCACGATCGACCGACGTCATCGTCGTCGCCCCGGACGGCAAGAAGCCCAAGAACCTCGACGCCGACCAGGTCGTCCGTACCCTCGGCGCCGCCCAGGCCCCTCGTCCGCGCCCGCAGTTCGACCACCGACGTCCGCGTCCTCCTCGCCGGCGGCACCTACGAGCTGCCCGCCCCACTCCAGTTCGGCACCCGCGACGGCGGCCGCAACGGTCACACCGTCAGCTGGCAGAGCGTCCCCGGCCAACGCGCCGTACTCTCCGGTGGCTCCAGGATCACCGGCTGGAAACTGACCGACCCCACCAAGAACATCTGGTCCGCCACCGTCCCCGCGGGCACACAATCGCGCCAGCTCTACGTCGACGGCAAGCTCGCCCAGAAGACCCAACTACTACTGGCCGAGTCCAAGAAGACCCGCGGCAACCTGGTCTTCAGCGAACGCGGCCTCACCATCAACGACCCGGCACTCGCCGCCCAGATCGCCGGCCTGTCCAACCCGGGCGCGCTGGAGATCGAGGAGCTCGGCTCGTTCACCGACCGCTACTCCCCCGTCCACTCGGTCGACGGCAACACCCTGGTGATGGAGCAGCCGGCCTGGGACAACAACAACTTCGGGTACGACACGCTCAAGTCGCCGTACGCCCGCGGCGCGATCTACCTGAACAACGCGTACGAGCTGATCTCCGGCCCGAACCAGTGGTACCTCGACTCCGCGAAGGGCAAGCTCTTCTACCGCCCCGCCGACGGCCGGTCGATGACCACGACCGACGTCCGGCTCCCGCGGCTCGAGTCCCTCGTCCGGATCAGCGGGAGCTACTCCGAGCCCGTCCAGAACCTTGCCTTCAGCAACATCACGTTCGCGCACAGCACCTGGAACTTCCCGAGCGGCCCGCAGGGGTACGTCGACCAGCAGAGCGGTGCGCACGCGGTCGGCGAGTACCCGAAACCCGCCGACTTCCTGACCAGCTGCCAGAACGGCTGCCCGGAGTTCGAGAAGACCCGCAACGAGTGGCACCAGATCCCGGCCGCCGTCCAGGTGTCCGCCGCCGCGCACGTGAGCTTCGACGGCAACAGCTTCGAACAGCTCGGATCGGTCGGGCTCGGCCTCGGCATGGACCCGAACGCGCACACCTCCGGCACCGGGTACGGCGCCTCCGAGATCGATGTCCGCGGCAACAGTTTCACGAGCAGCGCCGCCTCGGCGATCGTCGTCGGCGGCGTACAGCCCGGCGCCCACCACCCGCGGGACCCGCGGATGACGAACCACGACATTAGGATTGTCGACAATACGATCAGCGGCGTGTCGAAGGAGTACCGCGACAACGCCGGCATCCTGTCGACGTACGTCACCCGGGCGACGATCACGCACAACACGCTCACCGACCTGCCGTACGACGGCGTCGACATCGGCTGGGGCTGGGGCATCAACGACCCGGGCGGCAACCAGTACTACCTGAAGGCTGGGCTGTACAACTACCAGCCGATCTACCGGACGCCGACGACGTTCCGCGAGAACTACGTCGCGTACAACCTGATCCACGACACCAAGCAGGCGATGCACGACGGCGGCAGCATCTACACACTGTCCGCGAGCCCGGGCACCGTGATCGAACGCAACTACGTGTACGACAGCCAGGTGACGTTCGGCGCCCTGATCGACCAGGGCACCCGGTACGTCGTGATGCGCGACAACGTGTTCCTCGGCAGCAGCCGCTGGGTCTACATCAACTCCGACGCCGGCAACCCGGACACCTTCAACACCAAGGACAACCTGGTCACCGGCAACTGGTGGGACGTCGGCCCGGAACGCAACCCCGAAGGCCCCGGCTACAACAACCAGGTGACCGGCAACACCCAGATCACCGACGACAACCTCCCACCCGAAGCCCGCCAGGTGATAACCGAGGCCGGCGCCCGCTCCTAACTGAGAGAGGTTCGTCGAGTCGTGGGGTTCGGCGAGCGACACGCCGTACCCTGCGACCCCGATCCACGACTCGCGGCTGAGGGCAACAGCCAACCGAAGGGGTGATCTCAGCTTCGGCTCAGTTTCCAGCGCCCGCCGTACCGACTCGTCAGCCTCCTAAGCGCGAATTCGCCCGAAGCCGACGTCCGGCCCCGTCACCCGTGCACCTGCCCGGTCCCGGCACAGGTGCACGGTACACGCCACGTCAGCCCACGAATTCGCTCCGCAGCGGCCACGGTGCAGCCACCCGTCGTGCCCAGATCGTTGCCTCGCCATCGCTCCTTGACCCATTGTGCGGGAAATCGATTTCTGCCAAACTCCCCCGCATGAACAGCGTGGGCAGGGTGGGTGTGGTGGCGGGGCTGGCTGGGCTGGCCGCGCTGGCACTGTCGAGCACTGCTGCCTGCAGCGGGACCCCCTCCACGGCCGATCCGCGGCTGGACGGCGACCAGCGCGCGCCCTTCCGGCTCGGTGGGGTCGAGCACCTGACGAAGGTAGCCCAGCTGACAGGTCACGACTCGATGAACCACACCGGAGCCGTCGAGGTGGCCGGGCAGGATCTCGGGTCGATGTTCGACGCCGACGGGCGTACCTGGTTCGTGTTCGGTGACACCTTCGGGCAGCGCGAGGCCGGGCTGACCGGTGGCGGGGGCACCGAGTGGCGGTCGAACACGATGGCGTGGACCACCGACAGCAACCCGGCCGACGGGATCACGTTCGGCGGTTACGTCACCGACGACACCGGCTGGGCGAAGGAACTGATCCCGGGCAAGAAGGTCGACAACGACGAGATGACGATCATCCCGACGTACGGCTTCGCCGCGAACGGCGCCATGTACCTTGCGTACATGTCCGTGCGGCACTGGGGCGACCCGGGCGAATGGGAGACCAACTACGCCGGCCTCGCGAAGTCGACCGACCACGGCCAGAACTGGACCACCCTCGACTCCCCGCGCTGGGACGGCAACAGCAACTTCGTCCAGGTCAGCGTCACGAACGTCGACGGAACGCTGTACTTCTGGGGCGTCACGCACGGCCGGTTCGGCGGCGTCGCCCTGATGCGGGTCGCGGAGGCGGACGTCGAGCACCAGAACGCCTACGAGTACTTCACCGGCGTACGCGACAGCAAGCCGACCTGGGGCAAGGACCCGGCGGCGGCCGCCCAGATCGTCGACGGAACCGTCGGCGAGCTCTCGGTGATGTGGAGCGAGTACCTCGACCGCTGGATCATGACCGCGACCGACGGGTCGGGCGCGGGCTCGACGATCCGCGAAGGGATCTCGCCCTGGGGGCCGTGGGGCGACCCGAAACCCCTCGTCACACAGGAGGAGTTGCCCGGCGTCTACTCGCCGTACCTGCATCCCAGGTACGTCGCGAACGGCGGCCGGACGATCTACTTCTCGATCTCCCAGTGGGGTCCCTACAACGTGTTCTGGTACCGCGCCGACCTCGTGAAGCAGCCGTCAGCGAAGTGACCGGCACCCGGCACCACCTATCACAGATCACAAGGAGCATGAACATGCGTCACCGGAGACTCAGGATCCTCGTCGCATCAGCAGTGGCCGCGACCCTCGCCCTCGCCGGCTGCGGCTCGTCCGGCAACTCGGGGAGCTCCGGAGGAAAGGGCGGTACGACCGAGATCACCTTCTGGCAGCAGCAGTTCGAGCCGTACCAGCAGAAGTGGTTCAAGACGTACGTCGACAAGTTCAACGCGTCGCAGACCGCCGTCAAGGTCAAGTACCAGGTGGTCCCCGGCGACACCTGGACGCAGAAGCTCAAGGCCGCGCAGGCCGCCGGCACCCAGCCCGACGTCGCGACGACGAACTACGGCGGTATCCCGGCCGGCGTCGCGAACGGCCAGTTCGCCGAGCTCGACGGGCTGCTGCCCGGCAAGGCGTGGGACGACATCAAGCCCAACGTCAGCGGGTTCGTCAAGGTCGACGGCAAGCACTACGCGTACCCGATGCTCGTCGAGCCCTCGACCGTGCTCTACTACCGCAAGGACCTGGTGACGGCCGCCGGGCTCGACCCGAACTCGCCGCCGAAGACCTGGGACGAGCTCCTCACGTGGGCGCAGAAGCTGACCAAGGGCACCGTGAAGGGTATGTCGATCGCCTCGGTCGCACCCGACCTCGGCTGGTCGAGCTGGGGCCTGCAGTACAACGCGTGCGGCCACCTGCCGATCAACGACGACTGGTCCGCCGCCAACGCCAAGGACCCGTGCTACGCCAAGCTCTTCCAGCTGTACCAGACCCTGTTCCAGAAGGGCTGGATCCCGCAGCAGCCGAAGGTCGGGTACGCCGACGCCTCGCCGTACGGCCAGGGCCAGGTGGCGATGATGGCGGACGGCTCGTGGGCGGTCGGCCAGCTCAAGCAGAGCTTCCCGGCGATGATCAAGAACACCATGGTCGCGCCGTTCCCGTCCGTCGACGGCGACCCGAGCAAGCCGACAGCGACGCTCGGCGGCTGGACGCTGACGGTCGACGGCAAGTCCAAGCAGAAGGAGGCGGCGGCCAAGTTCATCGACTACCTGCTCGCCGGCGACCCGGCGATCATGGCCGACTTCTTCCGGCAGAGCGGCTTCTCGAAGTACACCGTCCGTACCTCCGTCGACAAGGCGCTGGCCAGCGACCCGGCGGCCACGTCCGACCCGTTCATGAAGATCATCAGCGACAAGGTCGTCGCGACCGGCAAGGCCGAACCGGCGTACCCGTTCGACATCTCGCTCGCCTTCGCCACCGCGATCGAATCCGTGATGAAGGGCAAGTCCGACATCCCGTCCGCGACCCAGAAGGCGAGCGACGCGATCGACCGCGTCATCAAACAGCAGCACCTCAAGGGCACGGCACCGAAGGGCTGACCGAACGATGCTCGACACCTCGACACAACCGGCGGGCCAGGTCACCCAGGTGACCGGCCCGTCGCGCCGGACCCGCCGCCGCGGCCCGAAGGTCACCGACCAGGTGCCGCGGCACCTGCGCGCCCATCTGACCGCCTACCTGATGATCGCGCCGATGGTCGTGCTGCTCGGGATCTTCGTGATCTGGCCGCTCGTCTACGCGTTCTATCTCAGCTTCTTCGAGATGTCCTTCTACAAGGACGCCAAGTTCGTCGGGTTCGACTTCTACCAGTACGTGCTCACGGACCCGGACTTCTACGCGTCACTGTGGGTCGGCCTCAAGCTCGCCGTGATGGTGGTGCCGACGGTCCTCGTCCTCGCGCTGCTGCTCGCGAGCTTTATCGCGACGCTGTCGAAGCGGCTGGCGGCGTTCATGAAGACGACCGTCTACGTGCCGGCGGTCGTCTCGAGCGTCGTCGCCGCGATCATCTTCGTCTTCATCTACCAGGACGAGGGCGTCGCGAACTGGTTCATCGGGCTGTTCGGTCACGGACCGGTCGCCTGGCTGAACACGGCCGCGACCGCGCTGCCGGCGGTGGCGATCCCCGCGATCTGGCTCGGCTTCGGCGTCTCGACGCTGATCATGCTCGCAGGCATCCTCGACATCCCGGAGAGCTACTTCGAATCGGCCCGGCTGGACGGCGCGAACTTCTGGCAGCGGACCCGGTACATCACGATCCCGTCGCTGCGCAACGTCATCCTGTTCCTGCTCGTCACCGGGCTGACGCTGACGATCCAGGAGTTCCAGCTGCCGCTGGTGATGACGAACGGCGGCCCGGTGAGCGCCACCAACACGCCGAACCTCTACATCTTCAACAGCTTCCGCGACGGTACGCCGTACGCGACGAGCTACTCGCTGACGGCGGCGCTGCTGCTCTTCGTTGTCATCGGCACCATCTCGATCATCATCTTCCGGGTCGTCAGCTCCGAGAAGTCGTCGGACGCCTGAGGCGTCACCGAAAGGACCTTTTCGATGAACCGCTCGTGGTACGCCCCGCGCCGGCTGCTGTCGTACCTGCTGGTCGCCGGCATCGCCGTCACCGCGCTCTTCCCGCTCGCGTGGATGGCGATGTCCGGCTTCAAGAGCCAGACCGAGGTACTGCGCAGCCCGTTCCAGTTCTTCCCCGACGTCTGGCGGGTGGAGAACTACCGGCTGATCCTCGCCGACCCGGCGTTCGTCCGGGCGATGGCCATCACGTTCGCCGGCGCCGTGATCTTCACGATCGCGAGCCTGGTGGTGAACTCCACAGCCGCGTACGCGTTCGCCCGGCTCGAGTTCGCCGGCAAACGGCTGTGGTGGATCGTCTGCATCACCCCGATGTTCATTCCGGCGATGGCGATCCTGCTGACGTCGTTCGTCGTCGTGAGCAAGCTCGGCATGCTCGACACCCTGGCCGTGCTGATCGTTCCCGGTGTCGCGTCCAGCGCCCAGATGTTCTTCCTCCGGCAGTTCTACCTGAACATGCCGGCCGCGGTGGAGGAAGCCGCCCTGATCGACGGCGCCACCCGCTGGCAGATCTTCCTGCGGATCTTCGTACCGCAGTCCCTCGGCCCGTACGTCGTCGTCGGCATCGGCTCGTTCCTCGCGTACTGGAACTCCTACGTCTGGCCGGTCCTCGTCGTGTCGAACCCGGACCTGACCCAGATCATGCAGTACCTCGCCACGTTCCGCTCGTCCCGCGGCAACGACTGGGGCATGCTCATGGCCGGCTCCACCCTGGCCGCCCTCCCGACCATCGTCCTGGTCCTCATCTTCCAGCGCTACATAGTCAACGGCGTCCGCCTCGCCGGCCTCAAGTAGCCGGCGAGCCTGTTGACAGCGCGTGACACTGGGGCAACCCTGGACGGGGGACGGACTCGCCGGTCAGGCGTGGGGGGAACATGAGCGACAAGGACGGCGACGACGACGAGATCTTCGCCTATCGGATCATCGGTCCGGACGATGCGGGTGACGAGGGCGAGATCTTCACGGTCCGCGGTGCGCACAGCCTGTCCGGAGCGCGCGTCGGCAGTTGGCTGGCCGATCACGAGGGCGCGCTGCGGATCGACGTCCAGGTCCCGGAGGGCGCGGACGTCGCCGAGGAGGATCTCGGTGCGGTCGCCGAGGCCAACGAGGTGACGATCAGGATCTTCGTCGACGGCAAGCTGCAGGCCGAGTACACCGGGGAAACCGAAGCGTCGCCGTGACACCGGTGAGCCTGTTCCTCCGGGCTCGGGGCATACTCGGCTCCGCCCTGCAGGCGCTCGGAGCAAGGCTCGCGCCGGTCGCGGCCGAGACCCCCGCTCCGGCGAAGCCCGCGGACACCACGAGCGTCGACCGGGGCGACGTACACGCCGACGCGCTCAACCAGATGCGGACGGCCGTCAACTGGCTGATCGGCGCGCTCGCGGCCGTCGCTGCCGCGATGATCGCCGGCAGCCAGCTCTCCAGCATCGGCAAACTCAGCTGGACCGCGGACCACAGTCGCCTGCTCACCGCCCTGATCGGCGTCACCGCGGCCGTCGCGGCCATCCTGATCGCCATCGGCCTGCTGTACTACGCGCAGGCACCGATCAACACGGACTTCAGCCGCCTGACCAAGCTCGCCGGGCAGACCCGCAGGTGGGGGCTGAACGGGCGGCTCCGGAGCCAGGTGGAGCGCGACAGCACACTGCACCGCGGCACGGGCAGCCTCAGCGCGCTGATGACCGCGTTCGACGCGGTACGTGTCGAGTACCACGAGCTCAAGGACGCAGCGTACGACGCGGAGAAGAAGATCGCGGCCGCGCCCGACGAGGAAACGCGCGCAGCGGCCGCGAAGCTGAACGCAGTACGCGCCGTTGTGGATTCACGGCTCCAGGAGTACCGCAACGCGCTGCTGCGGGTGGCACGAGTCGACAAGTATCTCCGTACGCGCCGGACATACCGCGTGACCACGGCGATGGTCATCCTGCTGTCGGTCGCCGCCGCCTTCGGCTTCGTGGCGTTCGCCTGGGCGGCCAACCCGTAGGTCAACCGGTTCTGCAACTGCGTCTCGTACTCCTCGCGCATCGCGTCGCCGCTGGTGTTCGAGAACAACCCAACGGTCGGGTTGACCGCGGCCTTCGCGAGTACCTTCGTCTGGTACGCGTGTTGTACGTCGGCGGCCGGCCCGGCTGGTAGACGCTGCTCGTAGTCCGCCGGCACCATCCGCAGCTTCAGGTCGACCCCGAGCCGATCGTTCAGGCCGACCCAGTAGCTGTTGCTGCCCGCACCGGGCGGGACCGAGAGAAAGATGTTGCTCATCCCGCTGACGTCTCGCCGTTCCCGGTACGGCGACAGTCCTTGGACTGGATTGCCCGATCACCGGACGATATTTCCTGGCCCGCCGCTGGCGACGATCCGGCCCGGCGAGGATGCTGGAGGTGTTGATGCGGGGGAGAACCGGGTTGACAAAGCAAAGCTGGCTAAGGGTCTCGGCCGTACTTGCCTGTCTGGCGGTCAGTGTCCTGCTGCCGTTGTTGTGGGATCGCACAGGGGCGGATCTGATGGTCTACCGCCTCGCCGGCGACACGATGCTGACCGACCCGGCGACGCTCTACTCGGTACGGCTGCCGACGCTGTTGCTGCCGTTCACCTATCCGCCGTTCGCCGGTCTGGTCTTCGTACCGTTCGCTCCGCTGCCCTGGCGACTCGCCTACTGGGTCTGGATCGTCTGCTCCGTCGCGGCTGTGTGGGTGGTCGTCCGGCACGCGCTGCACCGGCGGACTCGGACCGCGGTCATGGTGCCGGCAGTCGCCGCCTGTGTCCTGACGGAGCCGGTACGCGAGACGTTGTCGTACGGTCAGATCAATCTCTTCCTCTGCGCGCTGGTCATGTACGACGTGCTCGACCGGAAGCACCACGGCCGCGGCGTCTGGATCGGGATCGCGGCGGGGATGAAGCTGACGCCGCTGGTCTTCGTCGCGCTGCTCCTCGTCACCAGGCAATGGCGCGCCCTCAGGTATGCGTGTGCGGCCTTCTGCGGCACGGTACTGATCGGCTTCGCAGCGGCACCAGGCGCATCCTGGCAGTACTGGACGCGGCTGGTCTTCGACTCCGGCCGGATCGGCCCGGCGGAGTTCGCCGGCAATCAGTCCTGGAACGGCCTGTTCGTCCGGCTCGGCGCGCCCTCCGGCGGATCGGCGTGGATGGTGGCGGTCCTGGCAACCGTGATCGTCGGCCTCTGGCTGAGCCGGCGGCTGTACGACCAAGGGCAACCGCTGGCGAGTCTCTCGGTCTGCGCGACGATGGGGCTGCTCTGCGCTCCGATCTCGTGGAACCACCACTGGGTGTGGATGATCCCGCTGGGCGTTGCCCTGACGAGAGTCGTGTCCGCCGATCGGCCGCTCCTCAGGGCCACGGTGGCTGCCGGCTGGTTCGGCTTCTTCATCGTCGCCCCCTTCCGGTGGGTGCCCCGAAGCGCCGGCCGCGAGTATGCCTGGACACTGGGGCAGCATTTCGTCGGCAACGCATACCTGATCGCTGCCCTCGCGGCTGTCGCCGTACTGGCCATCTCGAGCATGCGGGTTCGCCGGCCGGAGTTGGTCAGCGGAGTACGGCTGCCAACAGGTCCGAGCCGAGCGTTGCCAGGTCGGGGACGTTGACGGTGTAGCGGACGTAGCCGCCCTCGCGTTCGGAGGCGAGGGGGTGGCGCGGCGGAGGAAGGTGACGCCGGCGCCGGTGGTCGCAGCAGGTCGTTCTTCACCCGCAGATCGGTCGCGAGTTGTACGGCGACGCCCGCCCAGGCAACGTCGAAGAAGGCCTCGGCCTCCCTGAGCCGCTCTCGCCCCGGCTCACCTCCTCGGCCGCGCCCTCTCCCGCTTCCAACTCTCGACAGGCTTCAGCCTCGCCGTCTCCCCCGCGGTCATCACCACCCTCGCCTCCCACAGCGAGGCCACCTTCTGGCTCCCCCTCACGGCGGCAACCCTCCTCGCCGCCGCACGCCTCAGGGCTCGAGTACCACCACGGGGATCTGGCGATCGGTACGTCGCTGGTAGCGCTCGTAGCCTCCGTGGATCTTGATGATCCTCGCCCACAGCGCTTCCCGCTCGGCTCCTGTTGCGGTACGGGCGTGCACAGATCGGGTGCGGCCGCGCAGCAGCACCTGTACGTCGGGGTTCGCGCGCAGGTTCCGGTACCAGGCGGGGTGGCGGTCGTCGCCGCCGAACGACGCCACCAGCACGATGCGCTCGTCGTCGGCGATCGGCGCGGTCAGCATCGTCGTACGCCGCTGACCGGTCTTCCGCCCGACCGTCACGAGCCCGACCATCGGCATCCCCATCGCCCGGCCGAACACCCGCCCCTTCGACCGGAAGAACACCGCGACGTGCAGCCTCGTCGAGAACTTGTACAGCACGTCCTTGATCCGCATCTCCACCCCTCCACCGCAACTCCGAGTTGCGACACTCACGATCGCACATCGCCGGGGAGGTCGACCCGCACCTGTTGAGCTGGTGGCGTAGCTGAGAGGATCCTCAGGATTTACCGACCGTGTTCACCTGGTGTCGGAGTGTCGTTCGAGGCATGGTGGGTTGGTCGTCGGCGTCGTACCGAACGCTGGCGTCCAACCGTTCGCTCCCGAAAGGAGTTCCTGGTGCGCATCCTCCGCCCCGTAGTCGCACTCGCCTCGATCGTCGGTCTCTGTACGCCGTTGACCGCAACAGCACCCGCTGTCGCGGCCGGTGGTGTGCCGCGGCCGGATCATGTCGTGATCGTGCTGTTCGAGAACACGTCCGCCGGATCGATCATCGGCAACCCTCAGGCGCCGTACTTCAACCAGCTCGCCACGAGCGGAGCGAACTTCACCAGCTCGTACGCGATCGAGCACCCGAGCCAGCCCAACTACCTGGACCTGTTCTCGGGCTCGAACCAAGGCGTCACCGACGATTCCTGCCCGCACAGCTTCTCGACCGACAACGAAGGCGCTCAGCTGATCGCCAAGGGCCTCACGTTCGCGGGCTACTCGGAGAACCTGCCGTCCACCGGGTCGACCGCGTGCACATCCGGGCGCTACGCCCGCAAGCACGCACCGTGGGTCAACTTCACGAACGTGCCGGCGGCGGACAGCAAGCCGTTCACCGCCTTCCCGACGGACTACAGCCAGCTCCCCACGGTGTCGTGGGTCATCCCCAACCTGTGCAACGACATGCACGACTGCTCGGTCGCGACCGGTGACAGCTGGCTCAAGAGCCACCTGGACGGGTACGTGCAGTGGGCCAAGACGCACAACAGCCTGCTGATCACGACGTTCGACGAGGACGACCACACGAGCGGCAACCGGATCGCGACGATCTTCAACGGCCAGCAGGTCAAGGCAGGCAGCTACAGCGAGCGGATCGACCACTTCCGAGTACTGCGCACCGTCGAGGACATGTACGACCTGCCGCACGCCGGCGCCGCCGCCAACGCGGTACCGATCACCGACAGCTGGAACTGACCACCCGGCCGGAGGAGGCTCCGGTGGTGTGGACGTAGGCTCGCGTCGTCATCGGCACAACGACCCGTAAGGACCCTCGATGAAGACCGTGCCTCTCGGCACCACCGACCTCGCCGTCCCGAACGTCACCCTCGGCGTGATGCGGATCGGCGACAAGACCGACGACGAGATCCGCACCCTCGTCCGCACCGCCCGCGACGCCGGCATCGACTTCTTCGACCACGCCGCCGTGTACGGCGGTGCGCTGCACGGCGCCGAGGAGCGGTTCGCGGAAGCGCTCCGGCTGACGTCCTCCGAGCGCGCCGAGATCACCCTCCAGACCAAGGCCGGCATCGACCCGGCCGCTGGGTACGACTCCTCCTACGAGCACCTCGTCGCCTCCGTCGAGGACTCGCTGCGGGCGCTGCGCACCGACTACCTCGACGTACTCCTCATCCATCGCCCCGATGCCCTCGTCGAGCCCGCCGAGGTCGCGCGCGCCTTCGACGACCTGGCGGCGGGCGGCAAGGTCCGTGCCTTCGGGGTGTCCAACCACACGCCGCTGCAGATCGAGCTGCTGAAGACCGCCGTACGGCAGCCTCTCGTGGTCAACCAGCTGCAGCTGTCACTCACGCACGCGCCGATCATCGCGCAGGGAGTCGCGGCGAACATGGCCGGCCTCGACCAGTCCGTCGTGATCGACGGCGGCGGCGTCCTCGACTACTGCCGCATCCACCGCATCACGGTCCAGGCCTGGTCCCCGTTCCAGGCCGGCTTCTTCACCGGACCGTTCCTCGGCTCCCCGGACTACCCGGAGCTGAACGCCGTGATCGACCGCCTCGCCGAGCAGTACGACGTACCGCCGATCGCGATCGCGACCGCCTGGATCACGCGGCACCCCGCACAAATGCAGGTCGTCCTCGGCACCACCACGCCCGAACGCGTAGCGGGCGCCGCACAAGGCTCCGACGTCCCGCTGACCCGTGCAGAGTGGTACGAGCTCTTCAGGGCGGCGGGCCACCAGGTGCCCTGAGCGGTCAGCCCTTCAGTCCGCTGTTGGCGACCCCCTCGATGACGTAACGCTGGACGACGACGTACAGGATCAGCACCGGGATGGCGGCCAGGGTCGCGCCCGCCATGACGACCGGGTAGTCGGTGGTGTAGGCGCCCTGCAGTGTCGCCAGGCCCGGTGCGAGCGTCATCTTGTCCGGGCTGAACAGCACGAACACCGGCCAGACGAAGTCGTTCCAGGCTCCGAGGAAGCTCAGCACCGCCAGCGTCACCAGGGCCGGCTTCGACAGTGGAAGCACGATCCGGGTGAAGATCGTCCAGGAGTTCGCCCCGTCGATCAGCGCACTCTCCTCCAGCTCCCGCGGGATCGCCAGGAAGAACTGCCGAAGGAAGAACACGCCGAACGCGTTGGCGGCTCCGGGCACCACCAGCGCCCAGATGCTGTCCAGCCAACCGAGCGTGCTCATCGTCAGGTAGTTGGGCATGAAGAAGATGAAGCCCGGGACGAACAGTGTCGCGATCAGTACGCCGAAGAGCAGTTTGCGCCCGACGAACTCCATCCGGGACAACGCGTACGCCGCCATCGAGGCGACGGCGACCACGAGCAGCATGTGCAGGACCGAGACCATCAACGAGTTGGCCAGCCACAGATACACCGGGTTCGCCGCGTCGGCGAAGATCAGGTGGTACGCCCGCAGCGTCCACTGGCCCGGCATGATGTGGATCGGGATCGACCTGGCATCGGTCTCGGTCTTGAACGTCGTCAGCAGCATCCACAGCAGCGGCAGGACGAAGATCAGCGAGATCAGCGTCATCGCGACGTACGTCAGCGGTCCGACGCGGGTCCGCGAATAGGCTCGCTGCCGGCGCCCCGCACCGCCGTCGGGCTGCGTCGTGGTCCGGTCGGCTGCCGCATCCTGAAGAGTCGTCACTTGCGCTCCCTCATCAGCAGGAAGTTGGCGATCGACACCAGCGCCAGCGCGAGCGCGAGCACGTAGCTCATCGCGGCCGCCGTACCCATCCGGAAGCCCCGCAGACCTTCGTTGGTCATCGCCATGATCGCGGTCGTCGTACTGTCCCCCGGCCCGCCGTGGGTCAGCAGGTACGGCTGGCCGAACAGGTTCGCGCTGGCCAGGATCGTCGTGGTCAGCACGAACACGAACACGTTCCGCAGACCCGGCAGGGTGATGTGCCGGAACTGTCCCCAACGACCGGCGCCGTCGAGCTCCGCCGCCTCGTACAGCTCCTGCGCCAGGGACTGCAGCCCGGCCAGGAAGATCACCGCGTTGAAGCCGATCGTCCACCAGATCGTGGTGATCAGGATCGTGATCCACGCCTGCGGCTGGCTCGACAGCCAGGCGACCTTCGGCAGCCCGATCCCGGAGAGCAGGCCGTTGACCAGGCCGACCTCCGGGTCGAACAGGTACCCGAACAGGACACCGACCACGGCGACCCCGAGCACGAACGGCGTGAAGATCACGGCGCGGAAGAACGTCCGGCCGGGGAACTTCCGGTTCAGCAGCAGCGACAACCCCAGCGGGACCGTGACCAGGAACGGCACGCTGATCAGGACGAACAGGAACGTGTTCTGCATCCCGTTCCAGAACGGCTGGAAGATCACCGATCCGGAGTCGAAGAGGTCACGGTAGTTCTGCAACCCCACCCACGGCTTGCCGGGCAGCATGAAGTCCCAGTTGTGCAGGCTCATCCAGACGCCACGGATCGCCGGCCAGATCAGGAACGTCAGCATCAGCAGGACGAACGGGGCGACGAACAGGTACGGCGTCCACGGTCGATAATGCCGCAGCGCGGTCCGACTCATGCCCGGCTCACCCGTACTTCTTCTTGTTCGAGGTCAGGATCTGATCGCCCTTCTGCGCCGCGTTGCGCAGGGCCTGGTCGATCGGCTGCTTGCCGGTCATCGCCAGGCTCACGGCCTTCGTCCACTCCGGGTCGGTGTCGGACATGCCCGGCACGTTCGGCGGGAAGTGCGCCCAGTCGATCATCTTCTCGAACTGCTTGACCTCGGTGTACTTCGCGAAGTCCGCGGACTCCCGGACGGACTTGCGCGCCGGCACCATGCCGGCCTCGGCCCAGCCGACCGAGTGCTGGCTCATCCAGTTGATGAAGAACCGCGACGCAGCGGCCTTGTCCTTGTCGTCCTGCACCTGGCGCGGCAGCGTGAAGCAGTGCGAACCGGCCCAGGTCTGCTGCTCGGAACCGAGCACCGGGATCGGCGCGCAGCCCCAGTCCAGGCCCTTCGTCGTCTTGCAGGGCGTCACCATCCACGGACCGACGATCATGAACGCCGACTTGTTGTTGCTGAACGACACCCAGTCGCCGTCACCGGCGGCGTTCTGCGGTGAATGGCCCTGATCGATCAGGCTCTTGAAGAACGTGATCGAGTCGATCGCCGGCTGATCACCGAAGCCGGTCTTGGTACCGTCGTCGCTGATCATGTAGCCGCCGTTCTGGAAGATCATCGACTGGGCGACCAGCCCGCCGATGCTCAGTGCGCTCACCCAGAAACCCTGGACGCCCTTGGACTTGCACTTGTCCAGGACCGCCATCAGCTCGTCCTTGGTGGTCGGCGGCTTGGCCGGATCGGCACCGACCTGGGACAGCACCTTCTTGTTGTAGTAGAGCCCCGCCGGGTGGATGTCGAGCGGGATCGCGTACTGCGAGTCCTTGTAGTGCGCCGACTTCCAGACCGCGTCCGCGTAGTCGGCGGCCGTCAGGTTGAGGCCGTTCACCACGTCGTCGATCGGCTGAATCACCCGCCGGGCGCCGTTGGTCGCGATGTCCGCGGTGTGCATCAGGCAGATGTCCGGAGCCTTGCCGCTCTGCACCGCGGCCGGCAGCTTCTGGAAGAGATCGGCCCACGCGATCGACGTGGTGGTGACCTTGATCTTCGGGTTCGCGGCCATGAAGTTCGCGACCAGCTTCTTCATCACCGGGCCGTCGCCGCCGGTCAGACCGTTCCAGTACTGCAACTCGACGTTCGGGCCGTCGTACCCGTCCGCGCCGCCCTTGCCGGTCGCGGGCGCTGCGCCGGCCGGGCCTGGCCCGTGGCTGCCGCCGCAAGCGGTGAGCGTCAGACCGGCCGCGGCGGCGCCGGCGGCACCGAGCAGCGTCCGGCGGCCGAGCCGCACAGGATCTGGTGCATTCATCGTCAGGACCTTTCTGAGGGGATCAACGGCTCGTGAGCCGAATGCAGTGCCACGACGCCGGCGGCAACGTGACCTCGAGGTTGCTACCGGCAACTGCGGAGACGCCCGGGTGCGGGACCACCCGGTCCGGTGCGTCCTCGGAGTTGACGGCGTTGCGGTCGTCCTCGGCGAGGGTCAGGTGTTCGACCAGCCGGAGGTCGCCGAACGCGCCGAGCCGGACCGTCCAGGAGGCGGCGTCGGTCAGCGACCGGTTGACCGCGAAGACCGCGAGGTCGCCGGACTCGGCGTCGTACGTCGCGACGGCCCAGACCTGTTCGACCTCGCCGTACGCCGGTGTGTCGATCCGGCCGTGGTCGCCGGCGAGCACGAGTACCGTGCCGCGCGCATGCCTCGCGGTCAGCGCGAACGGATGGAAGATCGTCTGCCGCCACGCGGTCCCGCCCTCGACGGTGAGGATCGGGGCGATCGCGTTCACCAGTTGCGCCTGGCAGGCCACTCCGACTCGATCGGTGTTGCGCAGCAGCGTGATCAGCAACGATCCGACCACGACCGCGTCGAGCGCGTTGTAGACGTCCTGGATGAGCTCGGGTGCCTCGGACGCCTCGGTCCGCTCCACCTCCTGCTCTCCGTGCCGCGCGGCGAACCAGACGTTCCATTCGTCGAACGACACGTTGATGCGCTTCTCCGAACGCCGCATCGCCGCGACGTGGTCGGCGGTCGCGACCACGTCCCGGATGAAGCGGTCCATGTGCGTCGAGGCGGCCAGGAACGACACCTCGTCGCCGCCGACCGGCTCGTAGTACGCGTGCGCGGAGATCAGCTCGACGTCGTCGAAGCAGTGCTCGAGGACGACGCGTTCCCACTCGCCGAACGTCGGCATCGTGGTGTTCGAGGAGCCGCAGGCGACCAGCTGGAGGTCCGCGTCGAAGGTCTTGTACGCCCGCGCGACCTCCTGTGCGACGCGCGCGTACTCCAGCGGGGTCTTGTGCCCGATCTGCCACGGGCCGTCCATCTCGTTGCCGAGGCACCAGAGCCGGACGTCCCAGGGCTTGGCGTAGCCGTTGCCGACCCGCTGGTCGGCATACCGCGTCCCGGCCGTGCCGTTGACGTACTCCAGATAGTCGACCGCCTCGGCCAGGCCGCGGTTGCCGAGGTTGACGGCAAGCATCGGCTGGATGCCGACACGGTTGCACCAGGCAAGGAAATCGTCGGTGCCGACCTGGTTGGTCTCGATCGAACGCCAGGCCAGGTCGAGCACCCGCGGCCGCTGGTCGCGCGGCCCGACGCCGTCCTCCCAGCGGTAGTTCGAGACGAAGTTGCCGCCGGGGTAGCGCACGACGGTGGCGCCGAGCTCGCGCACCAGCGCCGCGACGTCACCCCGGAACCCGTCGGCGTCGGCGGTGGGATGGGCAGGTTCGTAGATCCCGGTGTAGACGCACCGACCGAGATGCTCGACGAAGGTTCCGAACAGCAGCGAATTGACCTGACCGACGGTGAACGCCGGATCGATCGTGGAAGTGATCATGGACCGTCCTCACACGAGGTTCCAACGATGTAACGCCCGCGGTGCGTGAAGTTTGCAACGGGTGCAAACAGCCTGTCAACGGCTCGGCCACCAGAAATCTTCATCGTTAGAATCCCTGTATGGCCGTGAGGTTGCGCGATGTCGCCGTACAGGCCGGCGTCTCGGTGCGAACTGTCTCGAACGTCGTCAACGGGAAACCGCATGTCCGGCCCGCGACCAGAGCCCGCGTCCTGGAGGCGATCACCGCACTCGGATACCGGCCGAACCTCTCCGCACGCCAGCTCAAGTACGGCCGCGGCGGCTTCCTCGCTCTCGTCGTCCCCGAACTCGAGGCGCCGTACTTCGCCGAACTCGCCGCGCTCTTCACGCAGGTGTGCGTCGAACGTGGTTACCTGGGACTGCTGGAGAGCACCGGCGGGACCCGGCACCACGAGCAGCTGGTACTGCGCGGCGCGCAGACCCACATGATCGACGGCATCCTGTTCTCACCGCTGAGCCTGTCCGGTCCGGAGCTGGCGGAACGCTCACCGAGCCAGCCGATGGTGCTGCTCGGCGAGCGCGAACCGCCGCCAGGCTGGTCGCGCGTCGCGGTGGACTCGGTGGCGGCGTCGCGCGCCGTGACCGAGCACCTGATCGCCACCGGCCGCAAACGGATCGCGGTCATCGGGCACTGGGAACACGACCGGACCATCGGCACGGGGCTGCTGCGCTTCCGCGGCGTGATCGACGCACTCGACGCCGCGGGCCTGGCCTTCGACCGGCAACTACTGCTGGGCGTCCGCAAGTACGACCAGGAATCCGGCCGCCGGGCGATGTCGACGCTGCTCGAGTGCGACGAACGTCCGGACGCCGTCGTCTGCTTCAACGACCTGATGGCTCTCGGCGCGATCCGGGCCTGTTACGAGGCCGGCGTGGCAGTTCCGGACGAGATCGCGATCGCCGGTTTCGACGGGATCCGGCAGGCCGCGTTCAGTACGCCGTCGCTCACCACGATCACGCCCGACGTGGAGGCGCTGGTCCGCAGCGCGGTCGGACTCCTGACCGACGGCTGCGACGACGGCGTACAGGTCGACGTACCGTGGTCACTGACGATCCGCGAAAGTACCGCCGGCCGCTCACCTCGGGAGAAGTTCCAGCTCTCGTAGCAGCAGCCCCGGTTGCGCCGTGGAGTTCCTCAGCTGAGGGGTTTCGGGCGGAGTTCGACGAGTGCGATCGGTCTGGTGGTTTTGGTTTGGTACTCGCGGTACCTGTCGTGGTTGTTCTGGTTCACGAGATCCCAGCGGCGGGCGTAGTCGGGGTCGTCGGGCAAGGTCGGGCGGGCTGTGACGGCGTACCGTCGGCGGCCGACCTGGATCTCGCAGTTCGGGTCGGCCTCGAGGTTCAGCAACCAGGCCGGCGGTTTGTCCGACCCGCCCTTGGATGCGACCACCAGGTAGGCGTCGCCGTCCCGGGCATAGGTGAGTCCGTTGGTCCGCTGTACGCCGCTTCGCCGGCCGGTCGTCCGCAGCAACAATGTCGGGTTGCCGAACAGCAGCTTGTGGCCGAGGAGCCCGTCGGTGTGCTCGTAGATCCATTGGTGCACCCGAAGGATCTGACTGAACATGCTCATACTCCCAGGATGGCTCAAGTCCTCGGCTTCGACGAGCCCGCCACACCCTTGTCCCGCGGGTGTCTCGCCCTCAGCCCAGCGTCTTCATCGTGACGTAGCTCGTGACCGTCGCCACCGCGGGCAAAGCCGCGAGCTGGTGGGCGTGGAATTCCTCGTAGGCCGGAAGATCGGCGACCTCGACCTGCAGCAGGTAGTCGAAGTTGCCCGTGACGTGATGGCAGTACACGACCTCGGGCAGCTCGACGACGGCACGTTCGAACGCGGCGACGTCATCACGCGCGTGCCGGACCAACCGGATACCGGCGAGCACCCGGAGCCCACGTCCGATCGCGGCGGGATCGATGAGCGCCCGGTAGCCGCGGATGACCCCGGCCCGCTCGAGCCGTTGCACGCGGCGCAGGCACGGCGACGGCGACAACCCGACCCGGGCTGCCAGGTCGGCGTTGCTGATCCGGCCGTCCGTCTCGAGTACGCCGAGGATCGCGCGATCGACTTCGTCCACGCGGCAGATTATTGCGCAACAGACACCACTAGCACATCGTTCGCTTCGCCGAGTTGAGCAATTTGCTGCCAAAGTTGCCCAGATCGGCTCCTGCCGCTGCAGCGCTCGGCCAAGCTGATGCCGTCGAGAAAGGAGCGCACGATGACCGGGAACAGCACGATCGCGGTCCATGCCGACCGCGAGGTCCATCCGAGCCGGGCGGTCGCGCGGCCGATCTACCAGACCGCGGCCTTCGGCGCGGAGGACGGCGAACGCTTCGCGCAGGTCGCCGTCGAGCGGCGGGGCCATGACTTCTACACCCGTTACGGCAACCCGAACCACGCACAGGTCGCCGCCGTGGTCGCGGAACTGGAGCACACCGAGACCGCGATGGTCACCGCGTCCGGGATGGCCGCGCTCACCACCGCGGTACTCGCACTGGTGTCGGCCGGCGACCACGTGATCGGGCAGAAGTCGACGTACGGCGGGACCGCGTCGGTACTGATGAACCTGCTGCCGCGCCTCGGCGTGGAGACGACGCTGGTCGACCAGACCGACGTCCACGCGTTCGAGAAGGCGCTGACGTCGCGGACCCGCCTGATCCTGGTCGAGTCGCCGAGCAATCCGCTCCTGCAGGTCACCGATCTGCCCGCCGTCGCGGAGCTGGCCCGGGCACACGGCGTACTGACGCTCGCCGACAACACGTTCGCGACCCCGGTCAACCAGCAGCCAGTTGCCTTTGGCATCGATCTCGTCTGGCACAGCGCGACGAAGTACCTGAACGGCCACTCTGACGTATCCGCCGGTGTGCTCGCGGGCCCGGCCGAACTCCTGGACCGGATCTGGGATGTCGGCGTGCTGACCGGCGCCGTCCTCGGACCGATCGACGCGTGGCTGCTGCTGCGCGGACTGCGGACTCTGCCGCTACGGATGGAACGGCACAACGCCAACGGCCAGGCACTCGCCGAGGCGCTGAACGAGCACCCAGCAGTCACCCGGCTGCACTATCCCGGCCTGGAAACGCATCCGCAGCACCTGCTCGCGAAGAGCCAGCTGAGCGGCTTCGGCGGCGTCCTCGCGGTCGAGCTCGCCGACGGGTTCGAGGCGGCGGACGCATTCCTTGGCCGGCTGCGCTACGCGCGCCGGTCGGCCAGCCTCGGCGGCGTGGAGTCGCTCGCCGTCCACCCGGCTTCCATGTGGCGCGGGATGCTCAGCGACGAGCAGATCGCGGATTCCGGCGTACCGCTCGGACTCGTCCGGCTGGCCGCCGGCACCGAGGACACGGCCGACCTGGTGGCCGACGTACTGAACGCAGTGGAGGCGCTCGACCGATGAAGACCCTCATCACCGGTGGCGGTGTGATCAGCATGGACGCCGCGATCGGCGACATCGAACGCGGCGACGTGCTGATCGAGGACGGCGTCATCGTCGACGTGGCCGCGCGGATCGACCTACCGGACACCGGGACGACAGGGACGACCGAGGTGATCGACGCGTCCGACCGGGTCGTGATGCCGGGGTTCGTCGACAACCACCGGCACACCTGGCAGACCGCGTTCCGCGGGGTCGGCGCGGACTGGACGTTCGCCGACTACGCCGCTGTGATCCACGGGATGCTCAAGCCGCAGTACCGGCCCGAAGACGTCTACATCGGCAACCTGTTCGGCCGGGTCGAGGCGCTGAACTCCGGTGTGACCACGATGCTCGACTGGTTCCACGCCGCGCAGACGCCCGAGCACGCCGACGCCGCGATCGCCGGACTGCGGGCCGCGCCCGGCCGCTCGATCTTCTGCTACGGCGCCGGCTACCGCACCGATCAGCCCGTCGACACCGAGGTACGCCGGGTGCGCGCGCTGCTCCCCGACGACGCGATGGCGCTCGGCCTGCGCGGACCCGACGAGACCACGATGGCGAACGTCCGCGCCGACCTCGAACTGGCGGACGAGCTCGGTCTGCGGGCAAGCGTGCACGTCGACGGCCTCGACGGGCACCGCCCGATCACCGCCCTGCACGAGCACGGCCTGCTCCGCGCGACCACGACGTACGTCCATGCCAACGGGCTGACCGACGAGGAGATCCGGCTGATCGCGGACTCGGGCGGCTCGGTCTCGATCAGCCCGGACGTCGAACTGAAGATGGGATTCGGGCAGCCCGAGACCGGGCGGATGCTCGCGGCCGGACTCCGGCCGACGCTGTCCGCGGACGACGTACCCGCGGCGGCCGGCGACCTGTTCGCCACGATGCGGACCGCGTACGCCGCCCAGCGCGGACTCGACGGCGGACTGACATCCCGCGACCTGCTCGCCTTCACCACCGTGAACGCCGCCGACGCGTGCGGTCTCCCGACCGGCAGCCTCTCCCCCGGCAAGGCCGCCGACGTGATCCTCCTGCGCACCGACGACCCGGCCGTCTTCCCGTTCAACAACCCGGTCGGCACGATCGTCACCGCCGCACATCCCGGGCTCGTCGACACCGTTCTCGTCGCCGGGCGCGTGGTGAAGCGTGCGGGCCAGCTCCTCGGCGTCGACCTGCCCGCTCTCAGGACCCGCCTGCTGGAGTCCCGCGACCACGTCGCCGTCGCGGCCGGCTTCCCCGTCGACGGAACCTGGCACCGATGACGCGCCCGTTCTGGCAGGTCGACGTGTTCTCCCCGACGCCGTACCTCGGCAATTCGGTGGCCGTCGTACTCGACGGCAACGAACTGAGCACCGACCGGATGCAGCAGGTGGCACGCTGGACGAACCTGTCCGAGACCACCTTCGTCCTGCCGCCGACCACCACGGACGCGGACTACCGGTTGCGGATCTTCACACCCGGCGGCGAACTCCCGTTCGCCGGACATCCCACCCTCGGCTCGGCGCACGCCTGGCTGGAGAACGGCGGCACTCCGCGGTACGCCGATCGCGTCGTCCAGGAATGCGCAGCCGGCCTGGTCGTGGTGCGGCACGCCCAGGACAGGCTGTCGTTCGCCGCTCCCCCGACGGTCCGCGACGGGCCGCTCGACGAGGAGTACCTCGACCGGATCGGCACCGCGTTCGGCATCACCCGCGACCGGATCCTCGCCCACCAATGGGTCGACAACGGCCCCGGCTGGGCCGTCGTACGGCTTGGCAGCGCCGACGAAGTACTCGCGCTCGAACCCGACCTCTCGCGGATCCCCGACGCCATGATCGGTGCCATCGGCCCCTATCCCGAGGGATCCAGGCACGCGTTCGAACTCCGCACCTTCGCACCCGGCGCCGGCGTACCGGAGGACCCGATCTGCGGCAGCATGAACGCCTCGGTCGCCCAATGGCTCATCACCACCGGCACCGCACCCGCCACGTATCAGGTCTCGCAAGGCACACGCCTCGGCCGCACCGGCACCGTACACATCACCACCGACCCGAGCGGCACCATCTGGATCGGCGGCACCACGGCCACGCTGATCCGCGGCACGATCACGGTCTAGACATCACTCGGAGGTTTAGCGTGGCCAGCGGTGGCGGGCTGGGGGGAGGGGTGGGAACGGTTCGTTGCGCTGCTGTTGGTACCAGTACGCGGTGGTGGCGAGGTCGTCCTGGCGTTCGAACAGGCCATGGTCCCAGGCGCCGATCTGTTGAAGCGTGACCTTCAGGCGGCGTTCGAAGTGGATCGGATCGGGCAGGTGCCATCGGTACAGACCGTGCATCGGCAGGGCTTCTGTGGCGAACGGCGAGGCTTTGGTCCGGTCGCGCGTCGAGTGGAACGGGTACCCGCAGTACGGCGCACTGAACGTGAGGATCTCCGGATCGGGTGTGGAGCGGAGCTCGTCCTGGAAAGCCCAGGCACCGCCGGCGTAGTCCTCGAGGCCTGTACTGCAGAGCGTGGGGAATTCCTCGTCCTCGTCGAGGAAGAACTTCACCTCCCCTTCGCCCCACCAGTAGCGGTGCAGCGAGGTGAGGGCGATGTACGTGCCGACGTACGTACCGCGGCCGGCCACGCCGTCGAGGACGACGTGGTCCGTGCCGAGTGGCGCCGTACCGTCGGAATGCCGCCATTGGGCGTGCAGGTACGGCGTCTCCGCGGAGTGGGCGTCACCGACGGTGTAGTCGATCTGGTAGAACACCGCCGGTACGTCGCCCGCGTGCTGGCTCTCGACGGTGATCCGTGCACCCTCCCGGAAGGGCATCGGCAGGTAGCAGTTCATCCCACCGGTCGGAGCCACCACGATGGGTACCGAGGTGACGAGTGCCCGGGTCGCGAACCCGTTGCAGAAGAAGTCCCCGAGCGGAACCTCGATCGACGGATCGCCGGCGCCGTCCCAGTAGGCCCGCAGGACCAGGTCACGCAGTACGAAAGGCCCACTCTCGGTGCTGTCGGCAACGGTCAGCCAGATGTGCCGGATCGTACCCGGCCCTTCGATCTCGGCCAGTGTCACGGTCTCGCCGGCCGCGAGCCGTACGGCCGGCGACCCTTTGCGCCCGGCGCCGAGCGCCGACGCGGTCCGGGCGGCCGCACCGCGCGCGCCGGTCGGATTCTCCGCGTTGATCGAGCGGCTGCGGACACCGGGTATCGAGACTGGGACACCGAGGGTGGAAAACAAATTGATGGTCCTTTCGGGCTATTTGACGGCGCCGGCGGTGACGCCGCGGTTGAGGGTGCGCTGGAAGATCAGGAAGAAGACCAGCGTCGGGAGCAGCGACAGCAGGGAGCCGGCGTTGAGTACGGTGATGTCGATCGAGTGTTGGCCGCGCAGCGTCGACAGCGCGATCGGGACGGTCTGGGAGGACTGGTCGGCGAGCAGCACGACCGGGATGTAGAACTCGTTCCAGGTCCAGATGAAGAAGAACACGATCAGCACGGAGAGGGTCGGTCGCAGGATCGGCAGGACGATCCGCCAGAGGATCTGCCACCGGCCGGCGCCGTCGATCGCGGCCGCCTCGAGGATCTCCTTCGGCATCGTGCCCATCAGGCTGGCGAGCAGATAGGTGCCGAAGGCCCCTTGCAGTACGACGAACACGATGATGACCGACCACACCGTGTTGAAGGTATGCGTCGCCTGGGCGCCGTAGAACAACGGGTAGATCAGCGCCTCGTGCGGCAGCATCGTGGACAGCAGCAGTACGGCGAGGATCAGCCCGCTCCCCCGGACCCGGCCGACCCCGATCGGGTACGCGCTGAGCAGACTGAGCGCGACCCCGCCGAACGCGACCAGCGTCGAGATCAGCACCGAGTTCCACAGTGCGAGCGGGAAGTCGACCAGCGACAGATAGTTGCTGAACGCGTCGAGGCTGAGGCTGCGCGGCCAGGCGATCGGCCCGTGGCTGGAGTAGTCGGCACCGGTCTTGAAGGCGTTGAGCACCATCAGGAGGAACGGCGAGGACATCACCAGGGCAAGCAGCCCGGCCAGGACGAGGACGACCCAGGTCAGCGGGCGGCGCCGGGTCCGGTTGCCAGCGGCAAGCATCGACATTGTCAGGCCCTCCGTTCCGAGCGGCGCTGCCAGCCGAGCAGTACGGCGGCGACGCCGAAGATGACGACCGACATCACGGTCGCGATCGTGGAGCCGTACCCGACCTGGGACAGCTCGAAGAAGTTCCGGTAGGCGTAGTACGAAGGAACCAGCGTCGACCCCTCCGGACCGCCACCGGTGAGGATCAGGATCGGCGCGAACACCTTCAGCGCGGCGACCGTCGCGGTCAGCACCACGATGAAGATCTCCGGCCGTACCGTCGGCAACGTGATCGCCCCGAACTGCCGCCACCAGCCGGCCCCGTCGATCGCGGCCGCCTCGTACAACTCAGGATCGACCCGGGACAGCGCGGCCATGAAGATCACCAGCGGGTACCCGAGCTGCAGCCAGACCAGCATCAGCATGACCGAGTACAGCGCGAGGTTCGGACTGCCCAGCCAGTCCGGCGGATCACTCACCCCGACCGAGCGCAGGAACGTGTTGATCGACCCGCTGCCCGGATCGAGGATCCAGCTCCAGATGAACCCGGCCACCGCGATCGGCAGGATCTGCGGAAGGTAGTACGTCGCCCGCAGGAAACTCGCCGCCCGGGCGCCGAAGCGCTTACCGAGATAGTCGACCAGCGTTGCCGCGAGCAGGATCCCGAGACCCGTGGGAATCACCACGATCGCGACGATCATGAACACCGAGTTCCGGAACGACAGCCAGAAGTTCGCGTCGTGCAACAGGTCGCTGTAGTTCCCCAGGCCGTTCCAGTGCAGCGGCGCGATCCCGCCCTTCCACCGGAAGAAGCTGAGCACCACGTTCGCGGCGAACGGTACGGCGACGACCGCGGTGAACCCGAGGCCGATCGGTAGCAGGTACCACCAATAGCCACGTTTCATCGTTTGGTGCCGTCGTCGTAGAACTTCTGCAGGGCGTCGAGGTACTGCGCCGCCGTCTCGTTCCTGTTCGACATCGCTTGCATGTGCGTCTGGATGAAGTCCAGGAAACCCGGCACCGGATAGTCCGGGTAGAACGACAGCGTGTCGGCCTTCACCAGTTGGTCGAAACGCTCGGTGAACTGGCGCGTGACCGGATCGGTGATCTTCGCGGTGTCACCGGCCAACGGCAACCCGCCCTGCTGGCCGATCACGTTCTGCACCTCGGGACTCAGCGTCGTGTTGATCCAGTCGTAGGCCAGATCCTTGTTCTTCGCCTTCGCCGGCACACCCCACAGGTGCCCCGACGACCCCATCGACAGCTGCGCACCCGGCAGCGTGAAGTAGCCCCAGCCGAACTTCGCGTCCTTGCGGATCCGGGCGAACTCGCCGTTGTTCCAGATCAGCATCGCCGTCTTCCCGCTCAGGAAGTTCACCGTGGCCTGCTCGAACGACAGCCCGCCGAGCTTGTCCCCGACGTACCCCTTGTCGATCCACTGCTGGAACTTGTCCGCCCCGTCCTTCCACGGACCCGAGTGGAAGTCGACCGGCGCCTTCACGAACATGAAGTCGTCGACCTGCTGCCGCGTCGCCAGCGCCGAGACCAGCGAGTACCAGATCCACATCTGGTTGAAGCCCTGGCTGGTGTTCGCCGAACTGGAGATCGGGATCTGCCCAGCCGCCTTCAGCTTGTCCATCGCGGCCTCGAACTCCGCGAGCGTCGTCGGCAGCTTGGTGATCCCGGCCTGCTGGAACTTCGCTTTGTCGTAGTAGAACATCACGTACTCACCGATGTTCGGCACGCCGTACCAGTCGCCGGAGCCGGCGTGCCCGTTCTCGTCATACTTCGCGAACGCCGCCATCGACCCGGTGACCTTCTTGTCCCAGCCGTACTTCGTCACCTGATCGGTGAGCGGCTCCAGCAGCCCCTGCGCGGCCAGCTGACCGCCGTCGGCGTTGCCCTTGTTGAACTCGACCACATCCGGTACGTCGTTACCGGACAGCGTGATCTTCGCGTTCTGCCGGAACGCGTCGAAGCTGGTCTGCTGGAACTCGACCTTCACGTCCGGGTGCTTGGCCTTGAAGATCTCCAGCGCCTTCTGCCAGCCCTGGCCCTGAGCGGTCGACGGCGTCTCGTACTGCACGATCTTGAACGTCTTGCCGGCCTCTCCCCCCGATCCACCACCGCACCCGGCGGCACCAGCGAGCAGTACGACGGCCAGGCCCGCGGCAATACGGGCTTTCAGCGTTGCTTTCACGACAGACTCCTTCAGGGCGTGACTGACCGACCCAGCGGCACAGCTGTGCGCAGGGTGCGGTTACGGTGTTGTCAACGGGGCGGTGTCATCCGGGTGGTGCGACGGACAATCGTTCGACCAACGGACAGGGCATCAGCCGGTGGGCCGGTGCACCACTGTCGCCGGTGAGGCCGCGGCTGCGGGCGATGGCCTGTTGGGCCGCCCACTCCCCCATGGCACGATGCGGCAACTGGATCGTGGTCAACCCGGGAAGCATGCTCTCGGCAACGAACTGGTGATTGTCGAAGCCGACGATCGACAGCTCCCGCGGAATCTCCAGGCCGAGCTGCTGCGCGACCTGATAGAACCCCATCGCGATCTTGTCGGAGAAACAGAACACCGCCGTCGGCCGGTCGGTGCGGCCGAGCAGCTCGTACGCCGCTGCCCGGCCCGCCTCGGCGCTCGGAACGGCCGCTTCCACGACCAGCGCCGGATCGACGTCGATGCCCGCTTCCCGCAAGGCCTTCTCGTACCCGGTACGCCGCAACTCGCGCGCGACGAACACCGGATCGGTGACGTTGCAGAACGCGATCCGGTGGTGCCCGGCCGCGATCAGCCGCTCCGTCGCGGTCCGTGCCCCGCCGACCTCGTCCGGTACCACCCAGTCCGCCCGGGCGCCGGGATCCTTCGGCCGCCCGTCCAGGACGACGATCGGCAGCGCGTTCGGTACCAGCGGCAGCTCCACGTCCCGGTGGAACTCGGCCGCCACGACCAGAGCCTCGATGTTGCGTTGCAGCAGCGCCCTGGCCGCCGGCGCCTCCACCTCCGGATGTCCCACGGTGTCGATCAGCATCAGCAGGAATCCCTCGTCGGCCGCCGCAAGCTGCGCACCGGCCAGCATCTGGCCGGCGAACGGGATCGACGCCACGCCATCGGAAATCAGCCCGATGGTCAGCGACTGCTTGGTCTTCAGACCGCGAGCCAGCAGGTTCGGTACGTACCCCAACTCGGCCGCGACCCGCCGGATCTCCGCCGCCACCTCCGGCCGCACCCGGCCCCGGCCGCGCTCGTTGAGGACCAGCGACACCGAGGACACCGAGACACCCACCTGCTCGGCGATGTCGCGCAAAGTCACCATCTCAACCATCCGTCAAACGATTGCCGTCAACCACTTGCCGCGAGCTTGAACTCGTCAAACGCGTTGACGCAACCCCCCACCGAAACTCACGCCCGTCGGCCTGGCTCAGGCGCTGGCCAGGTCCGCCCACAGGGCCGACGGGAGCGGTGTGTCCATCCAGTGACGGTCCGCGGTGACCTCCGCGGGGGTGGTGGCGCCGATCAGGACGGTGGCGACGGCTGGATGCTGCAGCGGGAACTGGAGTGCTGCTGCTGGAAGCTCTGCCCCGAAACGGCGGCAGATCGTCTGCAGGTGTTGGGCCCGGGTCAGCACGTCTTGGGTGGCCGGGCGATAGTCGAACCGAGCACCGGGTGACGGGTCTGCCAGGATTCCCGAGTTGAAGACCGCAGCTGCGACCACCGCCACCTCGCGCTCGAGGCACAGGGGCAGGAGCTCCTCGCCGGCGCTTCTGTCCAGCAGGGTGTACCGGCCGGCCAGGAGGACCACGTCGAGATCGGCGCGCTGGACGAACCAGGTCGGCAGCGCGGGCCAGTTGACCCCGAGGCCGATGGCTCGTACGACGCCTTGGTCGCGCAGTTCCCGCAGTGCTGGGTATGCCTCGTCGAGCGCCTGTGCTCGGTACTCGTCCGGATCGTGAAGATAGACGATGTCGATTCGGTCCAGGCCGAGCCGTTGCAGGCTCTGTTCGAGAGATCGGCGGATGCCGTCGGCGGTGAAGTCGGCGATAGGTCTCCCATCGGTGAGCTGCCAGCCGACCTTCGTCGACAGGACCAGTTCCGCTCGGGGCTTGCTCTGTACGGCGCGGCCGATCAGTGTCTCGGACACGCCGTTCCCGTACCTGGGTGCGGTGTCGAAGTAGCGGATCCCCTCCGTCCACGCCGCGTCCACGACCGCGGCGACCTGTTCGCCGGACATCGCCTCGTACAGGCCGCCGAACGGTGCACCGCCCAGCGCCAGGCGGTCGACGGCAGGTCCTCCGTGCCAAAGTCCGCTAGCTGCACCGCTCATCAGACCTCCGGTATGGCTGCTGGGGGCGTCATCGGGCGGGTTAGACGGTGACAGTGTTGGTGCCGGCATCGGTGAGACCGCCGGCCGGGCCCTGATAGACCGAGTGGTCCTGGCGGGCCAGGATCTGGGTGTTGACCGTGGTCGTCGAGGTGATGGTGTTGTTGACGGCCAACGTTCGGGAGCCGAAGGTACCCAGCGGGTAGGGACTACTGGCCGGGGAACCGCCGACCCGGACTCCGAACGAAGCATTGCTGATCGTGTTGCGCGCAGCAACATTTCCGTACAGCAGCTGGGCTGCGGGGAGGGCGCCGGTGGGGGTGCCGTTGTCGGCCCACAGGATGCTGAGGTACGAGATGTGGCCGCCTGCGACCTGGTTGTCGTTGATCTGCGTGTAGAGGCACAGGTCCAGTAGTGGTTGCGCGTAGCCGGTGTTCATCCCGAAGAAGGCGATGCCGGCGCCGTCGGTACCCGGCGGGTTGGCCACCACCGCGCCGGTGATGTCGAAATTGTTGCCTGCGGCGATGCACAGGGCACTCGGACCGTAGTTGCCCAGGTACTTCGGACTGGCGGTGATCGTGTTGCCGACGTACAGCTGACGCTGATGGAGCACGGTCACCACGAAAACCGAGGTGGTGTCGGGGACGACGTCCCACGCCGTGTCGACGGTCAAGGCGCTTGTGGTGTTGCGCACGACCTTGCGCAGCTGGCCGGAGCCGGTGCCGGCGGTGATCACCACGGTCGCCCCGCGCGGATCGAGGTTGCTGGCCAGCGCGAAGGTGACGTCGGTCGTCTCGATCGTGGTCGCGGTGGCCGCGCTGGTGGTGAGCGCGCGACGGCCGCCTTGCACCGCGTTGAACTGATCGCCGACGATCGACTCCCCACAGTTGGTGGCCGGTTCACCGGCGCCGACGACGGTGTTCTGGCCGCAGTAGACGTCCTCCACCCCACCGGCGTCGGGTGTGCCGAACACCGACGCCGGTACCTTGAGGGCGCCGGTCTGCACGGCCCGGGCGTAGTAGTAGGTCGTCGACCCGCGCTGGAAGTTGTTACGTCGCACGGTCAGACGCTTGGCGCCCCAGACCTTGATGCCCGAGTCGTCGGCCTGCCGCTGCGGGCTGTTGCTCGCTCCCGCGGGCCGCGGGAAGAACAGCCGGAACGTGCTGTCCTGGATCCGGACATCGGTCACGGCGATCAGGAACGCACCGTTGGCGCAGTGGAAGTCGCAGTTGGAGACTGTCAGGTTGCGCGAGTTCTGGGCGATCAGCCCGTAGCAGCCGACGTACAACCAGACGTCTTGTGGATAGTCGACGTTCTCGACCCCGACGTCGGACAGCGTCACGTTGTGACGGCCATCGATTTCGACGCCGATGAGCCGGCGCTGGTTGGTGTCGAACGTGACTCCTGCGACGGTCACCGGAAGGTCGGACGGAGCCAGGTAAAGCATGCCTTTGTCGTCGGCCGCGGAGACGCCGTACGTGTCGGTGGCAGCGGAGCGCGGCATGCTCGGGCTGAAGACCGACGAATCACTCATTCGGATCGTCGTCACGGTCCGCCCGGCACCTCGGACGACGACCGGCCCCAGGCAGGCCCCGAGGTTCAGTTTGCCGGAGATCGTGTACGTGCCGGCGGGAACCGTCACCTGCGCTCCGGTGCTGCTGGCCGCGGCGGCGTTGAGGGCAGCCTGCACAGCGGAAGTCGAGTCCGCCACTCCGGTCGGATCGGCACCGTGATCGGCGACGACATCGATGGTCGTCGCCGGAGGAGCCGCCGGGGTGACGACGGCCAGGCTGAGGGACTGGTCGTGGCCGGGCGTCCCACCGTGACCGTTGGACACGCTGACGGCGTACGTGCCGGTGGCCGTCGACACGGGGATCTTGAACGTGACGTGATAGGGATCGGTGTCCACGATCGAGACGGACGACGCCGTCGAACCGGCCACCAGCTCGACCGTGGGAGCCGCGTTGTCCAGCGTCAGGTTGTCGCCGTACACCGTGACCTGATCTCCTGGAGAAGCCTGCTGTACGTCGAGGAACCAGGCCTGCGCGGCGTTCAGCAGGAACGGGGCGGAGTACGACGATCCGTCCGCCGACGACACGTAGATCGCGTACACGTCGGTCGGCGACGCGCTGGGGATGACCAGCGCGATGCTGTCATCCGTGACCGAGGGCACGGTGGTGGTCACCGCCGCGACCGGCGGCGTGGCCGGAATCGTCACGGTGCCGTTCGGTACCGGCCAGGCCCGCGCCGAGGCCGCCGAGCTGAATCCGGCACCGGCGATCAGGAAGGCCTCGCCCGAGCGTCCGGAGCGGACCTGGCGACTGTACAGAACGGGTGGCTGGTCGGCCGGCACCGTGTCCAACCGGACCGGAGCCGCGTCGGCCGTGGTCGCCGGCCACACACTCGCCGCGGCCGCACCGGCGGCAACCAGCCCGGCCGTGGTCAGGAACGATCGTCGGGAGACCGCCGAAACAGTCTGGGGTTTCGAGTCGGTCGAGGTGTTGGTCACTGGTCTCTCCTCGCAGTTGGTGGGGCGGAACGTGGTGACGGTTGACTGGTTTCGGCGGCGGATATCAGCAGCCGGTGGCTTCCCGCCCGGCCCGCTGTCCGGGCGGTCAGGGTGACCCGGTGGACCGCGCGACCCCAGACGCGGGTCAGCAGGTCGTCGGTCAGGTCGACGGTTTCGATCCGGGCGTCGAACCGGTCGTGGTCGAAGCGGGCCAGGAGCGGCCCGATGGTCAGTACGCCTGGCGCATCGCACCGGGCGGGAGTTGCTGTCATCAGGTGCAACGCGAGCTCGTCCGGATCGCGATCGAGATCCCATTGATCGTCGACACCGATCCACGGCTCGTCGCCGTCGCGCTGCAGCCGTACCGACCGCGACCACGACCTGACGCCGGCGGCCGACGGGTACGCCGGGCCGAGATCCAGCCGTAGCTCGGCACCTGCCCGATCGACCGTGGCGACGACCTGTGCCGCCCGATGGGCAGCGCCGTGGGCCTGTTCGACGCCGTCGACCGTGGGAAGGTTGTGGTAGCTGCTGCGCATCGTCCAGATGTCGTACCGCTCATCCGAAAAGGTCCGGGCCGTGTAGTTGCCCACTCCCACATCGATGATCACCGGCACTCCGTCATGGGCGACGATCCAGTTGCCGACGTCGTTGTGATTGTGGTTCTCGGCGTTGTGGCCGGCCTTCGCGGCCAGGAACAGTCCGGTGGCCGAGCCTGGGTGTTCGCGTGCAACCAGTACTTCGGTGTCCGGCATCCAGGCCTGGGCCGGGTAGGGGAAGTCGTCAACGGAGGTCGCTGCCCAGTCCGCGTCGAAGAGCACACCCAAGCTGCGTCCCAGCGAGGCGCCAGGAGTCACCGGCATCGGACAGCGACCGAACGGTCCGGCCAGTGCACGGGCGTGTGCGATCACGTCCGAGTCGCCGACCGCCCGCCCGAACCGGTGCAGCAGTCCAGGCACCACGGTCCCGGGCCGGGGAAGGGCGAACCCGTCGGCGAAGTTCACGTGCCAGGGGCCACCGATGTGCGCGACGACCGGGTATCGCGCGATTCGGCCCAGCAGCGGCAGAGCGAAGGCGTCGAAGGTTCCGGCGGTAGCGGCGTACAGGATCTCCATGCACTCGAACAGGGTGGCGCCGGCACACCACCAGTAGGTGATTCCTTCGTCGCATCCGCCGTCCGCCGGGACGTGAGCGAGATAGTGGTCCAACCCGCGCAGGATGCGGAGCACTGTCGCGACCAGGCCGCTGCTGTCCGACTCGACCAGGAGTGCGGCGGCCAGAACGTTGGAGTGGATCCAGGGGTTCCAGTTGTTGCCCGCGTCGTACCAGAAGGTTTCCGCCGCGTCCCGGTACGGAAGGAGCACCCGGGCCCGCACCTCACGATTGATGCGGTCGGCAACCATCGGGTGCTCGGTTCGCAGCACCGGCCCGAGTACGGACGCGGCGTACGCCAGCAGAGCTCCGGTCTCGGCGGCGAACAGGTCGAGGGTCGGCGCTTGCTGGTCGGGCAACGGACGCGGCTCGTGGGCCGGAAAGCACCACGAACTCTCCTCGCACAGCAACCAGATGCCGTCGATCGCCGACAGCAGGTACCGCGCGCGGTCGGCCGGAGAGGTGGCGAGGGCGGTCGCGAGTACGGTGCGGGCCAGCCGGTCCCGGCGTTGCAGGTACGGCGTCTCGAACAACTGCCGGTTGCCGTCGACACTGAACCGCAAGTACCCGGACGCCGTGAGCTCGGGCCATGGGGCGGCGTGCTCGTTCTCGACCTCGGCCAGGAGACGCTTCCCGAAGTCCTGGTCGACAGCCGTCCAGGCCGGTCGCTGGTTCACCGTTGGATACGGCTGCCATCGGCCGCCGGCGGTCAACGCGCGGGCCAGCTCGTCCGGAGGGAGCAGGCCCGCCAGCCCGGCGGCGAACCGGTTGCCACCGGATCGCCGATCCGAATCCGGCCCGGGCACGAGGTCACTTGTTCTGGGCGTCACAGGTCGTGTCCTTCGGAGAGGCCGGCAGGGATCAGCGGTTCGGGGGATACGGCCGCTCGGTAGACAGCGCGGGCCGTTGCGCCCATGACCTGCCGTACCACGGCGGAGTCGGCTCCCGCGTCGATCAGCGCCGTACGGGCCAACGCGAACGGGTCGCTGGTGCCGAGCAGAGCGACCGGCCAGTCCGAGCCGAACAGCAGACGTTCGGCGCCGACTGCCGTCAACAGAGTTGCCGTCGCCTCGGCCAGGAGTTCGCGGTCGGGCGTTCGCCCGCCAGGGCCCCGGGTGGTCAGGCCGGAGAACTTGTAGCTCACGTTCGTTGCTCCGGTTGTGGTGAGAGTGGCGAGCTCGCTCCGCCACGCGGTCCCGCCGACGACCAGGCCGGCCAGGTGGTCGAGCACCACTACCACCTCGGGATGCTGCCGGGCCTTCGAGACGACGGCCGGCACATCGACCGGATTCGCGAGGACATCGACAGTCAGCCCGGCCGATCCGGCCAGCCTGAGCAGGGACCGGGTCAGGGCAGCTGCGGGCACCCGGATTCCGACCAGCAGGTCTCCCCCGGGACCGGCGGCCAACGCCGCCAATCGGCCGGCCGCGGCGTCGCCGGACCCCAGCGACCCGATCACGCCGTACACCACGCTCCGACGCTCGTCGGCCAGCGCGAGCAGGTCGGCGGTCTCGGCCGGATCGGTCAGCGCCTGGACCAGGATCACCTCCTTCGCCGTACCGACGTAGTCGTCCAGCCCGAAGCTGCGCTGCAACACCGCCGCAGTGATCCAGTCGTACGGGCGGCGGCTCAGGTCCCAGACGTGCACATGCGCATCGAGGACAACCGCCAGACCAATCACTGGCCGGCCTTCCAGGACTGGTACTCGTCCCAGTTCGACTCGGAGACCGGGTAGTAGTCGGCCAACCGGCCGCCCTCCTCGATGCGGAGCCGGGAGAACCGCTCCCATTCCTCGTGTTCCAGTGAGGTTGTCGCGACCTCGGATGCCAGCGCCTTCGGCACGACCACCGCACCGTCCTCGTCGGCGACGATGGCATCGCCGGGCAGGACCAGCGCACCGCCGGCAGCGATCGGTACGTCGTACGCCCAAGGGAACAGTTCGGACTGAGAGGCGTAGTTCGGTGTCACGCCGGTGCACCAGAGCGGTACGCCGAGGGCACGGACCGCTGAGGCGTCCCGGATGCAGCCGTCGACGACGATCCCGGCCCCGCCCCGCTTGCGGAAATACCGAACCAGCATCTCCCCCAGGCAGCCGGTGGTGCTGCTGCCGTTGGCCTGCACCACCAGCACATCACCCGGCTGGATGGTCTCCAGCACAGCCCACAGAGCAGTACCCCGCTCGACGGTCTCCTGGGCCAGACCGGAGTAGACGTCCTCACGTTGCGGCATGAACTGCAAGGTGACCGCCGGACCGGCGATCCTGGTCTCGGTGCGCGGCTCCAACGGGCGCGGCCCGTCGATGAAGGCGTTCCGGATTCCGGCGGAACGCAGTTTCGCGCTGGCAGTGGCGGCGCTCAGGTCGCCAAGGGCGCGGACGTGGCCGGGATCGGCGCGGTGGAACTCCGGGCCGTGGACCGGAATCGGCCAAGCCGCAGCGGCTTCAGTTTGTGCAGTCATCGGTACGGCGCATCCTTCTGTTGTAGGGCGGCGTGTCAGCACACGGTTCGGATGCTTTGATGGCGTGGCCGAACCACTCGCAATCGCAGCGTGAGATCCAGGACGAGCTGATGCCTCGGCGGCAGAACCACCTCGACCGCCGGTACGTCGATGCCGGCGTGGTGGTCGCGGGTCCGCGGCAACGCGGGTACGGCGGACGCCGGCGTCCGGACCGCGGTGATCCGGTGTTCGCCGAACGATCCGGCCGCGACGACGACCCGTCGGGTGGCGCTCGTCGACAGGTTGACCAGGTGCAGGCCGACGCCTTGGTCGTCGACCCGGGTGACGAGTGCCGCGACGTCGGGCGGCAGTCCGGGACGGCCGCGGTCGGGGTCGTAGTGCCTCAGCCGTCCGGCCAGCAGACCCCCGTTGTACAGCACCTGGGGCGTCCCGGTGGTCAGTTGCAGCAAGGCCTCGGTGAGCACCGGGTTGAGCTGTTGCCAGAAGTGCAGTTCCTCCGGCCCGCTGGGTTCACCGAGCTGGTCCATGAGCAACATCCGACGATCGACCTCGGCGAGCGCGACACCGAGCATGCGCTCGGGAAAGTCGGGGTTCCGGCCGGCCAGGTACTCCAGCCACGGTTCCTCGTGGCCCGACTCCATCTTGTCCCGGAACGGCCGAACGGTTCGCCAGTCGTATCCGCTGGCAGCCCGAATGTCGGTGAGGCGCTGCGCGTCCTGGCGCTCGGCCGAGGCGTGCCACAGCCAGGTCGCGAACGGCACCGGCGGAGGCTGGAAGTCGAACCAGCCGCTCGGCCGGTGCCGGTTGGGTACCAGGACGCTCTTGGCGTCCAGGTCTTCGCCCAGATGAGCGGCCCAGATGTCGCGCAGGCTCATCGGTTCGTCGGCGATCACGCCCTGTTTCGCCTGCGCCCAGGTCACCTCGAGCGGGTTGCGGGCCAGATCGAAACGGCTCCGATCGCCGTCGACGAGGACCGCGTTGAGCGCGCCGACCAGCGCGGCCGCACCGACACTGTGCAGGCCGTGTGGCCACGTCCAGCCGTAGTGCCCGCCGTACCAGGCACCATCGTGCAGCTCGCCCACCAGCCCGGACGGCCCGGCGTTGTCGGGCAGGATCCCCGCGGCCGACATCCGCTCGCGCCAGGCGTCCGTGTAGTCCAGCACCCAACGGCCGAGGTCATCAGCGCCCGTGAACAGCCAGGCGTTGGTGACCAGACTGGTGGCGCCCAGATTCACGACGGTGTCGCCGCGTCCCAGCCGGCTCTGCAGGGCAGCGCCCATCCGCCGGGCGTTCACCGGGTCGGCCAGGTCGTCCCATTCGGCGATCCCGGGCAGGTCGTACAGCGGCAGACCCCAGTGCCGCATCCCCGAGTTGTGCCGGTAGCTGCTCCAGCCCTCCCCCAGCCCTCGACGCGGACCACCGGCGCCGGTATGCGGAGCCCGGATGATCCGGCGGCCGGGATCGTAGTTGCCGCTCGGGGATTCCGGCAGGTACAGCCGGGCGAAGCGATCGGCCCGTTCCGCGAAGGCCTGGTCGTCCGGGTCGGCCGCGCACAGACCGAAGAACAGGAGCAGGGACTCACCCTGGTGGAACCAGTCGTAGCCGCGCTCGAACTCGTCGATCAGCATGCCGAGCTCAGTCAGCTGCGCCGTGACCCCACGCCAGTGGTGTTTGGTGCTGTCGAGCAGGTCGTCCGCGCCGCCCAGCAGGTACAGCGTCGGCCAGTTGAAGAACGACTCGTAGAAGTCATCGACGCCGTCGCGGGAGTTCAAGGTGTACGGGAACTTCAGCCGGCCGTCACCAGTCGTGTACCGGGCCGTGAACTCGCGGCGGCCGCGGTCCATCAGGTCGAACAGCCGGCGCTGGAGGACAGCCCAACGCGGCGGTTCCGCAGTACCGGCCGTTGCCGGCAACTCGATGCGCTCAGAGCTCGGTCGGGTCATCGCCGTTCTCCACATCCGAAAGGATCCGTAGCGCCAGCAGGTTCCAGGACAGGAAGCCCGGGTTGAATCCCGGCCGGCCCGATTCCGCGTCGTAGTACTCGTGGATGGTGCCGTTGGCGGCCAGATCGGCTGCCAGCAGGCCGATGAAGCGCCCTGCCACTCGTAGAGCCTCTGCCCGGTAGCCGTAGCGGGCCAGTCCGTAGCAGGTGAGCATCGTGCTCAGGCCCCAGACCGGTCCCTGCCAGTTCGAGGGATCAGCCATCGGCAGGTTGTTGTACATCCGGTCGTCGGCCGGCGTGGAGCGGATCCCGAAGCCGGACAGGAACCGGTCCGGGTTCAGCACCTGCGCACGGACCAGGCGATCGGCCCGTCCGTGGTCGGCCACTCCGGTCCAAAGCGGGAACAGACAGCCCCAGCTCTGCACTTTGTAGGGCAGCTCCCACGTCACTTGCTGCAGAGTGGTTCCCTGACGCGGAGGCAGGTGCAGGTGATAGTAGGTCTCGTCAACCGGGTCCCACATGTAGGTGTTGATCGACTCCGTCAGCTCTGCTGCCGCAGCACGGTACTCGTCGCCCCCGTTGGCACCCAGCCGATCGGCGAGCAGGGCCATCGCCCGGAGCTCCCGGACGTGGAAGCAGTTCATGTCCACCAGCGCGACGTCGCCGCCGGGACGTCCGTAGATGGCGCGATCGTTGTCGATGCCGGAGCCGGCCCCGTCGATCCAGGTGTACAGGTGGTGTCTGCTCAGGCAGTGCCGATCCCACCAGTTCCGGATGGCTACCAGCGTTGGCCAGACAGTCGGCAACCAGGACTCTTCCAGCCGTCCCAGGCGCAGTACGGCCAGCGCCCACTGGGCATGTACCGGTTGCGCGACGTGCTGGTACGACGGAACTCCGGCAGCGTCGATCAAGCTCGGCGGCCGGCCTTCGTCGGTGACCGCGGACAGGAGGTTGCGCAGGGATCCCGCGAACGCCTCCGGGTGCTGCTGCTGGACCGCCAGCCCGGTGAAGTACGCATCCCAGGTCCACAACTGGTCGTACGACGCACCCGGAACCAGGTACGGGTAGGCAAAGGCCGGAGAACTCACCAGGATCTCCGGCACCTGTGACAGCAGCGCGGCACGGACCGCCTGCCGGGCGTCGCCGGGCCGCGGCGAGTAGGTGAACGGCGGCCGCGGAAACGATCCGGTGCCCTCCCGGGCGGTCCAGCGCTCGAGGTCGTAGTACGGCCTCCAGGCTGTCATTTCGCGGACTTCAGCTTGTCGAGCTGGGCCTGGACTTCCTTCAAGATCGCCGGCAGGCCGGCTTGGTCCACCCGGCTGAGCAGTGTGGAGAGCCCGTTGGCCGGATCGACCAGGCCGTTCATCAGCGGCTTGAGGTACTCCCCCATGGCGGCACTCACCGTGGCAACCTGGGTCTTCACCTTGGTGGTGTCCAGCGAGAAGCCGATCGCCTTCGACACCACCGCCTTCGCGTTGACCTGGGCCTCCACCTGCCAGCGCTTCGCCTTCGCGTCGGCCAGGTCGCGGTAGTAGGCGTTGAACTGGTTGCCGAAGGCCCAGTCCATGTTGGGGTTCCACTTGCTGGTCGCCGCCGTCTGCCCGGCGGGCGGACCCACCACGCCGAGCGCCTTGTCGGTGAAGACGTAGTGCTTGCCCTCGACCCCGAAGCACATCAGGTTGTAGAACTCCTTGTCGGAGTTCAGCAACTCCAGGAACTCGAGCGTCTGCTCCGGGCGCGAGGCGTTGTGCCGGATGCCGTTCAGCGTTGCGCACACCCCGTCGGTGTTCAGGATCGGCTTGGGTACCAAGCTCTTGCCCAGCGTGGGGAACTGCCAGTACTGCGGATTGGTCGGGGCCACCTGGCCGCTGTTCACCGCGATCCGGCCGGCGCTCATCCGCGCGTTCATGTCGCCCTGCGACGGCGGCGACGCCACGGCGTACCCCTTCTGCTGCCAGCCGCGGATCAGCGCGCACGCGGTGCGGAACTCGGGGGTGTCGTACATGTTGAAGGCAGTCAGTCCCGTGTCGTCGTAGCGGACAGCGATCCCGTACGCCGACGCGACCGGGTCCCAGCCGTACAGCTCCGGGTGGAAGACCGTGCAGTCGGAGCTCAGGTCGGTGGCCCACGGGGTGATTCCGTTCCCGGACTGCTTGACCGCCGCCAGGAACGGTTCCAGTTCGGCGAACGACGTCACCGCGCCGACATCCAGCTTGTGCTGCTCGGCGAGCTTCTGCTGCACCACGAATCCCCACAGTTTGGGGAACCGCTGCTGGTTGATGACCCCGTAGATCTTGCCGTTCACCCGCGCTGCGTCCCACACGCCGGACGGCATGCTCTTCCACAGCTTCGGCGCGTACTTGGGCAGCAGATCGTCCAGCGCCAGCAGGTTCCCGCTGCCGACATTGCGGTAGTAGTCGTTGGCCCAGGGCGCTGTGAAGAACACGTCGGCCTCGGAGTCGGCCGCCATCGCCAAGGTCATGGCCTGGCTGTAGTTCTGCACCGGGCTGAGGACAATGCTGAAGTCCTTGCCTTTGCTCTTCAGATAGGCGTTCATCGCGTCCTGGACAACACCTGAGTCAGACTCGTTGGTATTACCCATGAACTGGAACCCGATACCGCCACCGGACGATTTGGCGCTGCCCGAGGAGCAACCGGACAACAGCGGTCCGGAGAGCGCGACGGCGCCACCGGCCAGGGCCAGCCGGCCGGTGTTCTTGAGCAGGGCGCGACGGGAGAATGCAGACATGCTGGGACCTTTCGAGGTTCGTGACGGTAACGCGACGGTCAGTCCTTGACCCCGCCGACGGTGATGCCACGGATCAGGAACCGCTGGACGAAGAAGAAGGCGACGACGATCGGGCCGATCGCCAGAACCGCGATCGCGGCCCGCAGCGTCTGGATGGGCACATCCAGGGACTGCCCCGCGAACTGGCTCTGCGAGGTGACGAAGTCGATGTTGGTCAGGATGCGATACAGGAACAGCTGCACCGGGATCAGCTTGTCGTTGGTGATGTAGAGCAGGCCGAGCCACCAGTCGTTCCAATAGACCAGCGCGACGAACAGCCCGACCGTGGCGAGCGCCGGTTTCGACAGCGGCAGCACGATCCTGGTGAACAGCCGCCAGTCCCCGGCTCCGTCCACCCGTGCCGCGTCGAGGATCTCGTCCGGCAGCTGCGAGAAGAACGTCCGCAGCAGCAGGACGAACCACGGGGACACCAGGTACGGCAGGATCAGGACGAGCAGCGTGTTCTGCAGATGGAGGTACTGGGTGATCAGGATGTACCCCGGCACCAGGCCGCCGCTGAAGATCATCGTGAACAGTACGTAGAACGACAGCGGCCGGCGGAGCCGGTAGGAGCGCTGGGCCAGGCTGAAGGCCAGCATCGACATGACCGCCAGGGACGCGACCGTACCCACCGTCGTCACCAGGATCGAGACGCCGTACGCCCGGAGAATCGCGCTCGGATCGTCGAGGACGTAGCGGTACGCGAAGGTGGAGAACTGCCGCGGAAGCACGGAGTAGCCGTTCGCGCTGATGGCCGACTCGCTGGAGAACGAGGCGGACACGATGATCAGCAGCGGCATCACGAAGGCCAGCGAGACCAGGGTCAGGATGCCGTGCATGACGATTCTCGGTACGTCGACCCGCGGCCGGGACCGGACCGCCGGTCGGGGCCGGTCAAGTGTGGACGCCTGCTGAGCCATGCCTTGGGTCCTTCCTCTCAATGACGGGTCATGCGTCGGCGGAGCACTGGAACCGCTCAGAACAGCGCGTTCTCACCGCTGCGCCGGCGTACCCACCAGTTGGCTCCGACGACCAGCAAGAAGCCGACGACGGCCTGGTAGAAGCCCGCGGCCGCGGCCATGCCGATGTCGCCGGTCGAGGTCAGCGACCGGTACACGTAGGTGTCGATCACGTCCGTGGTCGGATACAGAGTGGGGCTGTTCAGGGTGACCTGGAAGAACAGCCCGAAGTCGGCGTTGAAGATATGGCTGACCGACAACAGCACGTTCATGATGATCAGCGGCGTCAGCAGCGGCAGCGTGATCCGCCGGATCTGCGCCCAGCGGCCGGCGCCGTCCAGCGCAGCCGCCTCGAACAGCTGCGGGTTCATCGCCATGATCCCGGCCAGGTACACAACGACCCAGAATCCAGCGCCCTTCCAGACCTCCACCACGGTCAGGATCAGCGGCCACCATCCGGGCGAGTTGTAGAAGTCGACGCCGTTGCCGCCGAAGGCTCGCAGGAGGTGGTTGACGATGCCCGTGTTGCTCTCCAGGAAGGTGAGTACGAAGTTGGTGAGCACCACGTACGACAGCACGTACGGCAGGAACATCGTCGACTGGTAGACACGGCTCAGCCACCGCGAGCGGTCACGGAGCTCGTTGAGCAGGACAGCCAGTCCGAGCGACACCACCAGGTTGGCCGCGATGAACAAGCCGTTCATGCCCACGGTGTTCCGGGTGATCCGCCAGGCGTCGCCGCCGGCGAGCAGGTACCGGAAGTTGGCGAGGCCGACCCAATGGCTGCCGAAGATGCCGGTCGACGGACGGAAGTCCTCGAAGGCGATCGCGAGGCCGGCCAGCGGCAGGTAGTGGAACACGAACAGCACCAGTAGCGCCGGCGCTCCCATCAGCAGCAGGACCAGATCCCGCCGCAGCCGACGCCTGCCTCCCGGAGCGCGCCGGCGTGACGCCCGGACAGGGTCCTGCCCATCGCCCCGGTCACGGTCTCCCCCGGCTCGTCCGTGCCCCGGCGCGCGGGCGCCGGCCGCGCCAGTCTCCCCGCGATCCGGGCTCGGCCGGCCGGCCCCGTCCACGTCCGGCGCCGCTGCCGTGGCGGCGTCCGACGGCCGTGCGGCTACCACGGGATTCCTCGGTACGACACGTGAACCTCCGGACTCACTGCCGAGCAGACCCGGCGGAGTGGCTTCGTATTGACTATACAATGCGGTGGTCTGTAATATTCACTCATGTCGTTGCTACGTCAAGCCCCAGTTCCCGGAACGCGTACGGCAGCGCTCCAGCGGATCGAGACGGCGCTCGAATCGCTGGCTCCCTCCGAACGACGCGTCGGAGAGGCGATCCTGGCCGACCCCGGCTCGGCCATCGCGCTCTCGATCAGCGAGTTCGCCGAGCTGTGCGGGGTCGCCCAACCGACCTTGTCGCGGTTCGCGAAGAGCATCGGCTTCAAGGGGTACCCAGCACTCCGGCTCGGGATCGCACACGATTTCGCCGGCGACGAGCAGGCGAGCAGCACGCCCGCTTCGGCGGCCGGGCCTGCGTCCTCGGTCTACCGGGGCATCCGAGCGGATGCCTCCCTCCCGGATCTGGCCGATGCGCTGCGGGATGCCAGCACCGTCGAGATCTGGTCGTCCCCGGAGCTTGCCGCGGGAGCAAACCTGCTGGCCGCCGAGCTTCAGGCGCTGGCCGTCCCCTGCGCTGCGTCCGCAGTACCGGCCCATTGGGAGCTCCGGGCCACAGGTCTGCCGTCGGGGGCAGTCGTGCTGCTGCTGGCACCGTCCGGCAACGACATCGTGGTCACCCGCGCCACAGAGCGGGCCCGGGAAGCACAGGCGACGATCGCCACCGCTTCCTGTGGTTCAGGTCTGGCGCCGGCCGAACCCACGGATCTGGTGTTGTCCCTCCCGGCGTTCAGACCAAGCGAGATGCTGGGCCTCTGGGTGGCGGAGGCGATCACCGACGCGGTCCGTGAGGCGTCGAGCATCGCAGGCCCGGCTGGTGCCGCGTCACCGTGGTTGCCCTGGCCGCACCGCCGTGAGGTCTTCCTTCCCACGGACGGGGACGAACCAATTCCCGGAGTCCTGCTGTTTCACGAAGCTCCGGTGTCCGCGCCATCTCTGGTTCTGTATCTGACCGGCATGAACGGCTCGGTGGCTGCCGCGGTGCAGCCGGCCACCCGGGACAACCACATCGATGCGGCCATCATCGCGGCCTTGCTCAACGCGGGCCACACCGTGCTGGCCACCGACAACCCGGCGCATGGCGCGCGAAAGCGGCAGTGGGAAAGCCCGGAGGACCTGATCCGGGCGAGTCTCGAGGGAGCCGGTGACGACCTGCTGGCCCGGTCCAGGTCAGAAGCCACCGCGCTTGTCGACGGCGCACTGGCCCTCGGCGTGATCGACGACCCGCGCCGGCTGGCCGTCGTCGGGCAGTCGTGGGGCGGGCTTCAGGCCCTGCTCAAGATGTCCGGCGACCCCCGGATCGCCTGCGGCGTCGGCATCATGCCGCTGTGTGACGCAGCGGCACTCGAGCCGTTCCACGAGCTCGCCGACACACCCCGAGTGCAGGCGAACAGCCTGCTCGGTCCCCTGGCCGGCGCGATCGCCCCGCGCCCGCTGCTGCTCATCTCAGGTTCGGACGACCCGACGGCGACCCCCGACCAGGTGGACCGCTTCGAGGCCCGGCTTCGGCCGGAGTACGCCGCGGCCGGAAAGACCGCCGACCTCGAACACATCCGGCTGGCCCACGTCGCCCATCATTTCGACCCCGGCCAGATCGAGCACACCGTCGACTGGCTGGCCCGCGCCCTCGACCACTGACGCCGCGCCTTCTGCGGCCGTCCTGGACGGGATCGGCGGATCGGCCAACCCGGGCGCATCATCAACGTCTCGTCGGTGATGGGACAACTCGGACGAACCGGTGACGTCGCCTATCCGATCGCCGAGGCCGCCCTGGACGGGTTGACGAGGGCCCTCGCCGTCGACGGTGGCATGACCACAACGTTCTGACCGAAACGGAATGCCGGTGGACGCGGTCGTTGGCGGCCGCGTCCACCGGGCTCGTCATTGTTTGGTGGGGTACGCGGCGTCCACCTCGACCTCGACCAACCAGCCGGCGACCGGGAGGTTCTCGATCTCCAGGGCGAAGCGGGACGGGCGGGACTTGTTGACCACGAAGGGCTTGGCGGGTGGCGCCGAGCCCAGCGGGACCGGGACGTACTTGCCCGTGGTGAGGTCGGTGTTCGCGAAGTACTGGCGATACGCGCGGTTCCAGCCGGCGAAGTCGGCGGCGGCCGCGCCGGACGAGTTCTGCAGGAAGACCCGCATGGTGTAGACGTCGGCGTACGACAGCCCCACCGCTGCGAGGTTCTCGCCGATCCGGCGCAGTACGTTGATGCCCTGGGCCTCCGTGATCGTGACCCCCGCCGGCAGCGTCCCACCCGGGAACACGGCAGTGTCGATGTACGACGCCTCCGACCCGGCCGGAGCGGCCGTGTTCAGGGCCGATGGGCCGATCCCGCTGGTCTTGTAGACCGGTGTGTTCGCGCCGATGCCGACACCAGTGGCGATCATCGGGTTGGCCTGACCGGCGGGCAGTGCGGGGACGACGGTGCCGGGCTTCGGCGGTCGCGGTTTGTCCCACCAGCCGGCCGCCGTACCAGCACCGGCGGTGAACGACACCACCAGCGCGACGGCCCCGGCAATCATCCGCGTCTTCATCGGCCCGCCGCCACTCGGCTGTGCAATGCGGTCACCGTCGCGCGGGCCGACGTGATCGCGCCGTGCTGCCAGGCGATGACGTGCGACAGGTGATCGCCGGCGAAGTAGATGTTGCCGGAGGCATCGAGCAGCCGCGCGTAGATGCCGTCTGTCTGCGAGGGCCAGCTGACCCAGGACGCCTCGGAGTACTTCGTACCCATCCAGTTCACCGAGAACGCCGCCTTCACGTCCTTCGTGTAGACGTCGCCGTGGACCTTGGCCCCTTGTGCGAGCGCGCGTTCGAGGCGGGCCGCCGGCTTCAGGGCGCCGTACGAGTTCGCGTTCGTGCCGGTGTTGTAGTAGCCGATCACCGTCCCGCGGTCGCCGTGGAAGTTGTACGACGGGTACCAGGTGTTGACCGTGTCCAGCGAGCTGTTGGTGATGCCGCCGTAGATCTTGTGGTCCTCCTCCCACCAACGCCGGCCGTACTCGATGCCGATCTTGCCCGCGTTCGTCGGGCGCGCGTACCGCAGCGCCTCGAGGATGGGTGCCGGCAGGTTGGACGGCACCTTCGCGGCCAGGTGCGGCGGCAACGCGCAGATCGCGTAGTCCGCGGTGAGTACCCGGGTTCGCGACCCGCTCGTGTAGGTGACCTCGACGCCCGACGTGGTGTTGCGCAGACCGGTCACCTCCGCGCCGTACCGGATCTTGTCCTTGCCGATCGCCCGCTCGAACGCGTACGGGATCCGGTCCATCCCGCCGACCGGCTGGAACATCATCATCGCCTGGTCCCAGCCGAACTCGAACGAGAAGTAGTTTCCGACGCCGCTGGCGAACACGTCGCTCAAGGAGAACGGCGCCGCCGTCGTACCGGCCTCCAGCCCGGCGCCGGGCTCCACCGTGTAACCGCGGCGGCCGTCGGTACCGGTGTAGGCGTAGCCGGATGCCTTGTCGCCGATCGACCCGAAGCCGCTGAGGAACCCGATCAGCGCCTGCTTGTCGGTCGCCGTCAGCAGCGAGTCGAGCGCGCCCTGGTCGGTGGCCGTCGCGAGCAGTTCGGCGACGTACCCGTAGACGTCCGCCTTGGCGGTACGGTGCCGGATCGCCTTGTTCGACAGGGCTGTGGTGCCTTCGCGATAGAGGTACGCGTCGGCGTTCTGGTTGACGAACGGCTCGATGGCGACGCCGAGTTCGCGGCAGTACTCGAGCGTCACGTGGTGCTGCGGCAAGCGGGCCGGGCCTGCGTTCATGTACTGGCCGGGCGAGAACGAGGCGCGCTGGGTGTTTCCTGCCAGATCGGTTTCCGTGGTGCCGCCGCGGACCGTCCAGTTGCGCCCGCCCGGCCGGTTCCGCGCCTCCAGCAGTGTGACCTTGTAGCCGGCCTTGAGCAGTTCGTACGCCGAGGTGAGGCCGGCGATGCCCGCACCGAGGATGACGACGTGCTTGCTGCGGCCGTTCAGTTCCACCCGATTCGGGGCGGCGTACGCCGGAGTCTCGGCCACGCTGGTGAGGCCGAGCGCCGACATCGTGGAGTACAGGACCCCGGCTCCACCGGTGATCCCGACCTGCTGCAGAAACTGACGTCTGGTCTGCGCCATGCCTTCTCCTCACTGGGCAACGGGTTGCTGACCAAGAAGGTAAGGACATGGTGTGTGCTGCGCGTGTCAGGAACGTAACGTCTCTACGCTCGTACCGACAGGTATGTTACGCATTAACAAACCTGACAAACCTGACAACGCTGAGATCGCGCCGAACCGCTCACGGCCGGGCCGGGAATCACCGGTGATCCCCGGCCCGGTCGCGATCACTTGATGATCGAGAGCAGCCAGTTCAGGTGGTCGGGAACGCTGGTGTCGATGTCCGGCGTCGCGCCGCACACCTCGCCCGGCGCCCGGCTCTGGACGCCGACCAGCTGCCAGCGGCCCTTGACCTTCCAGATCACCGGCGTCCCGGAGTCTCCACCGCACGAACCCGACGTGCTGTCCGGGTAGTCGGTGCAGAAGTCACCGGCGCGGATGCCGTACGCGTCCCCGTCGACCGGGTCGGTGACGCAGGACGGCGTACTCGGCGACACGATCGGCGAATCCAGCTGCTGCAGATCCTTCGGAAGCTGGACCGGGCTGTTCTGGTCGACGCTGGTGTAGCCCCAGCCGATCAGCCGGGTCTGCGCGCCCACGTCCGGAGTGTCCCGGGCCAGCGGAGCGACTGCCTGCGACAGCGAGTGGTCCAGCCGAATCAGCGCGATGTCGTCGCCGTTGTTCCGGTCCGCGCTGTTCACCCAGTTCGGCGGCAGCACGATGTCGGTGACGTTCGCGGTCACTCCGCCCACGGTGCGGTCGTTCGAACCGACCCGGACATGGAAGGTCGACGGCGGCGTGACCGTGTACGGCGCTCCGTTCGTCCCAGGCTTGGTGACACAGTGCGCGGCAGTAGCCACCCAATGCGGTGCCACGAGCGCACCACCGCAGTACTGCGTGTTGGGGTCTCCGTTGTACGCCCGCTGAATGGAAACCACGAATGAGTAGTTCTCGACCACCGATTGACCACCGATGATCGCCTGGGCCGGAACGGGCGCGGCCACCGCGACCCCGATCATCGCCGCGGCAGCAGACGCCACGGTCCCAAGCAGACGAATCCTCACAGCACATCCTCTCGATCATGCGACTGACTGACGAACCCATCGTGGGTCCGCTGCCGTCCGGCCATGCCTTCCCGGGAAGATTCGCCTAGACCTCTGCAGATCAGTCCAGCAGGTCGGCGGCGAGGAGAGCGGCACCGTACCGGTGGACCGACATGGCCCAGCAACGGCCACAGCTGTTCCAGCAAGACCCCCCGGTTCGCTTACCCTTGGTCACTGGCCGTATCGCTCTGTCCTGGCGTATCGGCGTGGTGCGGGCGTACCGAATTTGAGTGACCGGCGTCACAGCGCGTTGTTGTTGGTCGGTGTCGATCGCGGCCTGAACGGTTCGTCTCCTTCAGCGAGGTGGCCGACCGGGCACTGCAGGAACGATGTTGAAAGGGCGCTGACACGTGGAATATCTGGTGCTGATCTACCGGGACGAGTCCAAGGACGGCGAGGTCGATTGGGACAAGCTCGGCCAGGAGTACGAGGAGTACACCGCCGCGGTCGCGCAGGCCGGCGTGATGCGTGGTGGGCAGAAGCTCCAGCCCTCCGTGACCGCCAGCACGGTAGCTGTTCGTGACGGCGAACGGCTGGTCACCGATGGGCCGTTCGCCGAAGCGCGCGAGCAGCTGGGCGGCTTCTTCGTTCTTGAGTGCGCCAATTTGGACGAGGCGCTGGAGTGGGCTGCGCGTTGCCCGGGGGCGAGCCACGGCACGGTCGAGTTGCGTCCGGTGATGCCGACCTGACCGGAACCGAGGACGAGCTCGGCCGGATCTTCCGCGCCGAGCACGGCCGGGTCCTGGCCCGGCTGGTGGGCTTCCTCGGCGACATCGACGACGCCGAGGAAGCCTTGGCCGACGCATGCCTCAAGGCGGTCCGGCATTGGCCGGACTCCGGTATTCCCGACCACCCAGCTGCTTGGCTGACCGCGGTGGCCCGCAACGCGGCGATCGACAAGATCCGTCGCGAGAAGGCCCTGACCGGCAAGCTCGCCCTCCTGCGCACGGAGACTGTCATGACTGACACCCTCATGCCGTCCGACCTGGACGACGATGTTCCGGACGAGCGGCTGCGGCTGTTCTTCACCTGTTGCCACCCGGCCCTGGCCCGCCCGGCCCAGGCCGCGCTGACCTTGCGCTGTCTGGGTGGCCTGACCACCGTCGAGGTGGCCCGGCTGTTCCTGACCACCGAGTCGGCAGTCGCGCAGCGGATCGTGCGCGCGAAACGCAAGATCCGCGACGCCGTCATCCCCTATCGGGTCCCCGGCCGCACCGAACTGCCGCAGCGGCTGCCTGCCGTGCTGGCCGTGCTCTATTTGCTGTTCACCGAGGGATACGCAGCCACCACCGGTCCGGTTCAGATCCGAGCCGAGCTCTGCACGGAGGCGATCCGCCTGGCCCGGGGCGTGCACGGGCTGCTGCCCGACGAGTCTGAGGCCACCGCCCTGCTCGCGCTGTTGCTGCTGACCGAAGCCCGCCGACATTCCCGGCTCGACTCCCGAGGACAACTCGTCACTCTGGAGGATCAAGACCGTGCCGCCTGGAACCGCGACCTGATCGTCGAGGGACGTCAACTGTTACTCGGTGCGCTGCAGACGCGGCCGGCGGGTCGCTACGCGCTGCAGGCGGCGATCGCCGCCGTCCACGCCGACGCTCCCAGTAGTCAGACCACCGACTGGCCACAGATCACCGCCCTGTACGGACTCCTCGCCCGCCTCGACCCGTCACCGATGGTTGAACTCAACCGGGCTATCGCTGTCGCCATGGCTGATGGTCCCGCCGCAGGCCTGCGGCTGCTGAACCAGTTGGACGACACCGGACAGCTCGCTGGATCTCACCTGCTGCCCGCAGCCCAGGCCGACCTGTTGCGTCGCCTGGGCCGCACCGCCGAGGCCATCGCCGCCTACGACCAGGCCGTCGCCATGGTCGGCAACGACATCGAACGCCAGTATCTGGCCCGCCGCCGCGACCAGCTCACTCCACCAGCGCAAGGACTTGGATCATGACCCCTGACGTCCTCTTCGACGACATCGCCGCCGACCTCGCATCCCGAGGCGCCACAGCAGGCGCGATGTTCGGCAAACGCGCCCTCAAAGCCCGCGGCAAGGCCTTCGCCTGTCTCAAAGGCGACAGCCTGGCCTTCCGGCTCGGCGACGGCACCCCCGTCCATGCCGAAGCACTCACTCTCCCCGGAGCCGAGCTCTTCGACCCCTCCGGCAAACATCGCCCCTTCAAGGATTGGGTCGCCATCCCCCACACCCACGCCGACCAGTGGCCTCACTTCGCCGAGACCGCCCTGAATGATCTCGTCCGCTGACGTGCCGTCGCACCTGTCGATACCTCGCGACAGCAGACGCAGATTCCCGCTCATCGAGTGTGGGCCGCGTCGTTGTCCATCACTGCAGCGACGATCGCCGGCCCGAATGTTGGCCGGCGATCTCAGGCGGCCAGAGTGTGAGCAGGACCTTGCCGGAGGTGTTGGAGTTTGTGGCGGTGGTGAAGGCTTCGACAGCCTGGGTGGCTGGGTATTCGTGGGTGATGATCTGTTCGAGGTGCGGCTGGGCGTCGAGCAGCTGGATGGCGTGGTCGATCTCGTTGTTGAAGCGGAGGGTGCCGCGGACCTGGAGTTCGCGCGCGACGACGGGTGCGAGGTTGACGGGTCGGGGCTCGTCGGCCGGGATGCCGACCAGTACGACGATCCCGCCGCGACGGGCTGCGTCGAGACCGGTCGTGATCGCGACGGGGACCGCGGTGCATTCGAGGACGACGTCGAAGTACTGACGTGGAATCTCGTCGGTGCCGACCTGCAGGGTGCTGTGTACGCCGAGATCGCGGGCGCGCTGCAACGGTCCCGGGAGTACGTCGGTCGTGACCACCTCGGTCGCGCCGGCCGTCACGGCTGCGGCGGCGGTGAGCAGGCCGATCGCGCCTGACCCGGACACCAGGACGCGCTTGCCCTCGACTCCACCGGCGATCTCGACGGCGTGCAGTGCGACGGCCAGCGGTTCGGCCAGGGCAGCGCGGCGCAGCGGCAAGGTCGTCGGCAGGACGCGGACCATGTCGTTGCTCACGACAAGGAACTCGCTCATCCCGCCCTGGGTGTGCGGCCAGGTCGACGCGCTGCCGAGGTAGGCGCCGTTCGGCCACAGGTGCGGCCGGTCCTCGATCCCCGGTTCCGGCGTTCCGAAGGTGGCCGGGTGGATCGTGACCGGCGTACCGGGGGCCAGCTCGCCCGCCGGGTCGAGGTCGACGGTGCCGGACAGTTCGTGGCCTGGTACCAACGGCTCGCGGACGACGAACGAGCCGTTGACACCCTCGTGGTAGTAGTGCAGGTCGGATCCGCAGATGCCGCCGTACGCCATCCGGAGCCGGACCTGGCCGGGCTGCGGTTCCGGCGTGGGCAGCTCGACCTCGACGAGCTCGAGCTTGCCCTGGATGACGATCGCCTTCATGGTTTCTCCTTCAGGCCGTGGCGGCAGCGGTCGCCGAACGGGTCAGCAGCGCACCGTCGGTCGCGTTCTCGGGCGCGAGCAGGTCGCGGTCCCTGGTCTCCGGCGCGAGCAGCCCGGCGCCGAACGTGATCGCCATCGCGACCGTCATGTAGATCGCGACCGGTACCCACGAGTCGAAGGCGCCCATCAGCGCGACCGCGATCAGCGGGGCGAAGCCGCCACCGAGTACGGCGGCAAACTCGCGGCCCAGCGTGACACCGGCGTACCGGTAGCGGCTGCCGAACAGCTCCGGGAAGTAGCTCATCGTCACCGCGACCCCGCCCTGGCAGGCGAAGACGAAGCCGACGATCATCGCGAGGTAGATGAGCGTGAGATTTCCGGTGCTCAAGGCAAGGAACGTCGGCACCGGCAGCAGGAGCAGCAGCCCGGTGATGCCGAGGAACACCGGACGGCGCCCGAACAGGTCCGACAGGTAGCCGAGGACGATCGCGCCGATACCGCCGAAGATCGCTCCCACCAGCAGGATCTCCGGTATCGCGTGGGCGTCGATCTTGACCGTGCCCTTGAGGTACGAGGCCATGAACACCTGGTACGTGTACGACTGGACGCTCAGGCCGACCGTCATCAGCATGACCAGGGCAACCGCCTTCTTGCCGTTCCGGAACGCCTCACGGACCGGCGCGGCAGAGGCCGCCCGCTCGGCCTTGATCTCCGCGAACACCGGCGTCTCCTTCAACCGGCGCCGCAGGACGTACGCCGCGATCGTGACGAACGCGCTGCTCAGGAACACGACCCGCCAACCCCACGACATCAACTGGTCGTCGGGCAGCAACTGTACGAGCGCCCAGGCCCCGGCGCCGAGCGCCGTACCGGCGGCCGCTCCGGTCATCACCAACGCCGCAAGCCGGCCACGCTTGCCCCGGACCGCCGTCTCGGTGAGCAGCGTCGCACCGCCGGACTGCTCCGCACCCGCGCCGAAGCCCTGCAGAAAACGGCTCAGCACGAGCAGGATCGGCGCCCACACTCCCACCGACTGGTACGTCGGCAGGACGCCGATCGCCATCGTCGCGACGCCCATCAGGGTCAAGGTGGCCACCAGAACCCACTTGCGCCCGAGGCGATCTCCGTACCGTGAGAAGAAGATGCCGCCGAGCGGCCGGGCACAGAACCCGACCGCGTAGGCACTGAAGCTGGCGAGCAGCCCTGCCGTCGCCGAGATGTTGGGGAAGAACAGGTGGCTGAAGACCAGCGCCGACGCGGTCCCGTAGATGACGAAGTCGTACTGTTCGAGGGCGGTGCCGATCAGGCCGGCGAGCGCGGCCCTACGGACTTCCTGGCGGGATGGCTCCGGGTGTGAACTGCTCGTTTCCATGGCGGATCCTTCGGGGGTCTCAGGCCGCGGGCGAGGCGTGCGACCGGGACGTTCGGGAGCGGGCGGCCAGACCGGCCGCGGCGCGGACGCCGTCGCGGGTGACGACGGCGACGTACTCGGCAACACGCCGGGCAAAGTCGTTGCTCTCGGCAAGTTCAGTGGGAAACACCTGGTCGAGGACGGCTCGTGCCAGGTCCTCGGTACTGCGGGACGTCGCCGCGAGCGCCCCGAGCCGCTCGCGGGCCGGGTCGACCATCGCCCGGGCGTGCGGCCCGGGGTCGAACCCGGGCAGCGGTACGACGCAACACATCCAAGCGGCCACGGTCAGTGCGAGGTGCTCGGGCATCACGCCCTGTTTCAGCAGCTGCACCGCGGGCTCGGGAACCCGTTGCGGGAGCTTGACCGAGCCGTCGCTACCGACCTGCTGGGTGCGGTGCCCGAGTGCGTGGTTCGACCAGCGCTCGAACAGCGAGGCGACGTACGGCTTCACCTCGAAGCCCTGCGGCAGCGTGACTGTCGGCAGGTAGTCGTCCTCGAGGACCGAGCGGGCGGCGGACTCGATGAAGCCGGCCGCCCGGGCCTCCGGAATGGTCGCGCGGCCGTCGAGTGCACCGAGGTACGCGATCAGCGAGTGGGTCCCGTTGAGCAGCCGCAGTTTGAGCAGTTCGTAGGCCTCGACCTCGTCGGTGAAGACCGCGCCTCCGCGTTCCCAGGCCGGGCGTCCGGCCGCGAAGCGGTCCTCCAGTACCCACATCGTGAACGGCTCGGCCGGTACCGGGATCCGGTCTCGGACCCCGAGCAGTTCGGCCGCCGCCGCGCGGTAGCCGTCCGTGGTCGCGGGGACGATGCGGTCGACCATCGAGTTCGGGAAGGTGACGTTGCCGGCGACCCAGTCGATCGCGGGCGAGCCGGCGACCTGCAGGAACTCCAGGACGAGGGCGCGGGTCCGGGTGCCGTTCGACTGCATGTTGTCGCAGTTCAGGACGGTGATCGGGGCCAGGTGAGTACTGGCGCGGCGTTCCAGAGCGCGGGCGATCTGGCCGATGACGGTCTGCGGGGTCGCGTGCAGATCCGCGGCGACCCGGTCCAGGTCCAGGCGATGGGTGCTGGGATCCATGCAGTAGCCGTGCTCGGTCACCGTCGTCGAGACGATCCGGGTCTGCTCGGCGGCAATCGCCGCGACCACCGCCTCCGGGTTGCCGGCAGCAACGATCGCGCCGGTGTGCACGCCGGGGACGCTGATCGACGATCCCTCGGGCGACAGCTCCAGCACCGAGTAGAGGCCGTCCTGGGCGTTCATCGCGTCGGCGACCGCGGTCGAGCGGCTCGCGACGCCGAGGATTCCCCAGCCGTCGCCCGCCTGAGCGGTGTAGACGGCCTGATGCGCGCGATGGAAGTTGCCTAAACCCAGATGCACGATGCCTGTGCTTGCCGGTCTCGCGGTCAGCAGATGTTCGGGGACCGTTGCTCGTTTCATCGCGGTCACCAGTCGGTCATGCTGCCGTCGAGACGGCGCGCGACCGGCAGGTACGCCGGCTCGTACGGGAACTTCGCCGCCAGTGTTTCGTCCACCTCGACGCCGAGTCCCGGCGCCTCCCCCGGATGCAGGTAGCCGTCCGCGAACGACCACGCGTGCGGGAACACCTCGTGCGCGAGCGCGTCGTACCCCATGTACTCCTGGATGCCGAAGTTGATTGTCGACAATCCGACGTGCACGCTCGCACCGAACGAGACCGGCGAGACGTCGGACGGCCCGTGCGGTGCGGCCTTCACCTGGTAGAGGTCGGCGAGCGCGAAGATGCTGCGCAGGTGGCTGATCCCGCCGGCGTGTGCGACCGCGACCCGGACGTAGTCGATCAGCTGCTCGGTGATCAGGTCCTTGCAGTCGAAGATGCTGTTGAAGACCTCGCCGATCGCCAGCGGCGTCGTCGTGTGCTGCCGGACCAGTCGCAGGGCTTCCTGGTTCTCGGCCGGGGTCACGTCCTCGAGCCAGAACAGGTCCGCGGGTTCGAGGGCCTTCCCGAGCCGCGCGGCCTGCTGCGGCGTGAGCCGGTGATGCGCGTCATGCAGCAGGGCCAGATCGGGTCCGACGTGTTCGCGAACGGCGGCGAGTACGGCGGGCACATGGCGCAGGTACGCGTCGGTGTCCCACGATTCCGTCACCGGTACGGCGCCCCGCTTGGCCGGCTCGTATCCGCCGCCGGCGTCGCGATGTACGCCGTACACCGTCTCCAACCCCGGTACGCCGGACTGCGCGCGAACCGCCCGGAACCCGTCCGCTCGCCGGGCGTCGACCGCGTCGAGCAACTCGGGCAACTCCCAGGCCGAGGCGTGCGTGTAGGCGAGGACCCGATCGCGGACCGCGCCGCCGAGCAACTGGTAGACGGGCATCCCGGCCACCTTGCCCTTGATGTCCCACAAGGCCAGATCGACGGCGCTGACGGCGGCCATCGTGATCGGGCCGCGCCGCCAGTACGCCCCTCGGTAGAGGTACTGCCAGGTGTCCTCGATCCGTGCCGGGTCCAGTCCGATCAGCAGCGGCGCGACGTGGTCGCGGAGGTAGCTCGCGGCGGCGAGTTCCCGGCCGTTGACGGTGGCGTCGCCGTACCCGGTGACACCGTCGGCGGTCTGCAGCTTCAGCGTCACATAGTTCCGGCCGGGGCTGGTCAGGATCACCTCGGCGGCGATGATGCGATCGGTCATGTCAGTGCCTCACGACGTTGCGCAGTTCCTGGCCGTCGGCCAGGGCGTTGATATTGGCTGCGATGTCTTGGACGCGGCCGCGGAACGTCTGCCGGGTGATCCCGGACAGATGCGGCGTCAGCAGGACGTTGTCGAGCTCGCCGAACGGGGCGTCGGCGGGAGCCGCCCGGTCGCCGGTCGTCGGGTACGAGTACCAGACGTCGAGCGCGGCGGCGCGGATCGTCCTGTCCCGCAAGGCGTCGTACAACGGTTGCTGCTGGACCAGCGGTCCGCGGGCGACGTTCACGAGTACGCCGGCGCGCCCGAGCCGCTCGAGCTCGGCGGCGCCGATGATGCCGCGGGTGGTCCCGGTGAGCGGCGCGGAGACCACGAGTGCGTCTGACTCGTCCAGGAGACGGCCGAGCCGGCTCGTGTCCCCCGCCCAGTTCAGCCCGTCCGCGGCGGCCTTGCCGCTCGCGGTGACCGCCTGCGCCTGCGCGTCGAACGCCTGCAGGAGACGCCAGGTGGCCCGGCCGATGTGGCCGAAGCCGAGGAAGCCGACCCGCGCACTGCCCAGGGTGTCCGGCTGCGGGATTGTTGGATTGTAGACATTCGACCGCCAGCGGTTCCGGCGCAGGGCGGCGTCGGCGGCCGGAAGTTCGCGGCGCAGGCCGATCAGCGCCCAAACGACGTACTCCGCGATCGAGTCCTCGTGGTGGTACGTGTTCGCGACCGGTACGCCGGACGCCTCGATTCGGTCCGTCCCGGCGCCTGCGACCTGGACAAGTCGTAGCTGCTGCGCCGCGTCGGCCATCTCCTGCGTGAACGCCGGGCCGACCAGCACGTCCGCCGTCCGCAACGCGCCGGGAACGTCGTCCGGCAGCCAGACCGCCTCGGTTGCCTTGGGCAACAGCGACTCGAGCTCGTCGCGCAGCGGAAGCAGGTTCGGGTCCGTGACGACGACTCTCATCCGTCGCTCCGCTCGCGGCGCGCGGGCGTCCAGCCGGCGACCGGACCGGTGCTCTGCCGGACGACCAGCTGTGTCGGCAGCGTGACGACCCGCGGCGCGGCGGCCGGCTGGCCGGCCTCTGCCGTGAGTTGCTGATGCAACATGTCGACACTCATCACGCCCGCCCGCGACATCGGCACCTGAATACTCGTCAACGTCGGCCGAGCGACCTCCGCGAGCGGCGTGTCGTCGATGCCGATCACGCTCAGATCGCCGGGAACCTCGATCCCCAGCGCGGTCGCCCCGGTGATGATCCCGAGCGCCATCAGGTCGTTGTGCGCGATCACCGCGGTCGCACCCGAGGCCACGACACTCGCGGCGGCGGCCTGGCCACCCGCGACCGTCTCCGCCTGCCAGCCGATCAGTACGAGCTCGATGTCCGACTGCTCGGCGAGGCTCTGGATCGCATCGACCCGGTTCTGGTTCGACCAGGACAGCGGCGAGCCCTGTGCGTACGCGACGTGCTCGTGACCGAGGACGCGCAGGTACTCCAGCGCCTGCCGGAGGCCGTCGGCCGCATCCGGTACGACGCTGTTCGTCTCGTCACTCGTGCGGTTGACCAGCACCAGCGGCGTGTTCCCGCACAGCTCGGCGATGTCGTGCGCAGGCAACCGGGGAGAACAGACGATGAAACCGTCGACACGCTCCTGGAGCTCGCCGATGATCTCCCGCTCGCGGTCCGGGCTGCCGTCGGTGTCGGTCAGGACGACGGTCTGCCGGCGGTTCCAGCCGTGCGCCTGCGCCGCCTTCACGAAGCTCGCGAACACCGGGTTGCCGATGTCCGGCACGATCACCGCGACCGTCGCCGACCGCGTCGGCATCCCCGCCGCCCGCGACTGCCGCCCCGCCGACGCGACGTACCCGATCTCCTCGGCCGCCTCGACGATCCGCCGCAGCGTGTCCCGCCCGATCCGGTCCGGGTCACTGAACGCCCGCGACGCAGTGGACAACGACACACCCGCGCGCTGCGCGACATCGGTCAAGGTGGGGTTCACAACGGCTCCCGGAGATTGCGCCAAGGTTTCGCCAAGATTGCGCCAACTTGCACAAACTTGTCAAGACCTCGCCGCACCCCCGACGCCGTGGCTGCTGAGGGCTACTCGGCGACGCCGAACGAGTTGATCTCTTCCGTCTCCTGGGCGTGAGCTTGCGTGGCACCTCCGCGTTGCCGAGTTTCGCGCGCTGGACGCGACGGCGGATGTCGTCGACGATCTGTTCCGGATCGCCTTCAACACGCTGACCGACCCCGACCTCTTCGGTACGACGACTACCTCCCGTACGACGTCCCCCGCGAACGCGCCAACGCCTACATCGCGGGAGCGCAGTACGACTTCACCTTCGACAGCCGGCTCGGAGCCTCCTCCGACCACGTCGCCATCTGCGCCAACGCGCCCCGACCGCAGCTTCAACCGAATGCCAGCGCCGAAGCCCTGTGCCACAGTCCCCTGTGCCACATTCCCCTGTGGCACAGGGCTTCGTCGTCAGTTGTCCGGGTGGCGGTCGTGGCGTCCGTGAGTGCGGTGGCCCTCGATCTCGGACATGTGGGTCTCGGCCCAGTCGCGGAGTGCGGCCAGTGGTTCGTCGAGTGAGCGGCCCAGCTCGGTCAGTGCGTAGTACACCGCGGGAGGGACCGAGTCCTCGACCCGCCGGCTGACGAGGCCGTCGGCGGCCAGACGCTGCAGGGTCTGCGACAGCATCTTGTGACTCACTCCCGGCATCGCGCGCCTGAGCTCCGAGAACCGCGCCGCCTCCGGATACAGCTCAGCCAGCAGCTTCACCGCCATCGAGGTCCACTTGTCGCCGATCCGGTCCAGCAGATGCCGCGTCGGGCAATCGGCCGAAAACAGGTCACCCGGGCGCTCGGTCACCACCGGCTCACCACCTTTCGCGAAAGTGCCTTCTTGCCGACTGCTCCCGTTCCGGCGAGGCTAGCCGGTAACCAGAGGTTACCTGATGAACGGCGGTTACAGCATGGAGTCCAAGCGGATGGCGATCGACGACCTCGAGTTCCACGTCGTCGTAGCAGGCGAAGGTACGGCGGTGGTGCTCCTCCACGGCTGGCCACACACCTCCTACCTGTGGCACCGGATCGCCCCGCCGCTCGCGCGAAACCGCCTCGTCGTGGCACCGGACCTCCGAGGCCTCGGAGCCAGCGAACGCACAAACAGCGGCCGCGACGCCGCAACGCTGGCCGCCGACGTGATCCGGCTGCTGGACGCCCTCGATGTGGACGAGGCAGCAGTGGTCGCGATCGACGCCGCCGTACCGCCCGCGTTCCTCGCCGCACTGCAGCACCCCGACCGAGTCTCGCGGCTGATCCTCATGGAAGGGCTCCTCCCAGGCGTCGCCAACGACCTCGGGCCACCGTGGTGGTTCGGGTTCCACTCGGTACCCGGCCTCGCAGAGACCGTGCTGCTCGGACACGAAGCCGACTACCTCGACTGGTTCCTGACCGGCCCGAGCATACGACGCGACATCGGCGCCGACGCCCGCGCGAACTTCATCGCCGCCTACACCGGCCGCGACGCCCTCAGCGCCGGATTCGACCTGTACCGCGAATCGGCCGTCAGCGCCGCACAAATCCACGACGCATTGACAACCACCCGGCTCACCGTCCCCACGCTCGCAATCAGCGGCGGCATCGTCGGCGACGCGATCCACTCACAACTCGTCCCCTTCGCCGACAACCTCACCCACACCGCCGTCCCGGACTGCGGCCACATCATCCCGCTCGAACAACCGGACGCCCTCGCCTCCGCAATCACCTCGTTCCTTGCGTCCTGAGCGACGGCTGTCGGTCGTTCAGGCATCACCAGACGTCGAAGTGCAGGATGTGGTCGAGTGGTTTCCGGGCCGCGTCAGCCTGCCACAGCAGCGTTGCCGGTACGGCGCTGTCCGTACTGCGGCACATCAAGGCGGTCCCGCAAGGTCGAGCCGGACTCGGCCGGCCTGAAGAGTCCACGATCGATCAGCAACGGTACGACGAGCCGGGCGAAGCGCTCGAAGTCGACGGCGGTGTCGGCGTACATGATCGTGAAGCCGTCGGCGGTGCCCGCGCGGTACCAGGATTCGAGGTCGTCCGCGATCTGCTCGGCGGTCCCGACCACGAGCCGGTGACCGCTGCCGGGTGCGTGGCGTGCCAGCTCCCGGGCCGACAGCGGCCGCTCGGCCAGCAGAGCGCGCGTGCTGACCTGGAAGCCGACCGAGCCTGCCTCGGCGACCGGGACCTCCGGGAGATCGGCGATCCCGATCGGCTCGTCGAGGTCGCGATCGCCCAGGCCCAGCGCGGCCAGCACGCCTCTGGCAAGCTGGTCGAGCCCGAGGGTCGCGTACAGCTCGTCGGCTCGTGTACGGGCATCGTCCTCGGTCTCGCCGATCAGCACGATGACACCCAAGGAGATCTTCACGTCGTCCGCACCGCGTCCGGCCGCGACGGCCCGGCGACGGATGTCGTCGCGGAACGCGATCGCCTTCGCCTGGGTCTGTGCGACGGTGAAGACGACATCGGCCAGCTCTGCGCCGAGATTCAGACCACCCTCGGATCCACCCGCCTGCACCACCACCGGATGATCACCCGGTACGGGCAACGGTCCGGCGACCGAGAAGAACTCGCCGTGATGGTCGGCCGCGTGGATCGATCCGGGATCGACGTACCGCCCGCTCGCCTTGTCGGCGACGATCGCGCCCGGCTCCCAGCTGTCCCACAGGCGGCGTACCACCGTGAGGAACTCGTGCGCCCGGCGGTACCGCGTCTCCTTCGCGGCGGGTTCGGTCTGCCCGAAGTTCGCCGCCGCGGCCGGCGCGTACGTCGTCACGAGGTTGACCGCGGCGCGTCCCTTGGTGACGATGTCGAGGGCCTGGAACCGGCGGGCCAGGTTGTACGGCGAGTTGTAGCTGGTCGAGCTGGTCACCAGCACGCCCACGCGTTCGGTCACGGCCGCCAGATGACCGAGCAGGATCAACGGATCGATGCCGGTGCCCGGATTGGTGGCGATCTCCGGCCCGAGCGCGGGTGCGTCGCCGAGAAAGATCGCGTCCAGACCCACCTCGTCGGCGATCCGCGCGAGTCCGCGGAAGTAGTCGATATCGAGGTACGCGTGCGGGTCGGCATCCGGCAACCGCCAGGCGCTCCGGAAGTGCCCCGGCGTCATCAGCGACGCGATGAGATGGAAGGTCATGATGGCTCCTGCCAGCCGAGCAGACGCGCGACATCGGTTGCCGCCTGCAACAATCGGAGATGTTCGTCCAACGGCGGTACGCCGGGCACGAAGCTGACCAGGAGGTCCGTCACATGCTCGAGGGCCGGGTCCGCGGCGAGGCCCGCAGCGATCGCGTCCGTAGGACCGAGTAAGGCGTTGTCCCGCTCGAGGAACTCCTCGACGGTGAGCTCCGGCAGGCCGCGGCGCGAGGCGATCCAGGATTGCCAGCGGCTTGCGCCCGGCGCGACCGCGGCCACGGCTGCCGCGCGATCCGGGTGCGGATAGATCGCCCGCGAGACCTGCACGCGCGGGACGGCACCAGGCTCCGCCGCATGGTGCGCCTCCCGGAAGGCCCCGACGATTTCCGCCTGCCGCTGAGGTGTCTGTTGCCGGTTGAACGAGGTCGCCCGGGACAGCTGCAACCCGTCGCCCGCACGGCCCGCCGCCTGTGCCGAGGTGACCGCGACCGCCGGATCGGACGACGTCGCCTGCCACAGCCGGCGACGCAGACCGCGGGCCGGCGGATGCAGCACCTCGCCCAGACTGTTCACCGGATGCCCGGACAACAACCGCTGCAGGCTCGTCACGCCCGCGTCGTACAGCTTGTGCCGATCGTCGAGTTCCCTGCCGAACGCCTCCCAGGCACCCGGGAACGGGCCCGAGCCGACCCCGAGCTGCAGCCGTCCGCCGCTCAGCTCGTCGAGGGTGGCGGCCGCCTCGGCGACGACCAGCGGATCCTCGAGCGGCAGGACGTACACGCCGGTACCGAGATGGATCCGGCTGGTGTGCTCCGCGATCGCGGCGAGCAGCACCAGGGGCGCCGAGACGTGCTCGTTGCCCTGCCGGAAGTGCCGGTGGATCACCCACCCGGAGTCGTAGCCGAGCTCCTCCGCGGCGCGGAACAACTCGATCGCCTGCCGGTACGCCGCCGCCGGCGCGCCGTCGTTGTCGAGATGCAGCAGAAACCCCAGCCGAAACGGCCGGCCGTCCTCCACACCCGCGCCGATCCGCCGGGCGGTCAACGCATCGCTCACAGCTTCAGCCCAGTACCGTGTACGCCGTGCTCGTCGATGAGCGCCAGTTCCTCGTCGGTCAGCGGCGGGAAGGTCAAGGCCTGCAGGTTGTGGTCGAGCTGCGCGGTCGAACTCGCGCCGATCAACGCCGACGTGACCTCGCCCCGGCGCAGCACCCATTGCAGGGCCAGCTGCGCCAGCGACTGCCCTCGCGACTCGGCCAGCTTGTTGAGTTCCGTCGTACGACGCCGGTACGTGTCGTCGATGACCTCGGGTGAGAGGAAGGTGCTGTTCTGGGCTCGTGCGCCGTCGGGAATGGCGTCGAGGTACTTGTCGGTCAGCAGGCCTTGGGCCAGTGGACTGTAGACGATCACCCCGAACCCGTCCTGATCCGCCGTCTCGAGCAGACCGTTCTGTTCGGGGCGCCGGTCGTAGATCGAGTAGCGGGTCTGGTGAATCAGCAGCGGTACGCCGGCCTCGCGCAGCAGCTCGGCCGCCGCGTGCGCCCGGTCCGGCAGATAGTTGCTGATCCCGACGTACAACGCCTTGCCCTGTTGTACTGCGCTGACCAGCGCGCCGACGCTCTCCTCCAACGGCGTCTGCACGTCCGGGCTGTGGTGATAGAAGATGTCGACGTAGTCGGTCCCGAGGTCGCGCAGGCTGTGGTCGAGCGACGTCAGGATCGACTTCCGCGAACCGCCCGTCAGATAAGGGCTCGGACCGATCGGGTTACCCGCCTTCGTGGACAGGATCAGCTCGTCACGGTACGGCGCGAGGTCCGTGGTCAGCACCCGGCCGAACGTCTCCTGCGCGGCGCGGTGCGGCGGGCCGTAGCGGTCCGCGTTGTCGAAGTGGCTGATGCCCAGATCGAACGCGTGCAGGATGATCTCGCGCTGCGTCTCGTACGCGTAGTCGGTGCCGAACTTCTGCCAGAGGCCGAACGACACCGCCGGGAGCACGAGCCCTGAGGAACCGGTACGGCGGTAGGGAAGCGTCTCGTATCTGTCCGGGACGGCGCTGTAGGTCATCTCATACCTCTCAGTTGGTTGTCCGGCGCAGTGCGCTCGGTTGCAGGGACGGGGTGTCGCGGCCGGTGTCCCGCTCCAGGAACTGGGTCCCCGGGTCGACGATCTCGTCGATCCGGTCGAGGAGCTCGTCGTTGAGCTGTACGTCGACCGCGCCCAGATACACATCCAGGTGTTCCCGCGTGCGCGGGCCGATGATGACGCTGCTGACGGCCGGGTGATTCAGGGCGAACGCGATCGCGAGCTCGACCAGCGACAGGTCGTTGCCCTCGGCAAGCCGTGCCAACGCGTCGGCGGCGGCCAGCTTGCGCTGGTTGCGTTCGAGCGCGATGTCGAACCGGCCTGCGATCAGCTCGGCACGCGCCGACTCCGGCTGCTCACCGCCCAGACGGTACTTGCCGGACAACCACCCCGCCGCGAGTGGCCCGTAGCTGATCACGCCCACGCCGTACTTCTGCACGACGGGGAACACCTCGCGCTCCACACCGCGGACCAGGAGCGAGTACGGAAGTTGCTCCGTGTGCGGCGCGATCAGGCCGTGCTTCTCCGCGAGCCAGTGCGCCTCGACCAACTGGTGGGCCGGGAAGACCGAGGTTCCGTAGTACCGGATCTTGCCGGCGCGTACGAGACCGTCGAGTGTCTGCAGCGTCTCCAGGAGGTCGGTGTCCGGGTCCGGCCGGTGTGCTTGGTAGAGGTCGAGGTAGTCGGCGCCAAGCCTGCGCAGGCTGTCTTCCACCGCCTGCGTGATCCATCGCCTGCTGTTGCCCGCGTGCTGCGGGTTGTCGCCGACCTGGCCGTGGAACTTGGTCGCCAGGAACAGATCCTCACGCCGGGTCGGCGACGACGCGATGGCCTTGCCGACGATCTCCTCGGAGCGCCCGTCGCCGTACACGTCGGCCGTGTCGAGCACGGTGATACCGGCATCGATCGCAGCGTGGATGATCTCGATGCTCTCGTCTTCCTCGGCCCAGCGACCGAAGTTCATCGTGCCCAGCGTCAGCGGCGGGACGAGGACTCCGGTGCGACCGAGGCGGCGGATGGGTTCGAGTGTCATGGGATCCCTTCAGAACAGTCCGGAGGTGGGCGGTTCCTCGCCGGTCAGGTGGAAGCCGCCGACGACCGCGGCCTTCCAGTTGCGCGGGTTGTGGTTGGCGACCGTCCGGGCGTTGCGCCAGTGCCGGTCGAGCGCCGTACCGCGATCCGTCGCCGATCCACCGCCGACGTCGAACGCCAGCTCGGCCGCCCGGAGCGCCGACTCCACGGCGACGTACTGCGCCTGTGCGACCGTGAGCGCCGCGCGGGCGCCGGTACCGCGTACCTCGCCGTCGGACGCGGACGGCACGGCGCCGAGATCTTCGGCTGCGAGGAGGACGACGGCTCGGGCAGCGTTTGCGCGGGCGGCGATCTCGCCGACGACATGCCGGACGTACGGATCGTCGACGGCACGGTCCGCCGTACTGTGCTTGATCGGCCGGGCTTTCTCGCGCGCGAACCTGACCGCGTCGTCCAACGCGGCGCCGGCGATCCCGGCCTCGATCGACGCGAGGTACAACTGGGCGAACGAGCCCTGCCAGGGGTTCCGCGGCGGCGCCTCGTCGGCCCGGATCAGCTCGTCGGGATAGACCCGTACGTCGTTGAGCCGGGTCGTCCCGCTCGCGGTCAGCCGTTGCCCGATCGCGTCGAAGTCGTCCAGCCGCTCGACGCCCTCGCGGTCGGTCGGCACCGTGAACCGGACGATCTTGCCGTCCTCGTCGGCCGCGGTGCCGCCGAACCACTGGGCGAAGAGGCCTCCGGTCGAGTAGTACTTGGCGCCGGTGAGCACCTCGCCGTCACTCTTGCGGAGGAGTCGGGTCGCCACCGCGCCGGCCGCGCCGCCGCGTTCGTTGGCCGTACCAGCGAACAGGTCGCCGTTCCGCAGCCGCTCCACGGTGCGCTCCCGATGCGGGAGGTCCTGGCGAGCGATGACACTCGCCGCCGTGAGGAAGCTCGAACGGAGCGCCTGGGCGACGTTGGAGTCCGCCCGGGCGATCGCGATGACCAGCTCCACGACATCACGCAGCGTCCCGCCCGCGCCCCCGTCCTCGACCGCGATCCCGATCAGCGTGATCCGCTGCTCGGCCAGCGCCCGGACCTCCTCGAACGGATAGTCGCGAGTGCCTTCGCGATCGCCGGCGGTCGCGGCAAGCCGCTCCAGAATCGGAGCAACCCCCGCCCGAATCCCGCCGACAGTCAGTCGCACCCCCACGGCAGTCGGAACGGTGGCGGTCATGCCGCCCCCTCCCGTCCGGCACCCACACCAGTCGCAGCCGGGGGGAGGCCAAGCGCCTCGCGGAGGCTGCGTGTGCTCCTCGGGGCGACGAGCCTCGACACTGTGGTCTCGATCAGCGTGCGGAGTTCGTGGGTGGAACCGTTCAGCGTCAGCACCAGTCCGTCCAGGGATTGTCTCGTGACCTGTTCGTGGAGCCAGTCCGCGTCGATTCCCGGCGGCACCTGGATCCGGCCGAGCAATGCGACCTCCGCCCGCGTGCGACCCCGTCGTTCCAGCTCGGTCGTCAGCGCCGCGTCTGCGAGCGGGGCCGCGGCGATGTCGACGATGACTGCGTCGGCATGGCCTACCACGCAGGCGATCTCGGCGGCGTCGGTGACCGCCGCGACCTGCACCGGCCGGCCCTGCACCGACGACGGACCGTCGATCGCACCGGCGACTCGATAGAACCGCCCGTCGAAGCCGGCCGGACGGATCAACTCGTCGCGGACGAAGATCCCCGACTCCTGATCCCCCACCAGCGCCTCCGCGGGAAACGAGTCCCACAACCGCCGCAGGATCTCGGCGTACTCGCACCACCGCTCCTTCGGATCCACCGCCGACGCATCCGGTACGACGGCGCCCGTCACCTCGTCCCCCTCACCCGGGCGCAGCACCAGCCCCGCCCGCCCATCCGTCGCCCGGTCGATCGACAGGATCCGGCGGGCGAGGTTGTACGGCGCATGATGGCTGGTCGGCACATCCGCCAGGTAACCGAGCGCCGACGTACGCCCGGCAAGGAACGCCACGACCACCGTGGGATCGAGGACCTCGAAACCGGGAACCGCGTCGAGCACCCGAAGACCGGCGACGCCGGCAGCCTCCGCCACATGCGCGATCCGCACAGCATCGCTCAGATCGGTCACCAGCGGCGAATCCGGACCGGCACCCTCGATCGGCCGGCCGACGGCCAACTCCAGCAGGACAGGAACGCTCATCGTGCCGCCTCCAAAGGTCCCCACACACCACGCGGAACGTCCGGTACGCCGAGCCCGAGATGGTCCCGCAACGTCGTACCGGCGTACTCGTGCCGGAACAGCCCACGCCGACGCAGCTCGGGGACGACCTGCTCGACGAAGTGGTCGAATCCCGACGGCAGTACGTCCGGCATCACGTTGAACCCGTCTGCGGCACCCGCGTGGAACCAGCGCTCGATGTCGTCGGCGATCTGCTCCGGCGTACCGACCACGATCCGATGACCGCCGCCACCGCTCAGCTTCTTCAGCAACTGCCGCAGTGTCGGGTCCTCGCGGTCGATGATCGCCTTGACCACGCGATAGAACGTCTGCGAACCGCCCGCCTCGTCCGGCTCGACCAACAGCTCGGCCGGGATCGGCTTGTCGTCGTCCAGCCCGTCCAGGGAGAACCCGAGCTGACCGGACAGCCGGCCGCGGGCATAGGCGTCTGGCAGTACCTCGTCCAACTGCTCGCGCCGCTGCCGCGCCTCGGCCTCGGTGCTACCGACAACGGTCGACAGGCCAGGCAGTACGACGACCTCCTCGGGACGGCGTCCGAAGTCGGCGGCGCCGATCCGGATCTCGTCGCGGAAGGCGCGCGCGTGGTCGAGATCCTGGTCCGCGGAGAAGATCACCTCACCGATCCGCGAGGCAAGCCGGCGGCCATCACTGGATCCGCCCGCCTGCACGACGACCGGGCGGCCTTGTGGTGAGGGATGTTCGGCCCAGGTAGCGACCACCTGCTCCACGAAGTCGGCCGCGCGGCGGTACCGGAGCGCGTGATCGGGCTCGCCGTCACGCCCGAAGTTGCGCGCGGCAACAGGTCCGGCGGTCGTCACGACGTTCCACCCCACGCGCCCGCCGGAAACGTAGTCGAGGTCGGCGACCCGGCGGGCCAGCTCGACCGGATCGTTGTACGACGACGACAACGTGCCGATCAGGCCGATCCGCTCGGTCTGGGCTGCGATCCGCGCAAGCACCGTCGTCGGCTCGAGGTTGTTGCCCGGGCGGTGCCGGACCTGCGGGTCGAGCACCGGCCCGTCGGCGAGGAAGATCGCGTCCAGTTGCGCGGCCTCGGCCTTCTTCGCGATGTCGGTGTAGTGGTCGATGGTATAGCTCGCGGTCGCGTCGGTTCCCGGGAAGCGCCAGGAGCCGCCGAACACGCCGGCGTTGAGGATGTTCACGTTCAGATGCAGTTCACGACTCATGGGTTGAGGTCCTTCCGATCGACGAGCACGCGGTCGAACGAGCTGTCCGGCGGCGTGCCGTTGACGAGGTACGCCCCGATCACCCGGGGCTTGTAGATGACCGGGTTGTGCGAGGCGAGAGTTCGAGCGTTGCGCCAGTGCCGGTCGAGGTGGGTCCGCTCGCGGACGGCCGACGAGCCGCCCGCGTTGAACGCGATGGTGGCCGCATCCAGGACGGCCTCGATGATCGCGATCTGCGCGGCGGACACGTCGGCGAAGTTGGCGGCGTACGCCTCGCGAGTGCCTGCGGCATTGGCCGCCTCCAGCCCCTCCGCGGCGTGGCGGAGCAGCGTATCGGCGGTCAGCGAGCGCGCGTGCAAGGAGCCGATGACACCGAGGACCTCGGGATCCGACGTCGCCTCGGTCGACAGCGCGTGCAGACCCGTCCGTTGCCGGGAGCGCAGCAGCGCGATCGTCTCCTCGCGGAGGCTGCGGGCAATTCCCGCCAGGTTGGCCAGATGGACGATCTGGAAGAACGCAGGCAACGAACGCAGCGCCTCGCGGACCAGGCCCAGACGCCCGTGCTCGGCGATCGGCACGGCCTCGAAGTACGTCGTACCGCTGCCGGTCAGGCGCTGCCCGATGCCGTCCCAGTCGTCGGCGTGCACGACACCTTCGTGGCGCGCCGGTACGACGGCGAACGCCCGCTGCCCGTCCTCGTCGAGCACCGCGACCCGGATGTAGTCCGCGTACAGTGACCCGGTCGAGTAGAACTTGGTGCCAGAGACAACCAGTTGCCCACCAACCCGATGCAGTCGAGTCGAGATCTCGAATCCCGTACCCGTCCGAACGGGATCGACTCCCCCGGACTCCCCGGCTTGAGCGGGGCCTGGAGGTTCCGACTGGGCGTTGCCGAAGACGGCTCCCTCCGCGATCCGGCGGAGCCAGTAGCCGGCGCCCTCGTGGTCGTCGCTGGTTCGCAGGATCTCGACCGCCGAGAAGTGCCCGCGGAGGATCTGCGGCACGTTCGAGTCGGCCTGACCTGCCTCGGCCAGGAGATCGAACAGCGTGGGCAGATCGACGCCGTACCCGCCGTACTCGACCGGCACCCGCAGCCGCCCGAACCCCGCGTCCGCGAGCTCACGTACCAGCTCGAACGGATGCGTCCGGGTGAGGTCGCGCTCCCCCGCGCCCTCCGCCAACCGCTCGAAGACAGCCCGGAAGCCAGACAGCGCCTCCTCCAGAGTCGGCGCCCCCGCACCAACGCCAGCGCCTACTCCCGCCCCGGATCCCGCCCCGACTCCGGACACAGCTCCGGGCGTAGATCCGGGCTCGGGGGCTGGGTTCGTTGCGGTCGGTGATGTGGTGATGTCGGTCATCTAGTTTCCTTCCCGGCGCCCGGGGTCACACCGGCAAGCTCCTTGCCGGCGATCGCGCTCAACAACTGAACGGTGTAGTCGGCGGTCGGTGCGCCGAAGACCTGCTCCGCGTCGCCGTACTCGACGATCCGGCCGCGATGCATCACCGCAACCTGATCCGAGATCGCCCGGACGACGGCCAGGTCGTGCGAAATGAACACGCAGGTCAGCCCGAGCCGCTCCTGCAGGTCACGCAGCAACTCCAGAATCTGTGCCTGCACCGAGACGTCCAGCGCCGAGATGGGTTCATCCAGTACGACGATCCGCGGCTCGAGCACCAGCGCTCGCGCGATCGCGACCCGCTGCCGCTGCCCGCCGGACAGCTCCCGCGGATGCCGATCGACGAAGTCCGCAGGCAAGGCCGCTGCTTCCAGCGCCTGCACCACCCGTGCCTCGTGGGTACGCCGGCTACGTCGCGGCGGCCATGTCCGACCAGGCGTGAACGACTGCAACGGCTCGGCCACCACGTCGTACACGCCGAACCGGGGATCGAACGACGCATAGGGGTTCTGAAAGACGATCTGCACGTCGCGACGCAGCGGGCGGAAGTCCCTGCGGGACAGCCCGGTCAGCTCCTTCCCCAGCAGCGACACACTGCCCGAGGTCGCCTCGGTCAGCCCGGTGAGGACGCGTGCGGTGGTCGTCTTGCCGCTGCCGGACTCCCCCACGATCGACAACGTCCGCCCCGCCTCGACGGTGAACGACACATCGTCGACCGCGACGAACCCGCCGTACTCCTTCCGCAGGTTCCGCACCTCGATCACCGGGTCGCTGTCTGTACTGCGAGGCGTCCGGGCGAACTCCAGCCGCGACGGGACACTGGCCAGCAACTGCTGCGTGTACGGGTGTTGCGGATCGTCCAGCACTTCCCGGGCAGGCCCGAGCTCGACCAGCTCACCCTGCTGCATCACCCCGATCAGGTCCGCACGATCCGAGGCGACGCCGAGGTCGTGGGTGATCAGTACGACGGCGGTGCCGGAGCGGGCACGCAACTCGTCGATCAGGTCGAGTACCTGCGCCTGCACCGTCACGTCGAGACCGGAGGTCGGTTCGTCGGCGATGATCAGGTCCGGCTCCGCCGCGACCGCCGCGGCGACAAGTACGCGCTGCCGCATGCCGCCGGACAGCTCGTGCGGGTACTGCCGGAACCGTCGCTCGACATCGGCGAAGCCCACCAGTTCGAGCAGCTCCAGGACTCTCGTACGCCGCTGCTGTACGTCCAGCTCGGTGTGCAGCCGCAGTACGTCCTCGATCTGCCGACCGATGCGCCGGACCGGGTCGAGCGACACCGTCGGGTCCTGCGGGATCAGGCTGATCGACGTACCCAACAGTTCGCGCAGCTTGCGAGCAGGCAGGTCGTGGATCGGCTCACCCCGGTACCGGATCGAACCGCCGGTGACGACCCCGTTGCCCGCGAGCAGCCCGAGGATCGCGTGCCCGGTCGTGGTCTTGCCCGAACCCGACTCACCGACCAGCGCGAGGACCTGACCGGGACCGACCTCGAACGACACGTCGGCGACAGCCGGCCGGAGCCCTTCCTTCACTCGATAGCCGACAGTCAGATTGTCGACAGTCAACAATGCACTCATGCGTCCCGCCTCCTCGAGAGGTGGTGAGAGATGTGGTTGGTGGCCAGAACGACGGCGACAACGGTCAGCCCGGGCCACAGCGTCAGATAGCCGCGGGTCGCGATGTAGTTGCGGCCGTCCGCGACCAGCCGGCCCCACTCCGGATCCGGCGGCTGTGCACCGAGCCCGAGGAAGCTGAGCGACGCGATCCAGATGATCGCGATCCCGAACTGCACGGTGATCAGCGCGACCGTCGGCGCGATCGAGTTCGGCAGCACATGCCGCAGCAGGATCGAGTACGTCGACGCGCCGCTCGTGACCGCGGCCTCGACGTACGTGCTCGCGCGGGCCCGCAGTACCTCCGCCCGGATCAATCGGGCGAAGGTCGCGGCCGACGTCAGCCCGACCGCGATCGCCGCCTGCACGATCCCGAACCCGAGCAGTACGACGATCGTGATCGCGAACAGGAAGCCCGGAATCGACAGCAGTACGTCGATCAGCCGCATCACCACGCTGTCGACGACGCCGCCGAACCACCCCGCCCCCGCGCCGACCAGCGATCCCACCACGACCCCGACAAGCACCGCGATCGCCGATCCACTCAGCGAGGCCCGCGCACCGTAGACGAGCCGGGCGAACTGGTCCCGCCCCAGTTGGTCCGTCCCGAGCCAGTGCGCTCCCGACGGAGGTTGCAGCTTGCCGGCCGGATCGACCTGCGTCGGCCCGTACGACGTGAACAGCCCCGGCACGATCGCCCACAGCAGTACCAGCCCCACGACCGCGGCCGCAAGGAGCAGGCTCCAATGTCCGCCGGCCCAGCGAAGCACCCGTGCACTCCAACCGGCGCCGCGCCCAGCACTCGGCACGCGAGGTTGTGCGCTCACCCGCGCATCGCCTGACTCGGTGCTCTCAGCAACGACCTCGCTCACGGCATCGCCACCTCGGCCGGGAGCCGCCGCCGAGCCGGATCGACTGCTTCGGTTGACTGAGCTGCTACCCGCCGCGAGGTGCCTCGCCGCGATCCGCCGTCCACAAGGATCCGCGGATCGACCAACGGGTACGCCAGGTCGACGACCAGATTGACGACCACGTACGCCGCCGTACTCAGCAACACCACGCCCTGCACCACCGGCAGGTCTTGCGTGTTCACCGCGCTGACCGTCAGCTGGCCGATCCCAGCCCGGGCGTAGACGGATTCGGTCACCACCGAACCCGCGATCAGCTCACCGACCGCCAAGCCGAGCAGCGTCAGCACGGGCAGCGACGAGTTGCGCAGTACGTCCTTGCGGAAGATGTACCCCTCCCCCGCCCCCTTCGCCTGCACCACATGGACGAAGGGTTGCCGGCGGGTAGCCCGCATCGAGGTCGCCAGCACCTGCGCCAGCGGCGCGGCGACCACCAGGCCGAGAGTTGCCGCCGGCGCGACCAACGCGCGGAACGTGCCGTCGTCGACCGACGGGATCAGCTGCAGCCGGAACGACAGGTACTGCAGGGCCACGATGCCCACCACGAATGTAGGCACGGACGCGAACAGCGACGGCACCAACGTGACCAGCGAACGCAACCACTGCCATCGGCCGTAGTTGATCAGCACCGCCACAGCGCCTGCGAACAGCACGCCGAACACCAGACCGAACCCGGTCAGCTGGAGCGTGCTGGGCAATGCGTCACCGATCAGCTCACCAACGGACTTCCCGCTGCTCAACGAGTAGCCGAACTCACCCCGGAAGACACCCGCGAGCGCATGCAGGTACTGCTCGGCAAGCGGGCGGTCGAGACCGTAGTACTGCAGCATGACCTTGGCCGCTTCCGGCGAGATCTGCGCCTCGGGGTTCTGGATCCTGTTGTGCACCGAGTCGCCGGGCAGTGCGCTCAGCAGGACGAACGACAACGTGTACGCCGCCCACAGCACCAGCACGGCCTGCCCCAGCCGCTTCCCGACGTACGCCGTCATTTGGACAGCCAGGTGTTGTAGAACCAGGACCGGCCGGTCGACTCCGTACCGAAGCCCTGCACCTTCGGGCCGAGGCCGAACACCTGCGTCTCGTCGTACAGCGGGATCACGTATCCCTGCCCGAGGATGTAGTCCTCGATCGCCTGGATCGCAGCCTTGCGCTTCGCCGGCGCGAACTGGAGCGCCTGCGCAGTGAGCAGTGTGTCGAGTTTCGCGTCCGGTTTCGGGCTGTGCAGCACGTTGTAGCGGTCGCTGCCGTACGAGGCCCGCAGGACGCTGGGCTCACCGGTCGAGGTCTGTCCTTGGACGAAAGACCACTTGTCGCCACGGGCCGCCTCGAGGGCCTGGTACTCCGTCAGCGACGCGCTGTTGATCTTGAGCTCCACGCCGGCCTTCTTCCACTGCGACTGCAGCAGCTCGAGCACCGGCTGCGAGACCTGGTAGTACGGCGAGACCCAGATGTCGAAGTGCAGACGCTTGCCGAACTTGTTCCGGATGCCGTCCGGGCCGACCGTCCAGCCGTCGGCGTCGAGGAGCGAGTTGGCCTTGCCCAGGTCGTAGGTCAGGTACTTGCTGGAGTCACCGCGCAGCGGCGTACCCTTCACCAGCAGGCTCGTCGGGACCGGGTAGCTCGGCGAAAGGACGGTCTTGTTGATCTCCTCGCGATCGGTTGCCGCCTGCAACGCCAACCGGATGTTCTTGTCCTGCGTCAGCGGGTTCGCGTCGAGCTCGAACGCGAGCTTGTTGGTCTCGCCCTGCACCGGGATCGCGTCGACCTTGCCACCACCGGCTGCCACGGTTTGCTCGTCGTACGGCGCGATGTTGCGGGCGATCTGCGCCTCGCCGGACTGCAGCGCACCGACCCTCGTGCCGGCTTCGGGAACCGTCTTGAAGACGATGCTCTCCAGGTACGCCTTGCCCTGGTGGCCCGAGCCCTCGGGCGCCCAGTTGTAGTCGTCGCGCCGCTTCAGCGTGACACCAGTGGTGCCGTCGACCTTCTCGACCACGAACGGGCCGGTGCCGACCCAGTTCTCCAACTTGCTCTGGCCGTTCAGGTCCTGCTTCAGGTACGGCTTGCCGAGGATCGAGCTCGCGCGGTAGTTCGAGAGGACCTGGAGGAAGCCCGCGTTCGGCTTGGTGAGCGTCACCTGCACCGTCTGCGGATCGATCGCCTTGGTGCCTTTGTAGTTGGCCCAGAACGAGTCCGGCGGGATCGCCAGCTTCGTGTCGCCCAGACCGTGCTGGTCGAAGTTCAGCTTGACGGTCTCCGCGTCGAGCGGATCACCGTTGCTGAACGTCACACCCTTGCGCAGGTGGAACGTGTAGACCAGATGGTCGGGGCTGATCTCCCAGCTCGCCGCCAGCCACGGCTTGAAGTCGCCGGTGGCCGGGTCCTGCCAGATCAGCCGCTCCGCAAGGTTGTCCGTGACGTTGCTGTTCGACCAGGTCGAGTTGGTCGCGTTCCAGGCGACGTACTGGATCGGGTCGTAGAACGTCAGCGTGCCGCCCGAGACGGGGCTGCCGGCTGCGATCTCGCTGCCCGCGGACGATCCACCACAGGCCGACAGCAGGTACGCCGCCGCCACAAGTGCGGCCGTTGCGGCCACGGATCTACTGGATGTGCGCATGGTGGAACTTCCTTCGGATTCGCCCCGAGTCTCACGTTATGTCTAGTAAATCTATAGACATAAGTTGCTTAGTAGAGTCGTGTCTCATCAGGCGATCAAGGGCGGGAGACGAGATGACGACGGTGGACGATGCACCGCGGCCGGCGAAGTCGCTACTCGAGGAGGTCGGGGCCTACGCCGCAACGGATCTGCGGCCACGCGCGCTGGAGACGGATCGGCTGGGCGTCGCCGACCGGACGGTCCGTGACCTGGGCGCACTGGGTGCGTTGAACCATCTCGCGCCCACGGCGTACGGCGGAGCCGACCTCGACCGGGCGGACGATCGCCGGCTGCACGAGATCATCGCGGGCGCGTGCTTCAACACCTGGCTCGTGTGGGCACAGCACGGTCCGCAGGTCGGCCGTATCCGGCAGGCAGTCGAGGACGCCGAGCGCACACTCGATCCTCTCGAGTCCGACCTGGTCGATCGGATTCTGCGCGGCCGGGTGTTCCTCGGCGCAGCGTTGAGCGACGTACGGCGTTATCCCGACCGGTACGTCGCCGCGCGCCGAACCTCGGACGGCTGGATCTTCGACGGGACGATCTCCTGGGTCAGCGGGTGGGGTCTCAACGAGTGGCTCGGCGTGGCCGGCGTCGATGACAGCGACGCCGCCGGACCTCGCGTGGTCTACGGACTGATCCCGGTCGGCGCTGGCACCTTGGCCGGGGTGGGTGGCGTAGTCGGTGCGGGCGTCGACGCGGAGCCGCTGCGGCTGAGCGCGGCGACTGGGAGCCGTACGGAACGCGTGACGCTGCGCGGGATCGTCGTACCGGAGCGCCACGTCATCGCCGTCCAGGATCTCGACAGCTGGCGTGCCGCGGACGTCGCGGCGGCCGCGGATGCTCGCCCACACCATTTCGGTCTGGCGGCGACGGTTCTCGACGAGCTCCGCGCGTCCTCGCACCCGTCGGCGCGCCGGGTGGCCGACGCCTGGGCACCACGGGTAGCGCGCATTCGGGAACAGGCCTACGCCATCACCGACGAGGTCACGACCGCAGGACCTGGCGCGCCGCAACGAGTCGACGAACGGCTGGCCCTGAAGGTCGCCGCCGGCGAAGCCCTCGCGACGTTGACCCGCGCACTGCTCGTGGCCCGCGCCGGACACGGCCTGACAGACGACGACACCGCTCAACTGCACGCCCGCTCCGCGCTCTTCGTCCTCGTCCAAGGCCAGACCGCCGCCGTCCGCGAGGCCCAACTGAACGCCCTCGCAGACTGACCTCCTCCGCCGACACCTCAGCCACCGCGCAGAGCTGATCCATGCCGGTGCCTGAGGTTGCCCACTCAGCTGGAGGGATGCCCCCTGAAATTCTGAATGGGCAACCCTCCAGCTCACGGGGCATCCCCCTAGGCCGACTCTGCCGCGACTTCGGGACGGCGTTCTCCGGGGATCGCGGCGAGGAGGTCGCGGGTGTACGGGTGCGCCGGCGATCGGAGGACCTGGTCGGCCGGGCCGGACTCGACGACCACACCGTCCTTCATCACGGTCACGTCGTCCGCGATCTGCTGGACGACTCCGAGGTCGTGAGTGACGAACACGTAGCTGAGACCGAGCCGAGCCTGCAGGTCGACCAGCAACTGCAGGATCTGCGCCTGTTTCGGGTCCTGCCAGGTGAGCTTGTCGGTGAGGTTGTTGCCGATGATCGACTCGGCGTAGTTCGTACCCCACTGCGGATCCGGACTGCGCTGATAGTCGAGCAACGCGAACTCCAGCGTGCCACCCGCGGCTGGTTTCCCGTCGCCCTGCGCGGCGGCCGCATCACCTCGTCCGGATCCCGCCGCCCACACCACCCCGAGGACGGCGATCAGCACTACGGCAACGCCTCCAGCCGCCCACGGCCACCTACGCCGCGGCCCACCCGCCTGCTCGATCGAGGTCAATGAGTCGGTCATCATCAGTCCTAATGTCTAGTTTGTTACTAGACACAGTAGGAAAGCTGACGCGCGCGTACGCCGCTGTCCAAGCCTCGGACGTCGATACCTCCGGCGTCTGGAATTCGCGTCCGCTCAACGCAGCGGCTCTGCCCCGAACGCGCTCAGGAACGTCCGTACGGCGTTCTCCGTGACCTCGTCGAGCTCGGCCTTGCGCAGCTTCCGGGTGCCGAGGCGGGAGCGGGTCTCCAGCGGCGCGGTCAGCAACGCGCCGAACTGCTCGGCCGCGACGGCCGGATCGCCGAGCTGGAGCTTCCCGGCCAGCGCCAGGCGGGCCAGCCGGTCGGCGAGGGCGTCGTTCACCTTGTCGGTCGCGCGGTCCCGGACGATGTCCTGCAGCTCCGGCATGCTCGCGAACTCCGCGTGCAGCAGCCGGCGCAACGCCCAGGACTTCTCGTCGCAGTAGCACTCGGCCAGCTTCCGGCCGACCTCGGTAAGGGCCTCGGACGGCTCCCGGTCCGGGCGCAGCGAGTCGACGGCCGCCAGGTTCCGGGCGAGGGCGTCGTCGGCGAGCGCGGCGACCGCGGCGCGGAACAGCGACTCCTTGTCGCCGAAGTGGTTGTAGATCGTGTGCTTCGCGACCCCGGCCGTGGCTGCCACCGTATCCACGCTCGCCTGCCGGTAGCCGTCCCGGGCGAACACCGTGAACGCCGCGTCCAGGATCGCCTGGCGCTTGTCGATTCTGCCGCGATTGACCGTCACCCGGACAGGGTAGCTTGTTGCACGTCGGCGTACAGTAGACTGCACTCACCAGTGCACAATAGGAGGATGGATGATCGTCAATCTGTTGCGGATCCGGTTCAAGGACGGCGTGACCGTCGCGGAGCAGGAGGAGGTGCTGACGGTGATGCGGCGGACCGCGTCGCTGGAGTCCGTCGCGTTCGGTGCCGTCGGCAAGGACTTCGGCAACCCGGCGGACGGGTTCACGCACTCCTACCTGGCGGCGATCCCGGACCTGGAGTCACTCGAGCGCTACATGCACGACCCGGTACACCTCGACGGCGACGAGTTGATCCTGGACAAGCTGGAGAAGATGAGCGCCGTCCGCTTCACCGACGACGCTGACCCGGACCTCGGCAAGGCCGTCTACGAGATCGCCACACAGAAGATGCAGAAGTACCCGGACTGGGCCCGACGCATCGACGAACTCTTCGGCGCACACGTCTAGGACTGGATGTATGGAGGGAGCCCGGCCTGACGTCCCACCACGACATGCTGGCCGTCGCCACTTCACGGGCTCTCCCTGACGCAGGTGTGGGCGTTCGTCGGACCGAGTCGTGGCGTTTGGCTGGTGTCCTCAACCGTGAGTCGTGGATCGGGGTCGCAGGGTACGGCGTGTCGCGCGCCGAATCCCACGACTCGTCGAACAGATCCGGCCGGTACGCCCGCACCGACCGATGACCGAGCTGCTCCAGTACGTCGCTCCACGACGCAGGCGGCGCGAACGACGTACTGGTTCCGTAGGTCGAACAGGTCGTCAGCTGATGGTGATTTCGCCGACGGTGTAGTACTTGTCCGCGGTCTGGGTGCCGGCCGCCAGTCCGAGCGCGATGTGCCGGTTACTCGCAGCTTCTTCGATGAGGGCCAGTTGAACGCTGTATGTTCCGGCGGGAAGCGCGGGCAGGTGCACTGAATAGGACTCCATGGTCTGCTGGTCCGGTATCCAGGAACGGTTGTTCGACCCGCTCAGCCGGATCGGCCCCGAAGCCGCGCACCGTTTGCCGGCGGCCGGTTGCTGCTTCGCCACGAACTGGAGGTACGGCGTGAACACGTTGTACGCGGGCGCGACGCCGTGGTTCTCCCAGGCGACCTGCGCTGTGACGGTTTCCCCGCCGTGGGCAGTCGCCGGAAGGCTGATACTGGCCGGGAAATACCAGTACCCGCACAGGTTCGCCAGCTGCTTGGTGAGGTTCGGATTGTCCGTCAGCCACTCGACGTTGTTACCGTGGAAGCCGATGTACGACGCATGCAGCCCCCGGATGCCCGCGATCAGATCGGTTGCCCCCCGCACCGACCCGTCCTGACCTTGCCAGTAGCCCAGCCGCTTGGACGTTGGGTAGTGCTGGCATTCGAGCACGGTGGGGCGGGTGAGGTAGACGTCGTCGAACAGTTCGGGGCGCTGGACGACCGGGTTGAAGAAGATCAGGATCGAGTCGTCCCGCCAGCTCACTCCCTGGTCCTTGACGTACTGCCGGATCTCTTGCCCCCCTGCCGTGTCGTTGGGCCGCCACAGCAGCTCGTCGCCGGCGAGGAGAATGTTGTTGGGGTAGCAGCGCTTGTGGATATCGATGTGTTCCTTGATGACCGAGACCGGCCACACCCGGCCGCTGCCGGACCACGTCGTATGGCTCTCGCCCCAGTCGCCGTAGCTGCCGATGTCGATGTACCGCACCCACGGCTTGTCGGCGTACCGGGCCGCGAACGCCCGGTGGAAGTTCTCCAGCTTCTCCAGGAAGATCGGATCGCCGTAGTCGGGTTCGTACGTCAGGGTGCCGTCGCACGTCGGGCCCGCCGGGACACCAGGACCGGCGGACCCCCAGTTGCAGATGTAGGTTCCCTTCATCCCAAGGTCGTTCAGCCAGGTCGGGGTCGCGAAGCCCAGTTGGCCGGCGGGCGTGTTGTGCTCACGACCGGTCTCCCGGCAGGTGATCCGGAACGACACGCCGAACCCGGCCGGGACGAACTGCGCAATCGCATCGTCGATCAGGTGCCAGTCGTACTGACCCTCGACCGGCTCGAGGAAGGACCAGGCGATCCGGATGTAGATCTGGTTCATTCCCGGGAACTGCTGGAGCTCGGCGACCGTCCCCAGATAGCTGTTGTCCCGGTCGTCCAGGTAGTGCTGGTACCAGCCCTTGTGCGGGTTGACCAGCACGGTCTCCTGGTCCCACAGAGGTGTCAGGTCGTACGTCGCCGTCGTGGACGCGCGCGGTCCACGCCCACGTCCGGGACTCAGCGGCGCCGCATCCGCGGGAAGGGCGCTGCCGAGTGCCACTGCTCCCACCGCCCCACCGGTCAGCTGGATGAACCGCCGACGTGTTTCGCTCATGCCCCACTCCTTCGATCGTCCGTATCGGGTGCTCGTGCATGGTCTGCTGACGCGTCACTACCTCGGGCGGCTGTCGTAGGCCTTCTGGTAGTTGCCGACGAGTTCGTCGACGCCCATCTTCTTCAGTGCTTCGGTGTACGACGCCCAGTCCGAATCGCTGTCGATGTTGCGTTTGCCAAGGCTGAACTCGGCCAGGGCCTTCTGCACCTCGTTCGTCATCGAGGCAAGGATGTCGGCGTTGCGGGCGGCGGCCGACTGCTCGAACACCAACGGCGGAAGTTGCCAGTCCTTCTTCACGGCGTACGGCTGGTAGGCCTTGACCGTCGCCTCGTCCAGGACCGCCGCGAACGGCGGATTCTTGGGATCCGCCTCCTCGCCGAGCCGGAAGCCCGACGAGCGGTACAGGACTCCGTGCTGGTTCCAGCCGGTGCCGGCGCGTACGGACGCTTCCGATCCGCCGACGAACTGCTTCCACGTCGCCTGTGTACCGGCCAGATCCTTCGCGCCCTTGGGCGACCAGGTCCAGTCGCGGCCCTTGTCCCCCCAGGCGCTGCGCATGATCGCTTCGAGTTCGAGCTGGTAGTCGGCCCACATCACCAGCAGCTCGGGCTTCGAACAGTTCTTCGTGATCACCAACTGGCTGAGTACGCCGGCCGAATACGGCTGGTAGTGGTTCCAGGCGAAGTTCCGCACATTCGCCGGTCCGGCCAATGCCGAGATCGGCACGTAGTCGCGCCAGCGCGCGTCCGGCTTGGGGTCGACGGTCATGAAGCTGCCCCAGAAGTGGGAGCGGGCCACGCCGATCAGTGCGTGGCCGGGGTTGTCGCCCAGCTTCTGCAAAGCCTGGTCCGTCATGGTGAAGGTGTCCTGGGTGAGCGTTCCGTCGGAGTTGAGGCTGCGGAGGTAACGCAGCCCCTCGCGCCACTCGTCCTTCGCCGCGACGAAGTCCACCTTGCCGTTGTCCAGTCGCAACCAGGGCTTGCCGGGGTTGTAGAGGAACGCGTTCATGAAGAACACATCGATCGCGCTGTTCGCCCCGGCCACGAAAGGGATGGCGTCACCCTTGCCGTTCGGGTTCTTGGTCTTGAACGCCTGCAGCAGCGTACGGAACTCGGCCGTGGTGCTGGGCGACTTCAGCCCGACCGCGTCCAGGAACGTGCGGTTCACCCAGGCCCGGCCGCCGATCGCGCGGCACTGGCGGCAGTCGTTCAGGGCCGGGAACACGTACGTGTGCCCGTCCGCGGACTTGCTCAGCGTGGCCAGGTCCGGGTAGTCGGACATCGCTTGCTTGAGTTCGATGGTCCGCGCCAGATAGTCGTCCAAGGCAACGAAGACGCCCTGTGACCCGTACAGCGATACCTGGTCGGCGGTGAAGGGGATGTTCAGGAACGCATCCGGCAGGTCGCCCGAGCCGATCATCGCGTTCACCTTGGTCATGTCCCCGCCGTCGATCGACACCGTCAGGTACTCGACGTTGAGGCCGGTCCGCGCCTTCAACCAGGCGCTGAACTTGTTCTTGTTCCAGTCACCGACGGTGGTGACGTCGTTCGGGACGACCACCTTGAACGTGGGCGCATCGGCCCCGGCGAAGGGCTGCTTGACCGTCGCCCTCGGCCCGACGTAGTTCTCCGGGTAGAACACACCCTCGGTGGCGGCTCCCGGGGTCATGTTCACCCCGTTCGGCCCTGCGCCCTTCGGACTGTCGGGTGTGCTCTTCGAGGTACAACCGGTGGCCGTCAGCCCCAAGCCGCCTGCCACTCCGGACGCGGCCCCCCAGCCCAGGAGGCGGCGCCGATTCAGTCGGAATGCATCGATAGTCATGTGGGGTTCCTTGTCAGGTCTGTGATCAGAACAGGCTGTGGCGGGAGATCCTGCGGGCCAGCCAATTGGCGCAGAGCAGTAGCGCGAGGGCGGTGACGGACTTGAACACGCCGATCGCGGTGGCGTACGAGAACTGGGGGATGCTGGACTGCAGCCCCACTTTGTAGACGTAGGTGTCGATCACCTCGGACACCCCGACGTTCAGGCTGTTCTGCATGAGCAGGACCTTTTCGAAGCCGGTACTGAGGATCGAGCCCATGTTCAGCACGAGCAGGACCACCGTCACCGGCAGGATTCCCGGCAGGTCGATGTGCCAGATTCGCCGCAGCCTGCTCGCGCCGTCGACCTTGGCCGCCTCGTGCAGCTGCGGATCGATGCCGGCCAGCGCGGCCAGGTAGATCACCATCGAATAGCCGGCGGACTGCCAGACACCCGACCAGACGAAGATGTGCCGGAACAGGCTTGGCTCGCCGAGGAAGTCGATCGGCCCGGCACCGAAGAACCCGGTCGCCTGATTGATCAGTCCGCCGTGCGGATCGAGCAGCATCACCATGATGCCCACCACGACGACGGTGGAGAGGAAATGTGGCGCGAACAAGATCAGCTGGACACCGCGCCGGTACAGCGCCGACCGCAGCGAGTTCAGCAGCAGGGCGAGAACGATCGGTATCGGGAATCCGGCGAGCAGCTCGTAGAAGTTGAGAATTATGGTGTTCTTGATCGTCGGCCAGAACTGATACGAGTCGACAAAGGTCCGGAAGTACTTCAGGCCAACCCAAGGACTGCCGTTGATCCCGTTCGCGACCGAGAAGTCCTTGAACGCCATCTGCATGCCGTAGAGCGGCCAGTACAAGAAGAGCACGGCGAAGATCACCGGCGGGAGCAGCATGACGTACAGACGCCAGTTCCGCTTGATCCGCCGCCGGGCCAGACTGCGCCGCGAGCTCGACACCTCTGGATGCACGTCTCTCGCCGTCATTTCAGTGACCCCAGCAAGGCGCCACGGACGAAGTGTTTCTGGACGAAGGGAAAGGCGATCAGCGGCGGCAGCATCGCGACCGCCAGCAGCGCGTACTTGAGTTTGTCGAACAGCTCCTTCTGAGCCACCAGGGCGGCCGCGTCGGATCCCATCTGGTCAGCCGTCACCTGGTTCTGCAGGAGGATCTGCCGCAGCACCAGTTGGAGCGGGAACAGATGCTCGTTGGTGAGGTAGATCAGGGACGTGAACCAGCCGTTCCACTGCCCGATGGCATAGAAGAGCAAATTGACCGCGAGGATCGGTTTCGACAGCGGAAGGACGACCCGGAGCAGGAACTGGAAGTCGTTGGCCCCATCCAGCCTGGACGCCTCCAGCAGTTCCTCGGGAATCGTCACCTGGTAGAACGCCAGGGTGATGATCACGTTGAACATGCTCATCGCGCCGGGCAGGATGATCGCCCACCGCGTGTTCAGCAGGTGCAGGTCCCGGACCACCATGTAGGTGGGGATGATGCCGGCCGAGAACAAGGTGGGCACGAGCAGGGCGAACAAGATGGTCTTGCGGCCGTCGAGGTCGGCGCGGGACAGCGGATAGGCAGCCAGCACCGTGAGCACCGTACCCAGCACGGCGCCGGCGATCGAATAGATCAGCGAGTTGATGAATCCGGTCACGAATGCCGGGGAGTCGAAGATCTGCCGATAGGCGTCGAGATTCGGATCGACCGGGAGAAGTTTCACTGCTCCCGAATTGATCGCCGCGCCGGAAGAGAACGATGAACTGATCACATAGATCAAGGGATACAGAATCGCCACCGCAAAAGCGCCGACCACACCGGCGCTGACGACCGTGAGGGCTCGATCCGACGTGGATTCCCGAACCTGACGCCGAGCGGATGCGAACGAATTCACACCCCGGCCCCGGCGGGGAGAATCACTTGTTTGCAGCATCGTCATCGAGCCTCTTTGGTTAATTGATATGGTTCATTGAACCAGAGATTAATAGTGGCGCCAGAGGGTGTCAAGACCTCGGATCGAGCCGGGCCGCCGAGTGTCCTGGCGTGCCCTTTTCACGGCACCGGAGGGGTGGGAGACGCCGTCGCACAAGCGCCGCGGGCACCCTTCGAGGTCGCCGCCGCGTGGCGTGTCAGCGACCGCCGGTGCCGTTGTCCGGAGCTGAGACGAGAGCCGTCGGCCGATCCGCGACGAGTTGTTCGTTGCCTGGTCCGAAGTGCTTGAGGACGACCAGCGATTCGAGCGGGTCGGTGTTGGTCACCCGGATGCCGGCGGATGCCGCCGGCGCCGACACGAACAGCTCGTCCTGGGTGAGTTCGCCGTAGTGGATCAGCGTCGGAGCGGAGACGTCGAACGATCCGAGCGTTCCGCGCCCCTGGACGACGATCGCGCCGTACGCGTCCGTCTCGGTGATCGTCACGCTTCGGCCGGGGAACACGGTGAGTTCCTTCGCGCTGAAGCGTGGCGATCGATAGACGATCCACTTCTCCATGTAGTCGTCCTCGCCGTCGGCGCGGGACTGGACGGTCGGGCGCGGAGCCATGAACCGGTTCGCAAAGAAGTCCGGGTCGACGTTCGCCTCCCAGTCCAGCAGTTCGACCAGGAACTCGTGGTCGCCACGTCGAGGGCCGGGGATGTCCTTCCACAGCAGTTCTTCTGGCACCTCGCGCTCGTTGCTCCACGATTCGAACATCGAGAAGACGTCACAGTCGGCCTGCGGTTCGTACGTGCAGACGCTGGCCGGCGCATGCAGGACGCCTCCGGGGATGTCCCATCCGGTGCCCAGCTGGGTTCGGTAGCCGAGCGAGAGATCGGTGATCCGGTTGTCGCCACCGCGGCCGAACCCCTTCAGCCGATCGAGGACCCGGTCTTTCGAGGTGCCGGGCTGGAGCCCCAGGTACGAGATCGGCTGCTCCCCCAAGGTCGCGTTCAGCTGTGGTGGGTAGTAGTAGGCCTCGGGCTTGCCCGGCTTGTCGACGAGGGCAGCGTGGTGGTCGCGGTGATGCACATGGAGTGGGAGCGCTCGCTGGTTGTCGAAGAACTTCGAGTACATCGGCCATCGCCGGTACTGCCGCCACAACCGTTCACCGACCAGAGCAGCCCCATGAGCCGCGACGAACTCGTCGAACGGCACCAGGCCCTCTGGATCGACGACCATGCTCAAGCCCTCATCCGGCCCGGTCAGCTCACCGTTGTCGGCTCGGACCGCCGACGAGAGCCAGCGCTCGTTGATGCCACCTCGCCGCGGGCCGAGCGCGAAGTAGTCGTCGGGATGGAGCCGGATCCGCTGCCCGGGCGTACAGAACGAGCGCGGCACCCAGGTCGGAGCCAGGCGAACGACCCCCTCTCCGGCGTCCAGTGCCCGCGCCGGCCCCACTTTCTTCGCCATGATCGCCTCCAATAGGTTCATTGAACCGCGATGCTAGGCGTCGGCCGATCCCCCGTCAATCGTTCGGATCGCATTCGAGAACCGCGCTGACCGGACGCCGCCAGGCGCCCTTGACGACTGTGGAGAGAACGGCCTAGGGTCGGTGGTTCAATGAACCAATGACCACTGCATGACGGTCAGAGAGGAGCGCCAGGTGCCGTCGTACTTGCGTGCTCGCCGGCGGATGCTGCTGGACATGCACATCCCCGGCTGGGACCCGGCCTTCCTGCGATCGTACGAGCCGGAAGACCTGGCCGAACTGTACGCCCGGGCCGGGGCTGATGGTGCTCTGATCTACTGCAAGTCGCATGTGGGTCTGAGCTACTGGCCGACGCCGGTCGGCGGAATCCACCCCGCCGCCGGCCACCGCGATCTGGTCGGTGAGACGAAGCAGGCCCTGGAGGATCGCGGCATCGGCGTCGCTGCCTACCACAGCGTCATCTTCGACAACTGGGCCGGCGAACGGCACCCGGAATGGCGCACCCAGCCGATGGACTCCTACCCCACCCGAGGGTGGACGGGACGCTACGTCACGATGTGCGCCAACCACCTCGAGTATCGCCAGTACGAAATGACCCAGATCGCCGCCCTGGTGGAGCGCTACGACTTCGATGCCCTCTGGCTGGACATGGCGTTCTGGACGGCGATCTGCGTCTGCGAAACCTGCGCGGCGAAGTTCCGCGCGGAGACCGGGCTGGAACTGCCCGAACGGGTCGACTGGCAAGACTCGACCTGGTGCGCGTTCCAGGCCGCCCGCGAGCGCTGGATCGCCGAGTTCTTCGTCGTACTGCGCGACGCCGCACGTGAGGTGCGACCTGACCTCGCGGTCACCCACAACCTGGCGCCCGGATTGAACGGCTGGTTCCACGGGCAGCAGTCCGATCACGCGCAACTCGACACCTTCGCCGCCGGCGACCTGTACGGCGGGCGGGATCAGGAGACCTTCGTCCTGGCGCTGATGCGCAACCTGGCCCCGGGCGAGCTGACCGAGTTCATGACCTCGCGCACCACCAACCTCAATCACCATTGCAGCACCAAGTCCGAGCACGAGATGCTGATCGAGGCCTGTGCCGCGGTGGCCTACGGATCGGCGTTCCTGTTCATCGACGCCATCGACCCCAGCGGCAACCTCAACCCGAGGACCTACGACCGGATCGGCCAGGTCTTCACCAAGACCAAGGTGTTCGATCGGTGGACCGGCGGCGAGCCTCTCGAAGATGTCGCCGTCCTGTACTCCGACGCGTCGCGCATCGACCCGACCCAGGTCGGCGGCCACGAAGGCACCGGAGGCCCGTCGACTCCGCACCAACGTGCGGTCATCGGGATCAGCCGCATGCTGCGCCGGCTGCACGTCCCGTTCGGCGTACTGACGCACAAAACGCTCGCGACCAGGATCGACAAGTTCAAAGTCCTCGTCCTGCCGGAAGCGGTCCGCCTGACCGATGAGGCGTGCGAGGTGGTCCGGCAGTTCGTCCGACGCGGAGGCGCGGTGTACGCGAGCGGTGGGGCCGGCCTGCTGCAGGCCGACGGCCGCCGGCTGGACGACTTCCTGCTGGCCGACGTCTTCGGCTGCTCGATGATCGGCGTCGAGGACGGGGAGGGGATCTACTACCGCCCCGCGACCGAGAGCCTGACGGCGGCCAGTGGCGCCGACCCGTACCTTCCGGCCACGCCCGTACGCGGCTGGACTCCCCGCGTGCGACTCAGCGGCGGCGAAGCACTGGCAACGCTGAACCTTCCGTACGGCTATCCCACCCCGCGCTCCGCACCGGGGCACGACTTCGCCAGCATTCACTCCTCTCCCCCGTGGCAGGAATCTCCTGAGAACCCCACGCTGGTGGTGAATCGCTATGGCGCGGGTACGGCGGTCTATTCCACCTGCGCTATCGAATCCGAACGCAGCGAGGCGCACCAGGAGTTCTTGGCCGTGATCCTGCGCGAAGTCCTCGAGCTGCGCCCGCGACTTGCCGCCGAGGCCCACCCCGATGTTTGGGTGATCGGAGCCGACCAGCCCGATCGGGACCGGGTGGTGATCTCGGTCCTGCAATGGACCGAGGAGCCCACGGGCGCGGCCACGCAGGCCACGATCACACTGGCCTGTGAGGGGCGGAACGTGAAACAGGTAGTCGATACGGCGACCGGCGGGACGTTCGACTTCCTCGTTGCCGATGACACCGTGAGCTTCCAGGTGGCATCGCCCGAGGTGTTCGTCAGCTGCGCGGTCGAGTTCACGAAGTAGTGTGTCGATCACAAGGTAGGTGAAGGAAACAGAGTGGCGACAATTCGCGACGTAGCACGAGCGGCCGGGGTGTCCGTCGGCACGGTCAGCAATGTGCTGAACAGACCGTCCTATGTGAACGCCGACACCAGAGCCAAGGTCGAACGAGCCATCACCGCCTTGGGCTTCGCGCCCACCAGCACCGCCCGGCAGTACCGGATCGGGCGCGAGCGCACCCTCGGGCTCGCCCTGGCGGACATGGGCAATCCGTTCTTCGTCGACATCGCCCTGGGCGCGGAAGCCAAGGCGAAGGAACTCGGCGTCGGCATGGTGATCTGCCACAACGGCGAGGATCCCGGTCGCGAGGAGCAGAACCTGGATCTGCTGGCCCAGTTACGTGTCCAGGGCATCATGATCACGCCGGTCGACGAGCAGAACGCCAGACTCGGTCAACTCAAGGAGATCGGCCTGCCGATCGTGCACGTCGACCGCGTCTCGTCGGGCCTGCCGTGTTGCTGGCTGGCGACCGACGACCACCGAGGCGGACGACTGGCCGGCGAACACCTCGCCGGCATCGGCGCACGCCGGCCGGCGTTCGTCGGCTCACTGAAGATCTCCCGCCAAGTTCAGGACAGATACCGAGGCTTCGTCGAAGGATTCACCTCGACGGCGTCGGCGGGTGACGCCATCGAACTGGTCGACGCGACGGCCTGGACGATGGAAGCCGGACGCGAGGTCGGCCGCGCTCTGGCCGCACGACGTGCGAAGGACCGCCCGGACGCCCTGTTCTGCGCCAACGATCTGCTGGCGCTGGGCCTTCTCGCGGAGCTTCAGCTGCACGGCATCGAGGTGCCCCGCGACATCAGCCTGATCGGCTTCGACGATCTGGTCTGGGCCGAGGCGGCCGTCGTCCCGCTGACCTCGATCCGCCAGCCACGGGCGTTGCTCGGCCGTACTGCCGTCAGCATGCTGATCGACGAGATCGACGAAGGCCCCGATCACGTCCACCGGCATCAGTTGCTCGAGCCTCAGCTGATCATCCGGCGATCGACCGTTCCGGCCGACAGCTCCGGCCCGCGCAAACGCCGAACGCGCCCAAAGGTATGACGCAGCTCCGCGCGCACGATCCACCTGGAGGTTCGATGGCCACGACACGACGAGCAGTTGTCACGGGTGGATGCAGCGGGCTGGGGGCGGCAACCGCCGCCCGCCTCCGAGCCGATGGGCTCGAGGTCGTCACCGTCGACATCACCGAAGGCGCCGACCACAGAGTCGATGTCACAGACGCCGAAGCGGTGGATCGTACGTCGACCGAGATCGGGCCCGTGGACATCCTGGTCAACTCCGCCGGGATCGTGGGGCCCAATGCTCCCCTGCTGGAAACGGATCCGGACAGCTGGCGGGCCGTCTTCGAGGTCAACGTGCTCGGGGTCGTCAACACCATGCGCGCCTTCGTGCCAGGCATGGTCGAGCGCGGCTGGGGACGTGTCGTGAACTTCGCGAGTATGGCGGGCAAGGACGGCAACCCCAACCTGTCCGTCTATTCGTCGTCGAAGGCGGCCGTCATCGCGCTCACGAAGTCCTCCGGCAAGGAACTGGCGACCACCGGCGTTCTGGTCAACGCGATCGCCCCGGCCGTCATCGCCACTCCGATGAACGCGCAGACCACACCTGAGGTCCTGGAGCACATTACGAGCCTCATACCGATGCGCCGAATCGGTCGAGCGGAGGAAGTCGCCGCGCTCGTGTCCTGGCTCGCTTCCGAGGAGGTCACCTTCTCGACCGGAGCCCTCTACGACATCAGCGGCGGCCGCGCTACCTATTAGTGCCCTGAGTCGGGCCTGCTGGAGGTCGAGCGGCGCGGCTCGCCAGGCGGTTGTACTCGTCGGCGGTCAGGGGTAGTACGGCGCCGTGGCAGGGGTCGGGCGGTAGGTGGTGGGTCTCGCACGGGGTCCAGCGGCCGCTGGCCAGTTCGGTTGTCTCGAAGGGGACATAGCGCCGGTCGGGCGTGAACTCGTCGATCCACAGGTACCACTTGTCTTCGGTGCTGGACTTGTAGACCAGCGGACCTTCGCCTTGGGTGATCGCGCCCAGACCGATGCCCTCGGCAACCGGCTTCCAGTCGGCCGCGGTCAGGGAGGTCGCGGCTTCACAGAAGATCGACTTGCCAAGTGGTACGTCGCTGCTCCGGCCCCGCTCGTCCTTCAGGAAGCGGTAGTAGACGCCGTCGTGCTCGATCACCGTGGCGTCGATGGTCTGCCAGCCCCGGTCGATCCACACGCGCGGCTCGGAGAACTCGCGGAAGTCGCGGGTGGTCGCGCACATGATCCGGTTGTAGCTCTGGCCGGTGTGCTCGGCGTCGTCGTACAGCGTCGACGACCAGTGGACCAGGTATGCGTCCTGGTCCGGGTCCCAGACCGCCTCCGGGGCCCAAGCGTTGCCGGCCTCGGGCGGCGCAACGTCGACGAGCCGGCCTTCTCCCCAGTTCACCAGGTCCGGCGACTCCCAGATCATGATCGACCGGCTCCCGTTCCGCTGATGCCGGTCCCAGTCGAGACTGTCGTACAGCCGCAGGTCGGTCGCGACGAGGTAGAACCGCTGACCGTCCGGCGAGCGTACGACGTGCGGGTCCCGCACCCCACGTTCACCCAAAGCGGAGTACAGGACCGGCTGCCCGCCGTTGAGGTCGGTGAAGTGCAGTGGATCGTTGCCGTCGCTCAAGGCGAAGTAGATCTGCTCGCCGTTGGCCGACTCGCGTTTGAAATGCACGTAGAGGTAGCCCGCGTAGGTGGTCATCAAGCTTCCTGGTGGTCGATGGCGAGGCAGTTGGCGACCTCGAGGGGCGGTGTCTCGGGCAGGCGGACCACCAGTATTCCGTGAGCCTGCTCGAACGGGACGGGCCCGTGGCCGAGCAACCGGACGCCGGTCACCGTCTCGTGCCCGGCGAGGCTGCGGATCACGGCGCGTCCGTCGGTCGGCCACGCCAACTGGAACGCATACAGGGTCCCGTCCCGTCGGGTGAAGCGGAAGTCGGAGCTCGACCAGTGGACACGGTCCTCGGTGAAGCCCTTGATCACCACGCCCGACGGCCCCTCGCCGAACACCCGGAAGGGTCTCGTGCCGTAAATGCCTTCGCCGCACACCCGCATCCACGCTCCGAGGTCGTCGAGCAGCTGCGAACACTCGGCATCGATCGTGCCGTCCGGCCGTTGCGGCACGTTCAGCAACAGGTTCCCGTTCTTCGACACGATGTCCACGAGCAGCTCGATCACGTGGCCTGCGGTCTTGTAGACGTCCCGGACGTTGTAGAACCAGTCGCCGACCGAGGTGTCGGTCTGCCACGGGAACTCCTCGATCCTGGGCGTTTGGCTCCGCTCGATGTCCATCACCCCGACGGCGCTGATCTCGGGCCGGCGGTCCTTCTGCTGGTAGACGGCGCGGTTCGTCCCGTGGACTCGCGCGCTCGTGTTGTACAGCCGAGCAACGGCCTGGAGTCCCGGCGCGTAGTCGGCCTCACCGAAGGGCAGCGGTCCGTCGGAGTACAGCAGCTCGGGTTGGTACCGATCGATCATCTCGGTCACCGAGTCGAGCCAGTGGCGGTGCCATTGCGGATCGTCGGAGTACCACGGGTCCGGGACCTCGGCGTCGGCCAGATACCGGCTGTTGTCGAGGTACAGATCCCGGTACGCCGGATCCGTTCCGTCGTACCGGACTCCCGCGAACGGACCGTGTTTGTCGCTGCCCTTGTTGACCGCGAGCCAGCCGAGCGCGGCGCCGAGATGCTCGGTGATCCCGAACGGGATGCCGCGCTCGTCGGCGGCGGCTTTCCACAGTCCCACGATGTCCTTGCCCGGCCCGACCTTCACCGAGTTCCAGCGATTGAGGCTGGACTCGTAGTTGAAGAAGTTGTCGTGGTGCACGGCCTGCGCGACGAAGTACCGCGCGCCGGCCGCGACGAACCGCTCCATCAACTCCTCCGCGTCGAACCGCTCCGCCTTCCACTGCCGTACGACGTCCTTGTAGCCGAACGCCGACGGATGCCCGTAGGTCCGGAGGTGATAGCGGTACTGATCGCTGCCCTCGCGGTACATGTTCCGCGCGTACCAGTCGCCGTACCGCGGCACCGACTGCGGTCCCCAGTGCGACCAGATGCCGAACTTCGCGTCCCGGAACCAGTCCGGGCACTCGAAGTTCCTCAACGACTCGAACGACGGCTCGAAGGGGCCGACAGGCACGATGAACTCCTCACACAGGGTTGGAACCGGCTACTTGTTGGGGACCTTGTCGTAGGCGGTCTGCTGGATCTCCAGGTAGCGCTTCAGGCCGAGGCTGTCGAGGCCCTTGACGTAGCTGTCCCAGTCCGAGTCGAGACTCTTCGAGCCGGTGACGAACTGCAGGTCGTTCTGCTGCACGTAGTTCTCGATGTTGGTCTGCAGGGTCGCGACCTCGCTGGCCTGGGCCGGGTCGATCCACACCTTCCAGAACGGGTAGATCTGGGCCTTGTCCTCGTGGCCGGCGTACAGCTTGGTCGCCTCGAACAGCTTGCGCTCGTACCCCGCCTGCGACTGGATGTCGGTGCTGATCGCTTCGGAGTTCCGGAAGTGCGCGGTGTTGTTGTACTGCGCCAGCGCGCCCCAGCCGGTGTTCCGCGGCGTCGAGCCGGGCTTCAGCGGGATCTGCTTGAACACAGGTTTCAGCGACTTGTCCAGCGCGACATCGCCCGCGCCGGGCTTGGTCCAGGCCTTGCCCTCCATCCCGAACTGGCCGTTGATCTGGCCCGGGTCGGTGAAGATGTAGTCCAGCAGCTTGATCGCCGCGATCTGCTGCTCGGGCGTTGCCTTGTTCGTCAGCACGAAGGTGCCGCCCGGCACGCTCGGGAAGTTGTAGCCGGTGTAGTTCGCGCCCTGAGGTCCGGTCAGCGGCGGTACGGCGTCGTACTGCTTGTCGCGTCCGTCCGCCGACCCGATGTTGACGAACTCGCCCGAGTGCAGCACCGTCGCGGAACCGAGGATCGGCATGCCGGCATGGTTGCCCTGCTGCAACAGAGCGTCCCCGTTCTGGGTGAAGGCGCCCTTGTCGATCAGGCCCTCCTTGTAGAGCGAGTTCAGGTACCGCAGGCCTTCGCGCCAGCCGTCCTTGTTCGCCTGCAGGTCGACCTTTCCGTTGTTCAGCACCAGCGTCGAGGAGTTGTTGGCGGCAGCACCTTGCGGGTCGTAGATGAAGGCGTTCATGAAGTACGGGACCAGGGCGTTGCCCACCGACGCGCTGAGCGGGATCTCGTCGGCCTTGCCGTTCCCGTTCGGGTCCTGGGTCTTGAACGCCTCGAGCACCTTGCGCATGTCCTCGGTCGTCTTCGGCACCTGCAGGCCGAGCTTCTTCAGCCACGCCGAGTTCATCCAGAGCTTGTCCTGGTAGGAGCAGTGGAAGCAGTCCACCCACTGTGGCATCCCGTAGATCTTGCCGTCCGGCGCGGTCGCCATCGCCTTCCACTCCGGCGTGGCGTCCAAAGCCTTCTTGATGTTCGGCGCGTACTGGTCGATCAACTGGTTCAGCGGCAGGACGACCCCCTGGGTGCCGAGCTTGAGCAGATCGGCCTGGCTGAACTGGTCGACCCACGGAATCAGCAGGTACAGGGCGGGGTAGTCCCCACTGGCCAGCGAGATCTGCCGCTTCTCCTTGGCAGGCCCGCCGTCGAACGTCGTGGTCTGCCACTTGATCGTCAGGTTGAGCTTCTGCTGTACCAGCTTGGTGAAGTCGTTCGTGGCCAGGTTCACGTCGGCCGCCTGCGGCGCGAAGACGGTCAGCGTGGTCGCGGGATTCCCGGTGATCGTCGGCAACGGCTTGCTGCCGGGGTCGTTCGATCCGCCGCCGGAGCAGGCCACGAGGGCGAGCGCCAGGAGGCTCGTGCCGGCAACCGCGGCACGCCTCCGCCTGCTGATGTTCACAAACATTGTTCCCTCACAGGGGTTGAGGATGCGGAGGATCAGCCCTTCACGGCGCCGATCAGGATGCCCTTGGTGAAGTAGCGGGCGACGAACGGGTAGATCAGCAGCACCGGCACGCTGGCGACCACGATCAGCGAGTACTTGAGCAGATCGGCGAGTTCCTGGCGCTGGATCACCAGCGAGGCGTCCACCGCCCCACCGCTGGTCGTGTTGAGGATCAGGATGTTGCGCAGTACCAGCTGCAACGGGAACAGATCCGGGCTCTTCAGGTAGATCAGCGCGTCGAAGTAGGAGTTCCACTGCATGATCGCGTACATCAGCGCGACCACCGCGATCATCGGCTTGGCCAGCGGGATCACCACCGACCACAGGAACCGCAGGTCGCCGCACCCGTCCAGCTGCGACGCCTCGACCAGTTCGTCGGGGATCGCTGTCCGGAAATAGGTACGGGCGATGATGACCTGCCAGACCCCGATCGCCTGCGGGATGATCAACGCCCACCGGGTGTCGAGCAGACCGACCGACTGGACCACCAGGTACGTCGGTACGAGTCCGCCGGTGAACAGCATCGTGAACAGGATCAACGTCATCACGACGTTCCGGCCGACCAGCGTCCGCCGGGACAGCGGGTACGCGACAGCGATCGTCATCGTGACGCTGACGATCGTCCCCACGACCGTGTAGAACAACGAGTTCAGGTAGCCCTGGACGATCTGGGGATTCTCGAACACCGCGTGGTACCCGCGCAGCGAGAAGTCCACCGGCCAGAACAGCACGCGCCCGGCCGACACCGCCTGAGGGCTGCTGAACGAGCTCGCCACGACGTACAGCAACGGCAGCAGCACGACCAGCAGGAACACCGCCAGCAGCAGGTACACGCAGAACATGAAGACCCGGTCCGTGCGCGGCTCACGGATCCGGCGCGCGCGGGCCGCCCGCCGTTCGAGCCGCTTGCCGCTCGTCGTACCCATCAGAGCTGTCATGACCACAGTCCGTTCCCGGTGATCCGTTTGGCGATCAGGTTCACGATCAGCAACAGCGCCAGGTTGATCACCGAGTTGAACAACCCCACCGCGGTCGCCCCGCTGAAGTCCGCGTTCAGCAGACCGGTCTTGTAGACGTACGTCGCGATGATCTCCGACTGGCTCAGGTTCAGCGGGTTCTGGAACAGGAACGCCTTCTCGAAGCCGATCGCCATGATGTTGCCGACAGCAAGCACCAGGATGATCACCGCGGTCGGCATGATGCCCGGCAGATCCACGTGCAGGATCCGCCGCAGCCGGCCCGCGCCGTCCACCTTCGCCGCCTCGTGCAGCGCCGGATCGATCCCGGCCAGCGCGGCCAGATAGATCACCGCGGAGTACCCCGTGGTCTGCCACACGTCCGACCACACGTAGATGTGCCGGAAGTAGTCCGGGTTACCGAGGAAGTCGATCGCCGGTACGCCGAAGAACCCGAGCCCCTCGTTGACGATCCCGAGCCGCGGCGACAGCACCAGGATCGTCATCGACACGACCACCACCGTCGAGATGAAGTACGGCGCGTACGTCACCAGCTGGACCGTCCGCTTGAACAATCCGTTCCGGACCTCGTTCAGCGCCAGCGCCAGGATGATCGCGAGCGGGAAGCTCGCTCCCACGGTGTAGACCGACAGCACGAACGTGTTCTTCACCAGCGTCCAGAACACCGGATTCTGGAAGAACAGCTCGAAGTTCTGCCAGCCGATCCAAGGACTTCCCCAGATACCCTTGGTCACGTTGTAGCTCTTGAACGCCAGCACGGCGTTCGACATCGGGACGTACTTGAAGACCGCGAACCAGACCAACGGCACGACCATGATCAGGTACAACGTCCAATGCCTTCGCAGGCTGCGCCGGAGGCCGGTGATTCCCGGCCGTTCCCGGCGTCGCCTCGGGCGAGCCGGCGGCTCACCCGCGGGCGGCCGGACGGTTGTCAGCGTTGCCATCAGACCTCCTTTGCCGTACTGCGTCGCTCCCGATCCAGGTGATCGATAAACCTGGCGAGTGGCGATGATTAATCCCATGAATTTCCCGGATCGTAGCGCCCGCTGAGCGCATGGTCCATACTGAACGCCATCAAAGATGGAGAAACGTCCTATCTATCTCGGACCAGTGAGGGTCACCATGCCACGCATCACCTCGGTGGAGGTTGTCGACGTCCGCTTCCCGACCTCGCTCACCGGCGACGGTTCGGACGCGATGAACAAGGACGGTGACTACTCGGCGGCGTACGTCGTCCTGCACACCGATGACCCGTCCTTGTCCGGGTACGGCTTCACGTTCACGATCGGGCGCGGCAACGACCTGTGCGTGGCCGCGGCGGCGCAACGTGCCGAGCCGCTGGTGGGACGTGACGTCGACCTGCTGTGCGACGACCTGGGTGCGGTGTACCGGGAGCTGCAATCAGACACCCAGTTGCGTTGGCTGGGGCCGGACAAGGGGGTGATCCACCTTGCGCTGGCCGCGGTCATGAACGCACTGTGGGACCTGGCCGCCCGCGGCGCCGGACTACCGCTGTGGCGACTGCTGTCCGAGATGTCACCCGAACAGCTCGTCCGGGCGGCTGATCTGCGATACCTGAGCGACGTCCTCACCCCGGAGCAGGCGGTGACGATGCTCGCGGCCCGCGAAGGTGGCCGCAAGCAACGGATCGAGGAGCTGGAGGCCACCGGCTATCCCTGCTACACCACGTCGGCGGGCTGGCTCGGGTACTCCGATGCCAAGCTGCGCAGGCTCTGTGAGGAAGCCGTCGCCGACGGCTACAAACATGTCAAGCTCAAGGTCGGCGCCGACCTGGACGACGACATCCGGCGCTGCCGGATCGCCCGCGAGGTGCTCGGTCCGGACGGAAACCTGATGATCGACGCCAACCAGGTCTGGGACGTGCCCGAGGCGATCGACTGGGTGCAGGCGCTGGCCGAGTTCGAGCCGCTGTGGATCGAGGAGCCGACCAGCCCGGACGACATCCTCGGCCACGCGGCGATCCGCAAGGCGGTGGCTCCGATCGGGGTCGCCTCCGGTGAGCACGGCATGAACCGGGTGCTGTTCAAGCAGATGTTCCAGGCCGGCGCCCTCGACTACTGCCAACTCGACGCGGCGCGCCTCGGCAGCGTCAACGAAGTACTCGCGGTCTACTTGCTCGCCGCCTCGTTCGACGTGCCGGTCTGCCCGCATGCGGGCGGCGTGGGCCTGTGCGAGCTCGTCCAGCACCTCGCGATCTTCGACTACGTGGCCGTCTCCGGAAGTCTCGATCGCCGCGTGACCGAGTACGTCGACCACCTGCACGAACACTTCGTCGAGCCGTGTGTCGTCCGGAACGGGGCGTACGTGTTGCCGGACGCACCCGGATACAGTGCCGAGATGTACAGGGCATCGCTCGAGACCTACAGCTTTCCGGACGGCAGCTACTGGGCGCCGCGCCTCGCGGGCGAGCGACCATGAGCCCGGGACAGCCCCGCAGCGCCGGTGCGTCGCAGACCGACGTGGTGGTGCAGAGCATCCGGCAGATGATCATCGAGGGCCGGCTCCGGCCAGGTGATCGGCTGCCGATCGAAAGAGACCTCGCCGCGGCCCTCGGCGTCTCCAGGAATCCACTGCGCGAAGGCGTTCGGGCGCTGTCGATCATGGGCGTCCTGGAGACCCGGCAGGGCGACGGTACCTACGTCACCAAGCTCGATCCGTCCATGCTGCTCGCCCCGATGGGCTTCGTCGTCGACCTCCAGGACGGTACCGGAACCCACCACCTGCACGTCGTACGGCGGATCCTGGAGACCGAGGGCGCGGCGTTGGCGGCGCGCGACATCGGCAGCGAGAAGCTGGCCGCCGCGGACGATCTGCTGCGCCGCAACGAGGCCGAGCTCGCGCTCCCGGATCCCGATCACGAGACCGTCATCGAGAACGACATCGCCTTCCACCGCATCATCGCCGAAGCGGCCGGCAACCCCGTACTGTCCGCACTCGTCGACGCCCTCGGCGGACGCACGATGCGGGACCGGCTCCGCCGATCCATCGCCGAGCCCGGCGCCGACCAGACCGCGCATCGCGAACACCTCTCGATCCTCGCCGCCCTCACCAGCCACGACCCCGATCGCGCACGGACCCTGATGGCCGCGCACCTGTTCACCGTCGAGGACTACCTCCTCGAGCATCGCCCCACGACGAATTGAGGCCTTGTGACCGACCTGCTGCGCTGGAGTACGCCTGACCTCGCCTTGACGTTCGCCCTCGACGACGGACCCGTCCGGCTTGTCGCCGTCCGCGAGACCGGACAGCCGACGGGTGGCGAGCCTGATCCGAGCCAGCCCTTGGTGGAGGTCTCCGCAGTGGGCCACGGTCATTCCAGCAACCGCCAGGCCGGCACCGTCCTCGGACAGCAGTTGCGGTACGTACGGCACGACGAGACACCGAACACGCTGCGGATCGTCCAGGAAGAACCGGCCACGGGTCTCCGCGTCACCAGCGTGTTCGAAGCGCGCGCCGGCGTACGCGCCTGGACCGAGGCGTCGATCACCGGGCCGGGCTCGCTGGAACTCACGTTCCTGTCGTCTCTGGTGGTCGGTCTCGCGTCGATCGACGCCGAACTGCACTCCGCCGCCAACAGCTGGATGGCGGAGAACCGGTGGTCGAAGCGTCTGCTCCGGGACGTGCTGGCCGACATCGTCAGCGACTCGCACCAGCACGTCGCGAGAAGCCGGCACGCGGTGACCGGTACAAACTCGTGGTCCACCGGAGAACAGCTGCCCATCGGCGTCCTGGTCGACCGGCGTACGCCGTACGCCCTGGGCTGGCAGATCGAGCACAACGGCCCGTGGCACTACGAGCTCGGTGAGACCCGACGCGGCGGCTACCTGCTGCTGAGCGGACCGACCGACCACGAACACCAGTGGAGCGTCGACGTCACCGCCGACAAGCCGTTCACGACCGTTCCGGTCTCGCTCGTCGCGGGGACCGACGCCGGCGGTGTGTTCGCGGCGCTCACGCGTCAGCGCCGCGCGATCCGGAACCGGCGGCCGGCCGACGACCGGATGCCGGTCATCTTCAACGACTACATGAACACGTTGCTGGGCGACCCGACGACCGAGAAGCTCCTGCCGCTGATCGACGCCGCGGCCGACGTCGGCGCGGACTACTTCTGCATCGACGCCGGCTGGTACGCCGAAGGCGACTGGTGGAACACCGTCGGCGCCTGGCAACCGTCGACGACGCGGTTCCCGAACGGGCTCGCCGAAGTGATCAACCGGATCCACCGGCACCGAATGGTGCCCGGGCTCTGGCTCGAACCCGAAGTCATCGGCGTCCGGTCGCCGATCGCCGGAGAACTGCCCGACGACGCGTTCCTCACCCGTCACGGCAAGCGCGTCGCCGAGAACGGCCGCTACCTGCTCGACCTACGCAGCCCGGCCGCCCGCGGGCACCTCGACAGCACCGTCGACAAACTGATCGACGAGTTCGGCATCGGCTTCTTCAAGTTCGACAACAACTCGATGACCGGCCCCGGCACCGACAAGGGCGGTACGTCGCTCGGCCACGGGCTGCTGGAACACAACCGGGCCCTGCTCGACTGGCTCGACGGCCTCCAGACCCGCCACCCCGACCTGCTGATCGAGAACTGTGCCTCCGGCGCGATGCGGATGGACTACGCCATGCTGTCCCGCCTGCACCTGCAATCGACCTCGGACCAGGAACATCCGTTGCTCTACGCACCGATCTCCGCCGCGGCACCGGCCGCCGTACTCCCCGAGCAGGCCGGCCACTGGGCGTACCCGATCAGCGGAACCACCCGCGAGGAGTTCACGTTCGCCCTCGTCAACGGCATCCCCGGCCGCCTCTACCTGTCCGGCCACCTCAACCGGATGGCGCCGGCCGAGCTCGAGCTGATCCGGTCCGCCCTGGCCGCGCACCGCGTCATCCTCGACGATCTCGACACGCTCGTCCCCGCCTGGCCACTCGGACTGCCGACCTGGACCGACGAGTGGATCGCCCTCTCCCTGAACAGCCCCGGCACCTCGTACCTCACCCTCTGGCACCGCGCACCCGGCCCGTCCACCATCACGCTCCCGCTCTCCCGGGCGAGCGTCGATCCGCTCTTCCCGGCAGCGGACAACGACTGGACCTACACCTGGACAGCCGACGGACTCAGCGTAACCACCACGACCCCCGAACCCTCCGCCCGCGTCCTGCGCCTGACCCGCACCGGCGACCGAACGTGAGCCGCTCAACGGCCGCTGAAACGGCTGCTCAGCGGCTGATCGTCTGTGCTGCTTCAGCCAGTTCGGCGAGGCGGTGTGCCCGCGCCGACTCAGCCGGGGTGAACGGCTCTCCAGGACGGCTGAACACGAACAGGCCCGTCCACGGCGACGGCACCTTCAACACATCACCGGGCAACTGACCGGCCAGCGCCGCACGATCGGTCACCAACTGCGCACCCAGCAACTCCGCAACCGCATGCGGCAGCTCAGCCGGATCCACAACCACCCGCGCCGACAAACTCAACGCCTTCGTCTGACCATCCACCAACGCCAACGCCGTCGTCGGCCACACATGCACCTCACGCCCACCACCCGCCCCGACCGCGGCCTCCAAATCCGCCGCCGCGACCCCGTCCGGCGCCGACACCACCAACTCATCCCGTACGCCGTCGCCGATCGGGTGAACATGCAACCCCAAGATGTTCGCCTCAAGCACCGCAAGCCGCCGAGTCACGCCCTCCAACGACCCCGCCCGGTCATCAAGCGTCACCCGAATCCGCCACAACGTCCCAACCCCCTGCCGCGGCCGGACCGTCGGGGCATGCAGCCAGGACCGCAACAACCGCATCGTCGACGGCTCGACCACCCAGATCACCAACGCCGTCGTCACACTCGCCAGCACCGCAACCGAGATCAGGTACGGCGGATGCGCGGCCAGCACCACCGCATGCAGAGCCAACTCCACCGGCGCCACCGCGACCAGTTTCGCCAGCGTCAGACGCAGACGCCGCGGATGTGGCAGCCGCCCACACACGTCACACGCCGTCCCGCCGGTGAGCGTCGTACGCAACGAATCCATACCGCCAACCATCCCCGACCCAGATTGCCCAGGTGTTGCACACCTGTGAAATCAAGAGCCTGCGACATCAGGCTCTGGTGACCGACGTCTGGATCTGCGGCACGGTAGATCGCCGCGTGGCCGGTCTGCCGGCGATCGACCCCGTAAAAGATCCTCCCCCGCCCACGGCGCGAAGCTCGGGCGGCCTGTCTCGTCCCAACTCATCGCACACCCGTCGGACCCCCGTCCGCTGAACACCTCCCAGCCAACGAAAGCCGACCTCCTCCCCAGCGCCACCCGACCGGTCCGGCTCACCGAATCGTGGATCCGGGTCCACGACACGCCGAGAACCACGACCCCGATCCACGACTCGACAAACCCGGCACGAACCAGTACGCACGACCCGACGATTCCACGGGCCAAGCCACGCACCGGCGCAGACCCCTCACGCATCAGGCCGGTCCCCCCATCCAACTTCAGCGGTTCACCTCTCACCTGGCCCGTTCGCCCCCTGCACACGACAGGTGAAGGGGCCATCTGACGGGTGAACCCCTCAGATGGCGCCCACCGCAGGGGCCGAGCCACTCCACGTCAGCGGCGGTGGCGAGGCCGTAGCCGATGGCGTGACCGACGGTCAGGTCAGACAGTTGCCTGGTCTTTGCGTGCCACCCGGTCGGCTGCGCCGAGGACGAGGCCGAACACGATGAGCGCGGCGCCGATCAGCCACAGGTCGCGGAACGCGGTTTCGATGACGTTCTGGAGCAGCAGGCCGAGCACGCTGATGGGTACGCTGCCGAGGATGATGAACCACCCGAGCTTGGCCAGCGGATCGCTGCGCCGCTCGGGCCGGAACAGCGACGTCGTCCAGGCCGCGACGACGCCGGCGATCTCGCGGCGGAAGTAGACCAGGACGGCCGCCTCGGTCCGCCGTTGGGTGACGGCGGTGAAAGCTGCGCCGGGATCGGGCCAGTGCAGCAGCGCCGACGTGACCCGAAGGTGCGCGCTGGACGACACGGGGAGAAACTCGGTCAGGCCTTGGACGAGCCCGACTACGGCGGCCTGGAGCACCGACTGCTGATGAAAGGTGCGCGGGGCCGTCAACCGAGACCGCAGGCTGCGCGTCAGGTGTAGTGCAGGGGCAGGTCTCGACAGGAACTGGGAGCGATGTCACCCGAAAGCCAGACCGCCAGGCACCGGGCGGCCGGACCCGGCCGCCCGCGGCAGAAGCACCGCAGCCATCGGGCCAGGACGATGCCGCAGGCAACATCCGGACGCTCCTCGCTCCCGCGCATCCCGGGCTCGGGTCCGTGAACGCGCCCCTCCCGGGCTCGGGTCCGTGAACGCGCCCCTCCCGGGCTCGGCACATTCGTCCTGAGCGTGAGCGCCGGCCTGCTGCTGATCGGCGGGTACGTCGGACTCACGCACCGTGATGCGGTCCTGGCTCTGGCGGTCTCCCCGGGCCGGCTCCTGCTCGTGACGATCGCCGTCGTCCTGCTGGGGGTCGGCTGGATCTGGGTGGTCGTTGCCTCGCACAAGCTGATCCGCCCGCCTCTCAGAACCTCGACGCCACCTGCGCCTACCACCCGACAACCGGCGGGTGAACCAGCCGCCGGACACCCCTCCCCGACACGGAACTTGCGCCGTAACATCGGGAACCAATACAAACCGTACGGATCTGAGGTGCCGTTGTGATCAGCCAGCTCGAGATGCCCCGCGGCGAGGAGTGGATCGTCATCCTCGTCGTCGTCATTCTGCTCTTCGGACCGACCAAACTCCCCGGCCTGGTCCGCCAACTCGGCAAGGCGAAAAAGGTCTGGGACCAGGAACTCAGCCCAAGCCGCGACCGGCACAAGACCCTGGACACCCCCGATCAGACCACCTCCCAAACAACCCCGGCCCCCGGCCAGAACGCCGACGCCCAGCCGAGCACCCCGACCCAACCCGGCCAGTAGAACCGACGCCACGGGCAGGTCGCGTTTGACGGTCGACGGCGACAACCCCGCCCCGATCCCGACAAGACCGAGTACACCGAGGCGCCCGCCGCCGCAGGCGTGCTGCACCCCAGGCGACACCAGCGCGTCAACGCACAGCCCACTGCCGCTCAACACCATCCGAGCACGTCAACGCCCCTCCCGGGTCCACCACCCACGTCCACCGCCCGGGTTCACCACCCACCCGCACCACTCACGTGCACCGCTCACGTGCACCACCCACCCGCACCACTCACGTGCACCACTCACGTGCACCACTCACGTGCACCACTCACGTGCACCACTCACGTGCACCACTCACGTGCACCGCTCACGTGCGCCGACGTCTCCGGCGTGGCGCCGTCAGCGGCTCTGGTCGTCCGTCGGTGCCTGGACGACCTTGATCGCCCGCGCGTCCTACGGTGTGCGGCGCTAGGCCTTCCTTCCTGGTTGGCGTCGGCGACCTCGACCAGGAACGCGCGAAAACCGGGTACCTCGTCAGGCGCCTCCGCAGAGACCACGGCCGCCGCGGAGCGAATCACCAACACCGCGGACGGCTCGTAGCCGGAGTACGTCGTACGTGGCTACAGGCCGGTCTCGAAGGCTCGCGGTCAGCCAGCGCAGCGCGGGCTACACGTCGCCGGTGAACGACGCCGCGGTCACCTCCCGGATGAGCGCGGGAGCTGGACAACCGGCACTCACACGGCCACCGCGCACCACCGGGGTTGCCCGATGCTTGCCTCACGCAACTTCTGCACCAACTCGAACAGAGTCGCCCGTACCGACCACGACCAGCACTCCCGATATCATCATCGCCCGCTCCAGAACGACCCGCTCCTTCGCCGTGAAGTCCTCCTCACGTAAGTCGGACACGCGATTGTCCCGGCAGGACCGGACCACCTTGACGCGGCCGTGGATCGAGGGCCCGGATAGATTCGGGGCCGTCATCAGGGTGGAAGGCGGGGCACGGGTGGAGCTGGGTTTGCTCGGGCAGGCCGCGGGCATGTTCGCGGTCACGAACATCGACGACATGCTCGTACTCGCCGTGTTCTTCGGTCAGACCGCCGGACACCGGCCCGCCGTACTCAAGGTGGTGGCCGGACAGTACCTGGGCTTCGGCGCGACCCTCGCCGTGTCCGTCGTCGGGGCCTTCGGCGCGGACCTGCTCCCGGAGGCCGCCATCGGCTACCTCGGGCTGATCCCTTTGCTGCTGGGCGTACGGGCGGCGTGGACGGTCAGGCACGACCGTAGTACTCGCGACGCGGACGCTACACCGATATCCCGCGGCGGCGCGGGCGTCGTACAGATCGCCATCGTGACCTTCGCCAACGGGGGCGACAACATCGGCGTGTACGTCCCGGTCTTCGCCCTCGTCGGTGTCGGTGGCATGACCGGCTACATCGCCGTCTTCCTCGTCGGCGTCGCCGTCTGGTGCGCGATCGGCTGGTTCCTCGCCTCCCGCCCCCTCGTCGCCAAATCCCTGGCCCGCTCGAGCCACCTCGTCCTCCCGCTCGTACTCATCGGCATCGGCACCGTCATCCTCGTCAAAGGCCACGCGTTCGGCCTCTAGCCCGCCTCGGGGCGTACGATGCGGTCGCGGCCGGGCCGGTGGATGCTCGCCCGCCCAGTCAAGCGATCCGACACCGACCCCTGCCGCCACACCCCTCGCCAGCAAGCCGAACCGCCGCAAGCTCAGGGGTCACCTTCCGCCTTGCCCGTTCACCCATCGCACACCGTTGGTGAAGGGACAAAGTGACGGGTGAACCTCGCAGATGGTGTCCACTGCAGGCCGCGGCGATTCGGCGGCGCCGCCCTGCCGTCGAGGCAACCTCCTCATACGGCACACCCTCCACCGGATTCGTACCAAAGTCCAACCACAGCAGCGGATCACGCCGTTCGTCGTGCGGGAGTGTTAGTGCGCGGTCACGAAGCTCCCGACGACTTCAAGAATCCGCAGTACCGGCTCCGCGCCCACCGACCGAAGCAAGGCCGGCGCCGCGGGCGGCTCCGCGCCGGCGCGCATCGCGTCCAGGGCTGCCTGGTCGCGCCACAACGTCTGGATCCGCCACTGCCCGTGATCGCCTTGGAGCAACTCCGACCGCAGCAAACCGTCCGGCAGCGCCGCAGCCGCGATCTCCCGGAACCCGTCGACCAACTCGGCCACCCGCCCGGGATCCACCACACCACTCACCTCGGTGAGAATCTGCCCTGCCATCTCGACCTCCCCTCCCCCACCCAGCGTGACAGCCCAGCCCGCCGGTGACCACAACTCACTGCATGACCGATCGCGATCGTCATATCCGGGCCGGCGCCCCCCCTTGAGCACGGGTCAACCGGATTCCGGCACGAAGCGTGGTTGATGGGTGCCCAAGGTGGCCATCGGGCGAGTGGTCAGGCGGACGTCGACTGAATCGATGGACTCGCCTTGGCCGACAGCTCCGCCTGGGCCAGCCTCGGGCGGAACTCCGGCATCGCGCCGCCGACGTCCCAGAACTGCCATCGGGTAGCGGCCTTCCGCCGGCAGGCAGGCAGGCAGGCAGGCAGGCAGGCAGGCAACTGGATCGTCCCTGGCCGGTCGCACGCGTTTCTCGGGGCGGACCGCGGTCCTCGGTACGCCGGGATCGCCGGTCTGGATCCTGCCGCAGACCCAGGCCAGCGGCATCGTCTGGCCCGGGTTCGACACCGAAGACGTACCCAGCGGCGCCCTGTCCGGCAACGCCGTCACCGTCAAACTCGTGTCGGTGACCGGGCCGGCCGACGTCAGCGTCTACACCACCAATTCGCTCGGCAGCCCGACGATCTGGTTCGACAGCGGGGACGGCCTGCCCGACGCCCGCACTATCGCCGTCAACACCCACGCCAACTGGGCCTTCGACGCCGCCGGCACCTACACCGCGACGTTCGAAGTCACCGCCACCACCAGCGGCGGCACACCCATCACCACCGGCCAGAAGACCTACAACTTCACCGTCCGGCCCTAGCCCGACGACCCCCGGCGACCTGGAGCGTGCGCACCACACTCCGGGTCGCCGGGCCCGCCGCGTCGCGTCGGTCAGTGAGGCCGGACGAGGCCTGCACGATCAGGTGGACTCACGGATGACGAGTTCGGTGCGGAGCACGTGGCGTTCGGCTTCGTGATCGGCGTCGTCGACGGCGCGAACGAGCAGCTGGACGCTCCGTTCGGCGAACTCTGCCAGCGGCCAGGCGACGGTTGTCAACGCAGGCGTCAGGCACTCGCTCACGTCGTCGTCGCCGAAGCCGGCGATCGCGATGTCGCCGGGCACCTTCAATCCGGCCCGGAGACACGCACTCATCGCACCTGTCGCGAGCCGGTCGTTGGCAGCGAACAGGGCGTCCGGAAGCTTGCCGCCGGCAAGCAGTCTCTCGACCGCCGCGCGCCCCGCGCCGGCGGACCAGCCGTCGGCGTGCAGCGCCGAGAATCCGTCGCCGAACCTCTCGATGAGCGGTTGATACCGCGGACCGGCCGCCGCCGGCGAGGTCGGCCGGTCCGGCAGGGCAGCTTCTGGACCCGCGAGGGCGACGAGAGTGCGGCACCCGCGCTCGACGAGGTGATCGGCGAGCGCACGGGCACCCACCCGGAGGTCGATCGCGATCAACGGTCCGGGCAGCCCCTGGTCCTCGGTGAAGTACGGATCCATCCACACCACCGGTATCCCGGCCGCCTGCAGCTCTTCGCCGAAGGCCTGGTGATCGCCACCGGTCGGACACATCAACCCCGCGATGCCGGCATCGCGCACCGCCATCACCGCGTCGCGGGGATCACCGGTCGAATTCATCAGGACGGTGAAGTAGCCCAGATCGTGCGCATGGGTCGCGGCCGCGGTGATCGTCTCCCGATAGCCACGGCTCCACATCAGCCCCAGCGTCCGCGATCCTTGCCGGCGCAAGGCCCGGGCGGCCGCGTTCGGGAGATAGCGAAGCTCCCGGACAGCGTCGCGCACGCGCTCGACCGTCGCCTCGGCGATCTTCAGCTCGGCAGCCCGGCCGTTCAGGATCGCGGAAACCGTTGTCGGCGCCACCCCGGCCAGCTTCGCGACATCCGACCGGGTCGTACTCTTGCGCCTCTCCTGATCCGCTGCCATGCTGCTGACCCTAGTCAACTATCACGTGATAGTCCAATCGCCTGTCACGTGATAGGCGCTCTCTTCTGGAGCCCATATGAGGATGAAGGATTCGACGGTCGACCCGAAAGCGCTGAACCTCAGCGAGGGTCAGTTCGGCACGACGTTCAACGGCCAGACGTTCCAGATCGACGCACTGGCCACACTGAACGACTGGCAGTTCACCACCTACATCGACTTCCTCGGGCGGGTGTGCGTCGGCCGCCGACATCTGCCGGACGGCGACTGGCAGACGATCGCGTTCGACGACCACGTGATCAGCCATACCGACGTACACAACGTTCCGGTCCTCGGCATCTGCCCGCTCGACGGCACGATCCACCTGGCCTTCGATCACCACAACAGCCCGTTGCACTACCGGGTTTCCCGGCCTGGTACGGCGACTTCGCCCGAGAGCACCGAGTGGTCGACCGAACTCTTCGGCGCGATCACGCCCGAACTGGTGAGCGGAGTCGAGCTGACCAGCCTGACGTACCCGATCTTCGTGACCATGCCCGACGGCGTGCTGCAGTTGTACTACCGCATCGGCATGAGCGGCGACGGCGACACCCATCTCGCGGAGTATCGCCCGGACGGCGGCTGGAAGATCCTCGGCGCGTTCGTCAGCGGCCAGGGCACCTTCGTCGACAGTACGTCGCGCAACGCGTACCACAACGGCTTCGACTTCGACGCGACCGGACGCCTGCACACGACGTGGGTGTGGCGGGAAAGCATCAACCTGTTCAGCAACCACGACCTCCAGTACGCGTGCAGCGGCGACGGCGGGCACACGTGGAACAACTGGGCGGGAACGCGGATCGGTGTCACCGGCCAGGAGCCGATGCAGCTGCGATCACGAGGCATCACGGTCCGGCACATCGCGTACGGCTGGGGCATGATGAATCAGCTGACGCAGACGCTCGACGATCGCGGGCGCATCCACGTCGTCCTGTGGCAGCAACCCCCGAGCGCTTCCGAAGCGTCGGAGGATCTCGGCACCTGGCGTTACGTCCACCACTGGGGCGAGGAGCGCGGCGACTGGCACCAGCACCAGCTGCCGTACTTCGGCCGCAAGCCGACCGTACTAGCGCGCGGCGACGACCTGGTCCTCGTCTTCACCAAATCGTTCGACCCGGACTACCACGGCAAAGACTCAGGCGGGCCGCTGTACGTGATCACCGCCTCGGCGGCGGACGAATGGCGCACCTGGCGGGAGATCTACCGCTCCGACGAATCCTTCGTCGGAGAGCCCCGGGTCGACAAGCACAGATGGCAGCAGACGGGTGTGCTCTCGATCTACGCCCAGCAGGCACCCACCGCACCCGGCGAACCAAGTCCACTGCGTGTCCTGGACCTGGACCTCGAACCATGAGCACCGCACCCGCACCTCCGCGGACGCACGACACCACCGAGCGGCGACCCCCGTCACCGCCGGCGCCGCGCCGCCGTACCTGGTGGGACCGACTGAAACGCGACAAGTTCGTGCTCCTGCTCGCGCTTCCGGGTATGGCGGTCATCATCACGTTCCACTACTACCCGCTGCTCGGGAACGTGATCGCGTTCCAGGACTACCAGCCGTACCTCGGCATCCGCGAGAGCCTCTGGTCCGGATTCGACAACTTCAGCATTCTCTTCAACGGCGATCCCGACCTGCTGAACGCACTCAAGAACACCCTGACCATCACGGCACTGCAGACGATCTTCGTGTTCCCGGCACCCATCGTCCTGGCGCTCATCCTGAACAGCCTCGCCTCGAACCGGCTCCGGCAGGTTGTCCAGTCGGTCCTCTATCTCCCGCATTTCCTGTCCTGGGTCATCGTCGTCGCGGTGTTCCAGCAGATGCTCGGCGGCGCCGGCCTGCTCAACAACTACCTCCGCTCCTCCGGTCACCAGGCACTGAACATCATCGGAAACGCCGACGCGTTCAAAGCCCTGGTCACGTCGCAGGTCATCTGGAAGGACACCGGCTGGGCGACGATCCTCTTCCTGGCGGTACTGGCGCAGATCGACCGTTCCCTGTACGAGGCAGCGAGCGTCGACGGCGCCTCGAAGCTGCGGCAGACCTGGCACATCACGCTCCCCGGGATGCGGCCGATCATCGTCTTGCTGTTCATCCTCAAACTCGGCGACTCACTGTCCGTCGGCTTCGAGCAGATCCTTCTCCAGCAGCCGGCCGTCGGGCGCCAGGCCAGCGAGGTACTCGACACCTTCGTCTACAACAACGGAGTCATCGGCGGTGCGTGGGGCGTGGCGGCCGCGGTGGGCCTCGTCAAGGGAGTCATCGGGCTGCTGCTGGTTCTCATGGCCAACAAGGTCGCCCATGCGTTCGGTGAGGAAGGGGTGTACAAGGCATGAGCAGCAACGCCGTGGCGGACGTGACCGGACGCGGCGCGAAGGCGACAGTACTCGTCGTCGCGTGCGGGCTCGTGATCGTCCCGTTCCTGGGGATCGTCTCCACGAGCCTCGCGTCGCCGGACCAGGTGACCCGGGCGGGCGGCTTCGTGATCTTCCCGACGGGTATCGACCTCAGCGCGTACCGATCGATCCTCGCCGGCGGCGTCGTGACGCGGTCCATCCTGATCTCGCTGTTCGTCACCGCGGTCGGCACCGTGCTGAGCATCACCCTGACCGCGATGCTCGGCTGGGCGTTGAGCCGCAAGGGCACGTTCGGGAACCGGTACCTGCTGATCCTGGTCCTGATCAGTCTGCTCTTCAGCCCCGGGCTCATCCCGAGCTACCTGGTGGTCCAGCAGCTCGGCCTGCTCGACACCTTGTGGGCACTGATCATCCCTACGTCGGTGACCGCGTTCAACGTCGTCGTGGTCCGTGCGTTCTTCGTAGGCCTACCCAACGAGATCATCGACAGCGCGCGGATGGACGGCGCGTCGGAGTGGCAGCTCTTCCGGCACATCGGCGTACCGCTGGCCAAGGCCGCCCTGACCGTCGTCGGCCTGTTCTACGGCGTCGGCTACTGGAACTCCTTCTTCAACGCGCTGCTCTACATCAGCGACTCGAGCAAGTGGCCGCTGCAACTGGTCCTCCGTACGTACGTCGTCGACAACACCCAGCTCGGCGCCGAGGATCTCGGGGCGGCAGGTCATGCGTTACCGCCCCAGACGTCCATCCAGATGGCGATCCTGGTCATCTCGATCGTCCCCATCGTCGTGATCTACCCGTTCCTTCAGCGCCACTTCGCCAAGGGCGTACTCACCGGCGCGGTGAAGGGATGAACAACCCCACGCAGAGGAGCGTGCACATGCCCGAACTGAGCAGGCGCCAGATTCTCGGCGGCAGTCTGGCCGCCGTAGCCTCCGCCGCCGGCCTCCCGTTGCTCCAAGGATGCAGCAACAAGGGCCGCGGCGGCACGGACGCCGGCGGCGCCGACGGCATCAAGCTGCCCAAGTACATCGCCTACCAGGACTTCACGCCCGACCTGACCGGCAAGAACGGCGTCGACAGCGCGACCTTCAAGTACCCGGCCGACCCGGTCGCTGCCATCAGCGGTCCGGTGGGAGACGGACAGCGGGTCGCCGCCCTCACCGTCACCAACTCACCTGCTCCACCGGCGAGAGGCCGGAACGCCTACTGGCAGGAACTCGAGCGCCGGCTCGGCTTCACCTTCGACATCGAGATCGTCCCGAGCACCGACTACGGCCAGCGGTTCCAGACGGCGGTTGCCGGCGGCAAGCTCCCCGACCTGTTCAGCATCTACCCGGGCCAAGTACCGTCGCTGCCCGCCCTGCTGCAGAAGAAAGCCGTCGACCTCACGCCGCATCTGTCCGGCGATGCGATCTCGAAGTACCCGCTGCTGGCCAACGTCCCGACGGTCAGCTGGAAGCAGACGGTGTACGACGGGAAGATCTACGGCATCCCCATCCCCCGTGGAGCCCAGAGCACACTGACCCTCTACTCGCGGGACGACCTGCTGACCAAGCTCGGCATCACCAAGCCGCCGGCATCACTGCAGGAGCTCCAGGATCTCTGCAAGGAGCTGACCCTCGCCAAGACCAACACGTGGGCGCTCGGACGTGTGCCGCTGACGTACCTGCGCCAGATGTTCAAGATCCCGAACGGATGGTCCGTGCAGAACGGGCGCCTGGTGAGCGCCTTCGAGGCCGAACAACAGAAGGACGCGCTGGAGGCCGGACGCAAACTGATGGTCGCGGGAGTGGTCCATCCCGACGGATTCACCGCGCCCGGCTCGATCCGGAAGACCTGGGTCGCCAACGGGTCGACACTGATGGTGGACGACTCGTTCAGCGCCTGGCACGCGTTCTACAACTATCCGCACCCGGACACGTTCCGCCTCGCAGCCTGGGCCCCTCCGATCGCCGAGGGCGGCGGCACGGCCCCGGTCTGGCTCGGCGCACCGACCATCAACATCACCGCGATCAACCTCACCGCCAGCGACCGGGTCGAGGCCCTGCTCAGTCTCCTCAACTACCTGGCCGCCCCGTTCGGAACCTCGGAGTACCTGTTCAAGAACTACGGCGTCAAGGACGTCCACCACACCCTGAAGGGAACCGACCCGGTACTGACCGACAAGGGACGCACCGAGATCGCACTAGGCCTCGAGTACGTCGCGAACGCGCCCTGGATGACCTATCAACCCGGAGCGCCCGACGTCACCAAAGCGCAGTTCGACGCCCAGGACACACTCGTCCCCACTGCCGTCGCCGACCCGACGATCAGCCTCTACAGCGAGACCAACGTCCGCAAGGGCAACCAGATCGGCATGGGCGACCTCGAACTCGACATCCTCCAAGGCCGCAAACCCGTCTCCGCCTGGGACGAGGGACTCGCCAAGTGGAAGAAGGCCGGCGGCGACACCATCCGCGACGAATTCCAGAAAGCCCTCGATCACCAACCCAGCTAAGTGAGGAAGCATGAAACCAAGAACACTCGTGGTTCTCGCTGTGCAAGCACTCGTGAGTGTGCTCCTGGTGGGTCTGCTCACGGCTCCCGCCCAGGCCGCCGGTACGGCGTACTACGTGTCGGCGACCGGTAACGACAGCAACACCGGTCTCTCGCCCAGCCAGGCGTGGAAGACGATCGGAAAGGTCAACAGCTTCGTCTATCCGCAGGGGAGTCTGATCTACTTCGAAGGCGGGCAGACCTTCACCGGCTGCCTGGTCTTCAACCGTACGAACGTCCCGGTGTCCGACGCATCCACACCGTTCCGGGTCTTCTCGTCCGGCACCGGGCAGGCCACGCTCCAGTCCAGCTGCACGGGTGACTACTCGGCGGCGGTCACCGCCGACGACGTCAGCGGATTTCAGCTGAACAACGTCAAGCTGGTTAACGGCGGCACGACCGCGGCGGGTGTACTACTGGAGAACCAGACGTCGTCAACGGCAACGACCGGCCTGAAGGTGACCAACTCCGACATCTCCGGATTCGGTACGCCGACCGGCAGTACGAGTGCGTTCGGCGCCCAGATCATGGTCATCGGGTACGCCGTGAACAACCACAACGGCCCGCTGAGCGACGTACAGATCCTCAACAACAGGCTGCACGGCGCCAGCGTGACCGCGAGCGCCGGCCCGGGCATCTACGGCTGGGGATACGGACTGAACATCACGAACGTCCGGGTCGAGGGCAACACCGTCTACAACCTCGGCATGGCCCCCAAGACCACCGGGGCCGGACTGTCCGCCAACGGCTGGGACGGCGCGATCATCCAGCACAACGTGGTACACGACATCGGCGCGAACGTCACCTCCTGCGGCGGCACCAGCGGCATCATGTCGTACACGTCCAACAACATCACCATCCGCAACAACGAGGTGTACAAGGTCCAGCCGTCCCCGGCGTACACCGCTGGTTGCGACTGGGACGGCATCGACCTCGACGGCGGTACGACGAACTCGCTCGTGGAGTACAACTACACCCACGACAACGCCGGCAGCGGCCTGCTCGCCTACACCTCGACCGCGGCGTCCCGAGTCTGGGGACCGAACACCTACCGGTACAACATCTCCCAGAACGACGACTGGGCCAACGCACAGGGCGGCCTGCTCGACGTCGTACCGAACGCGCCGAAGAACGCGCTCTCCATCTACGGCAACACCTTCTACACCAACAAAGACCAGAGCACGAACAAGAAGACGGGCACCAGCGCGTGCTTCAACTTCGGGTTCAGCACAGGCACCTGGGCCGCCGGCTCGCAGATCAAGGACAACATCTGCTACATGGCCAACAAAGGCAGCTCCGGCAAGACCGGTCAGCTGTACTACAACCCGTACACCCAGACAGGCATGACGCTCGCGAACAACCTGTACTACGGAACGAACACCACCGGCTGGCGCTGGGGCAGCACCACCTACCCCACCTTCGCCGCCTGGTCCGCCGCAGGCCTCGAAACAAACGCCGTCTGGGGCGACCCGCTCTTCACCTCCCCCGGCGCCGGCGGCACCTGCACCTGGTCCCCACCCTCCGGAACCGGCCCGCAACCATGCCCACAGGCCTACACCCTCAAACCCGGCTCGCCTGCCCTCGGCACAGGAACCCCCGTGTCCGGCAACGGCGGACTGGACTACTACGCCACCACCATCCCCAACCCACCTAACATCGGCGCCAACGCCGGCTAACCCCTGACTGAGCCCGTGCAACCTGCACGAGCCACACGCCGAGCGTCGCCAGAGGCAAGGTACGTTTCGGCGCCGGTCCCCAGCCCCAACCCGGGACCGGCGCCACCACCAGGTCCACGACGACCAGTCTTCGTTGTTGGAGATGCCCGACGCGACCGTCGAGCGCATCGTCGACGCCCACCCCGAGCAGTTCAAACTCGCCGGCTGGGCGGGCTGCTCCATGGGCAACTGAGCGGGCCTGATACCGACCCCGGTTGTGGGCCGGCGACGACGGCTGGGATTCTCTGCTCAAGACGGCCGACACTGATCGACGCCTGTCAACGTCCCACCAGCGCGTGCTTCCGCGTGCCCTCGCCGGCCGGTTCCTGCGGGAGCTGCCGATGTACGATCCGTGCGGTCCGGACCGGATGCCACCCGCGCGGCAACTGGTGCGCGCGTTGCAGGATGCTGCCGGCATCATCATCGCCGGCTCGGCGTATCACGGGAGCGTCTCCGCCCGATCCGCCGTTCCTGGCGCATCCACCCGGACTGCGGGCGTGCAGGTCACGACGGCGCTGTCATTGGTGGATGCGGCCCGCCATGTCCGACTCGATCTGCTTCGCCGCGGCCATGACGGCGGGTATGAAGTCGTGCTCCAGGCCGTCGAGGCTCTGCCTGCTGCTGTGCAGCGACACGCTCACCGAGGCGATGGCTACGCCGGTCCGATCGAGCACCGGCGCTGCCACTCCCTGGAGGTCGTCATCGATCTCGCTCGTCGTGATGACCCAGTGTTTCAGCCTGGCCTGCTCGAGCTCCGCGCGCAGGGCCGTCTTGGACAGCGTCGACGAAGATCGGTTCAGGTGTAACCCGTGCAGGTACGTGTCGAGGGCATCAGCAGGCAGGTGGCCGAGCAGGGCACGACCCGCCGCTGTGGCATGCGCCGGGAAGCGGGTGCCCAGATTGATCCGCACGCCGGTGAGACGTGGGCTGATCGCGATCGCGATGTAGACGATGTCAGGCAGGTCGAGGATCGCCAGCCCCGCGGTCTCGTAGAGGTCGCCGGCGACCCGTTCGAGGTGGGGCCGCGCCACGTCTCGCAGCGGCGTGCTGGACAGGTAGCTGTAGCCAAGACCGAGCACTCGAGGGGCGAGCCGGAACGCACGCCCGTCGTCGGAGTGTACGAATCCAAGATCCCGGAGGGTGAGCAGAATTCTCCGCGTCGTCGCACGGCTCAACCCGGTGAGGTGTCCTACCTCGGTGAAGGACAGCTCGGGGCGCTCCGCCGTGAACGATTGCATGATCTGCATGGCTCGCGCGACCGCTGTCACGAAGTACGGAGCCTCGGGCGCCTCGGCCTGCCTTGGCTCAGTCATCAGTACCGGTCCTCAAGTAGTGGTAGTTGGTGTGGCAGCGGTGGCATCTGATCATCTTCCCAGGTCATGACGACGTTGACACGCAGGATCCGAGCGCGCGGTCGACGCGCCGGAAAACCGGGGGAAACAGCGCAGCCTGGTCACGCCCGAGCGCATCGCGTGTGCTGTAGGCCGCTCGCATCCGCGCGAAGAGCGACTGTGCGCGGGCCTTCATGGCAGCAAGGTCGACGCCGGGCAGCTGACCGTCTTCGACGACCGTGCGCCCAGCCACGACGGACAGCGCGACGTCACGGGGCGAGCCGGCCATCACCACCGTGCGCAGTGGGTCGTCGACGACCCCGAGCCGGAAGTCGTCGAGCCGCAGCGCGACGAAGTCCGCCTGCGCACCCGGCGCAAGCCTGCCGAGGTCCTCCCTGCCGAGAGCGTGCGCGGCGTGCAGGGTGGCCGCCCGGAAGTACGTCGCCAGGTCACCGGCATCAAGCCGGCGCTCGAGCACCTTGGCCAGACAGGACCCTTCGTCCATCGCCCTCAGGAGGTCCGGCGGGAAACTGTCGCTGCCCAGCGTCACGTTGACGCCGGCCTCCGTGAAGCGGTCGAAGGTATCGAGGACCATTCCGTAGCGCAGCGACGTCGACGGACAGTGCACCACCGACGCGCCGGCTCCTGCCAGTGCGGCAAGCTCGCCGTCGCTGGGAGAGCGCCGGTCGCGGTCGCTGCTCCCGTGGACGGCGTGGGGCACGAGGAGCCGACAGCCGAGAAGTCCGCTCCGCTCCATCAGCTCCAGCGGACCCGCGCCGTGCCGGCGCTGCAGCAGCTCCAACTCGAGCTCGCTCTGCATGCAGTGCAGTCGCACCGGTACGTCGTACTCGCGCGCAAGCTTCGCAGTGGACTCCAGGAGCTCGAACGACATCGTCTCGATCCGGCAGGGCAGCAAGGCGCCACGGACGAGGCTGTCCGGCGTGTTGTCCGCAGAGGACAGGAACCGTGCGGCATCGTCAAGGCCGGCCCGGCCCAGGTCGTGGTCCCACAGGACATCTCGCGTGCCGTCGGCACGCAGCACGTTGACGCCGGAGCGGTAACTGGGGCCGACGTACGCCCGGATTCCAAGGTCACGCGCCGCCTCTGCGATGCCGATCGCGTCGTCGTAGGTCTCGGCCCACGAGCTGTGCACCTCGGAGGCGATAGGCATGCAGGTGGTGACTCCGTACAACAGCAGTTGCGCCAGCGCGTACCGACGGATGAAGGTGCGCTCCTCCGGGTCGAACACGTCGGTGCGGCGCGAGGTGAAGTAGTCCTCGGACCACTGCAGGCCGGACGCGGTGTGGGCCGGCGCCCACGAGTCGAGCAGGGCGTGGTCGATGTCTGCGACGGCATCGAGGTCGATCAGCCCAGGGATCACCAGCGCCTGGCCCAGCTCGACGACTCGGTCCGCCGTGGTGTCTCGGCGCGGGCCGACGTACACCACGACACTCCCGTCGTAGATCACGGTCGCGTCCTCGAGCAGCACGTGCTCACCCCGGTCGAACCCGAGGACGAAGCGTGCGTGGACTGCTGTTCCCATCAGCCACCGACCTTGGCGTCTTCCGGCGCCGCTTCGAGCTCGGCCAGCGTCGACCGGAGGTGGGATGCGCTGCGCCGAATGAAGTCCTCCCCGTCGTACGGCGTCGCGCGGAACTCCTCGACGGTGGGCACATCGCCCTGCGCGGCGCGGGCGGCGTACTCGTCGGCGAGCCGGAGCAGCGCAGCGACCTCATCGTCGACAAGATCGGGATGCAGGGACCGCCAGTACGCGTCGTGCAGTCCGATCGGTACGGCGAGCGTCGTACCGGCGGGCTCGATCGACGCGTCCAGGTCCGGCGTGTGCTCCATCAACGCGCCGAGCAACTCGGTCCAGTCGATGATGCCCAGGCCGCACGGCGAGAAGATCCGGGCCAGCCCGTCCTGGGTGGGGACGAGGATCGAGTCGCGCAGGTGCGTGGCGCGCACGTACGGCGCGATCCGCCGGGCTGCGGCCACCGGGTGCTCGCCGCGGACCAGGACGTTGGCCGTGTCGAAGGTGATGCCGGTGACGTCCGGCCCGACCGACTCGACCAGGCGCACGACCTCCCAGCTGGTGATCTCCTCGTGGGTCTCGATGTTCAGATGACAGTCAAGGTCACGAACCGCGGGAGCCAGCAGCCCGAGGAGCTTCTCGATCGCCTGCAACTGGTCGGGCCACGGCGCGTCCGTCCGGAAGCGGTCGATCGCGTAGTAGCCGGGCAGGTCGCTCTTGTAGCTGCCGCACGCCACCCACAGCTCGTGGCAGTCCGCCCCTTCGCTGCAGGCCTCGAGCATCTTGAGCATGCCGCTGGTGTAATCGCCGTCGCCGAGCCGGCGGATCTCGGGGGACTCTGCGGCGGCGTACGGGTTGACCTTGCCCAGCCCCATCTGGAGGTACAGGCCGAGGCGGTCGGCGTGTTCGCGAAGCTCTCGCAACAACCCGCGGTCGAGGGTGGGCGTGATGTCCAGAACCGTGCGGAAGTAGACGCCCTCCATACCGAGGCTCTGGGCATGGTCGAGGATCTCCAGGGGGGTCCGGTTCTCGGCTCCAGGGATCTTCCGGCCGTCGACACCGATCTTCATCTTTGCTCCTTGTGGACGTTCGCGCAGGTGTGGGAGGTTGCCTGCCGCCGGCGTCGGTCCGGCGGCAGACTCCTGGGGTCAGCGACCCCAGTCGGCGATGCGAGTGTTCGCCGCGTACTCGAACTGCTTGACGTCCTTGCCGAGGACCGCGGTGAACCGGGCCCGGTACAGGATGATCGTGGGCGAGTTCGCCACCCAGAGCTTCACCAGCTGGTCGACGATCGGCTGTTGCTTGGCGGCGTCGGCGGTGTTGTTGAGCTGCTGGAGCAGCGGCATGCTGCCCGGGATACAGATGTGCTGGTTGTTGAAGTGGCTGCCGCAGGTCAGTTTCTTGCGAAGCTCGTAGCCGCCGATCGGTGTGCTGTTCTCGAACAGCAGCGCGGACTGGTACTTGCCGTCGTTGAACAGGGTGCTGAAGTCGGTCGGCGGCTTCGCCACGATGTTGACCTTGACCCCGATGTTCTGCCAGGCGGACTGGAGCAACGTCGCGATGTCGGAGACCCCAGGCGCGGTGGGGTTGATCATCAGCTCCAGCTGCGGACTCTTCACACCCGAGTCGGCGAGGATCTGCTTGGCCTTGGCCGGGTCGTAGGCCCGCGCGGGCTCGAGCGCCTGGTTGTAGCCTGCCATCCCGGGGACGACCGGCCCGTAGTAGGAGTCTCCGTACCCGTAGGCGACCTTGCTGATGATGTCCGAGTACGGGACGGCGTACGTGAGCGCCGCACGGAACTTCACGTTGTCGGTGACCGGTCCGTTGTGGTTCAGCGAGACGGTGACCGGTGTCGAACTGCTCGCGCTGACGACCTTGCAACAATTCTTCTGGCTGAGGTTCTTGACGCTCTGGGGTGGAAGCCCGAGGGTGACGTCGGCCTGGCCGTTCTCGGCCTGCAACAGCAGGGTCGGGACCGAGGTGATGAAGTTGATTCGTACGCTGGACTCGCGGGCGGGTGTTCCGTAGTAGTTGGGATTGCGCTCCAGCACCGCGTAGCTGCCGGGGACATACTCCTTGAGCACATACGGCCCGCTGCTGCTCGCCGTGTGGCTGGTCAGCCACTGGTTCGGCTTGCCGGGTTGGGTACCGCCGTTGGCCTCGATGAGCTTCGGGTCATAGATCGACCCTCGGCTTTGGGCCAGGCTGTAGAGGATCGCGGGATAGGCCTGCCGCAGGTGGAGGACGACCGTGGTCGCATCAGGGGCCTCGACGCTCTGGACCAACGGCGGGTCCGTAATTCCCAGTTGCAGCGACAGTGCACCGCAGGCGCCCATGTTCACGGTGCGCTCCAGCGAGTACTTCACCGCGCTCGCGTCGAGCGGGTCACCGTTGGCGAACTTCTTGCCGGCGGGCAGCTTGAACGTGTAGGTCTTGCCGTCGCCCGACACCTGCCAACTGGTGGCGAAGTCCGGCCGCACCTTGCTGGGATCGGGATTGGCGGTGGCGAACCCGTCACCGTCCTGGGTTGTCGAGAGTTTCACCAGCCGCCCGTAGAAGTTGCTGGCGAGGCTGTTGTCGTCGCCTGGACAGACGAACGCAGGGTCCAGGCTGGAGATGCTCGCCGCCCAGTTGACGGTGAAGGGCCGGCCGGACTGGCCTCCGGACGCTGGGGTGTTGGTGGGGCTGCATGCGGCGCCGACCGCAAGCAGGGCAGCCAGCCCGGTCGAAACGATGACGGGGCGCAAGCGCCGCCTCGTTCGGTCAGTTGTAGTCACGTGCGGTCCTTTCAGCGGACGGGGACAGCTCGGAGCTGGGGGCGCCGAGCTGGACGGGGAGTCGCTGCTGCAGCTCGCCCGGGTAGTGGCAGGCCACGAAGTGGCCAGGAGTGACTTCACGCAACGGGGGATGCGTCAGGCACTCGGGGCGGTCGGCGCCGACCGGGCACCGCGATCGGAGGGAGCAGCCATGTGAGGCGGCAACGCCCTGCTGCACCTTGGTCTCGCGCAGCGCGGACCGGGTCTGGACCATGACGTCAGGGTCGGGTACCGGCGCGGCGAGCAGGAGCGAGACCGTGTAGGGATGCAGCGGGTTGGCGAACAGCTCGTCGGAGTCGGCCAGCTCCACGATCTCGCCCAGGTACATCACAGCAATGCGATGACAGACGTACTGCGCAACGGCCAGGTCGTGGACGATGAACAGGTAGGTGAGCCCCAACTCGGCCTGCAGATCGGTGAGGAGGTTGAGCACCTGGGCCTGGACCGAAACGTCGAGGGCGGTGACCGGCTCGTCGAGCACGACCAACTCGGGGTTGAGCACAAGGGCACGAGCGATGGCGATGCGCTGACGCTGACCGCCGGAGAAAGCATGCGCGTTGCGCTCGGCCAGGTCCGCGGAGAGACCGACACGCTCGAGCATCTCCAGCGCGCGTGTTCGACGTACGTCGGCGTCGTGTTCGCCGTGGATCAGCAGCGGTTCCTCCACCAGCTCGCGCACCGAGAACCGTGGGTCGAGGGAGCCGTAGGGATCCTGGAAAACCATCTGCATACGGGAGCGCAGCCGACGCAGCTGGCGGCTCGACAGCCCGAGTACGTCGATGCTGTCGAACTCGACCGAGCCGCCGTCGGGCTCCACCAGGCGCAGTACGCACGATGCCGCCGTGGACTTCCCGGAGCCGGACTCGCCCACCAGGCCCAGCGTCTCGCCGCGACGTACGTCGAAGGACACGTCGCGCAGGGCATGGACCTGGTTGGCCCGGCGCATCCGCACTCCGCTTCGCTGACCGCCGTACGACTTCGTGAGGCCCTGCACCCGGAGCAGGATGTCCTGGTCGACAGTCTGGTCGAGCGCGGACTCACGCGGTGTGGTGGTCATGAGACGGACTCCTGCCGGGTGGCACCGGGAAAGTGGCAACTGGTCGCGTGGTTGGCCTCGGGCCGGCCGAACGGAACGAGGACGGGCTCGGTGCTCTGGCAGAGCGGGTTGTCGTGGCCGACCGGGCAGCGCGGTTCGAAAGCGCAGCCGACGAACGGTTTCGTCGGGTCGGGCAGTGATCCGGGGATCGTCGCCAGGCGTCCCTCCTGGCGTTGGTCGGTCCGCAGCACGCACTTGATCAGCTCGCGCGAGTATGGGTGGGCCGGCGCCCGGAACAGCTCCCGGCTGGAGCTCTCCTCGACGAGTCTGCCGGCGTACATGACCTTGACCGAGTCGCAGTACCCCGCAACGATTCCGAGGTTGTGGGTGATCAGCATCAGGGCGGCACGACGGTCCGTGACAAGCCTGTCCAGCAACTCCAGCACCTGCGCCTGGGTGGTGACATCGAGGGCAGTGGTGGGCTCGTCTGCGATCACCAGTTCGGGAGAGTTGGCCAGCGCCAACGCGATCAGGACTCGCTGCCGCATACCACCGGAGTACTGGTGCGGGTAGTCGGACAGGCGCCTCGCGGCGTCGACGACCCCGACCTCACCGAGGAGGTCGGCGGCCGTCCGGCGGGCAGCCTTCCGGCTCACGTCCTGGTGGGCACGGATCGCCTCGATCATCTGCGATCCGATGCTGCGGATCGGGTCGAGCGCGCTCATCGGGTCCTGGAAGACCAGTGAGATCCGGCGGCCGCGGATGCGGGAGAGCTCCGCGTCCGGCAGGCCGCGGAGGTTGCGCCCCTCGAGCAGCACCTCTCCCCCGACGACCCGGCCAGGTGGCTGCAGCAGTCCGACGATCGACATCGCCATCGCGGACTTCCCGGAGCCGGATTCGCCGACGATCGCGAGCCGTTCACGCCGGTGGATGCTGAAGCTGACGTCGCGTACGGCGGCGACGGTGCCGCGTGCGGTCGTGAACTCGGTCCGCAGGTCTCGCACCTCGAGCAGGCTCTCGCCGGACGGTGCGTTCTCGGGAACGGCGGTCTGGCTCATGAGCTCGACTCCTGATCGGGTCATGTCACCGGGCTCCAACTCGGACGCGGGGATCGATGGCGGCGTACGTGATGTCGGCGAGGAAGCTCACTGTCACATAGAGAACAGCGCTGAGGAGGATCACTCCCTGGACGACCGCGAAGTCCTTCTGGAGGATCGCGTCGACGGTGAGGGAGCCGACTCCCGGCCAACCGAACACCTTCTCGATCAGTACGCTGCCGGTCATCAGTTCGGCGAAAAGCATCGCGGTCGCGGCCACCAGCGGCAGCAGGGAGTTCGGGATGACATGCCGGACGAAGACCTTCGACCGGGTGATACCGCGGCTGCGCGCCACGAGGACGAACGGCTCCCGCACGGTGGTGCGCAGCTGCGACCGGAAGAGCCTGCTGAGGAACGCGAATGGACCGACCGCGATCGCGGCCCCAGGCAGCACCAGGTGCCAAAGAGCATTCAAGAAGGTGGAGAACTGGCCCGCCTTCAGCGCGTCGATCGTGTAGAGGCCGGTGAACGCCGCCGGAGGCTGGATCCCTGGCGACAGACGGCCCTCGGGACCTGGGAAGACCCCCAGCTTGACGGCCAGCAGCAAGATGGCCACCAGTGCGAGCCAGAACGGCGGCGAGCCCATCGCCAGCGAGGACGCGACGCGCAGTAACACGTCAGCGCCACGCTTGCGCCGATAGACGGCGACGGCACCGAAGACGACCGCGGACACGACAGCGAACGTCACGCCGGTCAGCCCGAGCTCAACGGTCGCCGGCAGCCGGGTCCGGACGACGTCGGCTACGTTCTGGCCGGTACTGTAGGAGAATCCGAGGTTCCCATGGCCGACCGTGGACAGGTAGTCCCAGAACTGGGCCGGCAGCGGTTTGTTCAGGCCCATGGCGCTGCGCAGGTTGTCGATGGTGGTGGCGTCGGCGAGTTCACCGCCGACGAGCCTGGCCGGATCGCCCGGAAGTTTGCGCAGCAGCACGAAGGAGAACAGCGAGGCGCCGAGAATGGTGCCGAGAGCAACCATCAGGCGTTTGGAGACCAGGTTCAGCATCGGCATTCCTCTCAGTCCGCCACGATGTACTCGCCGCGCGGGTCGAGGATCTCGCGGGCCCGGTCGGCGATGATGGTGGTCAGGGTGACGGCGACGAGCAGCACGAGGCCCGGGAAGGCGGCGACCCACCACTGGCCGGTCAGGAAGAACTGCTGACCGTCGGTGATCATGGCTCCGAGCTCCGCCGTCGGTGGCTGTGCCCCCATGCCGAGGAAGCCGAGCGCGGCGAGCGCGAGCACAGCGGCCCCGAACACCGCAGCCATCTGGAGCACGATCGTCGAGATCAGGTGCGGCAGAATGTGCCGGAACAGGACACGGCGCTGGCTGGCGCCGATCGCCCGCGTCGACTTCACGAACTCCATGGCCGAGACCCGCATGACCTCACCGCGCAGGGTCCGCATGTACCAGGGGAACGAATGGATCGACAGACCGATCACCACCGCAGGGATCCCCGGCTTCAGGGCCATCACCACGGCCATGGCCAGCATGATCGAGGGAAAGCACAGGATCGAGTTCGTCAGCCAGGTCAGGGCGACGTCGACGTACCCGCGCAGAGCACCTGCGAGCAGCCCGGTGAGACAGCCCAGCACGGCTCCCGCGAGCGCGACGAGGAGACCGGCGCCCAGCGACGTACGAGCACCGGCGAGAACCCGTGCGAGCAGGTCCCGACCGAGACTGTCGGTGCCGAGCGGGTGTCTGCTCGACGGCGGCGACAACTGGGCGCCGAGATCGACGGCATTGGAGTTGAACCGCCACACGAGCGGTCCGACGACGACAGCCAGAGCCACCAGTCCCAACGCGCTCAGCGCCAGGACCAGGATCCTGTCACTGGAGGAGACACGACGCCGGATACTGCGAGGCGATGCGAGTGCGATGCTGGTCATGAAGGCTCTCCACTGATGGACTCGAGCACCGATCGGAGGTAGGCGGCACTCCGGCGCAGTTGGCCTGCCCGGGCCTCCGCATCGAGTTCGACGTCAAGGTCGTCGAGGGTGGGGCCGGCGCCGGTGCGAGCGCGCCGCTCGCAGGCCACCGCTCCCTGTACCAGCCGCGCCAGCTCGTCCGGCCGCACGTGCGGCTCGGCCTCGAACCATCTGCTGTCGAAGATGTCGACGTCGAACTGGCCACGGTGCTGCTCGAAAACGAGGTACTGCGCGGGCGCTTGGTCGAGGAGACTGCGCAGTATTCCGCTCCAGTCGAGGATCCCGTCGCCACACGGCCGGAGCCGTCGTCGCAGGCCGGACTCGACGAAGTACAGGGCGACGTCCTCGAGATGCGTCTGATAGACGTACGGCGCCAGCCGCCGCGTCGCCGCTGCCGGGTCCTCGCCACGGACGACCAGGTTCGCGACGTCGAGGCTCACTCCGAAGACGTCCGCCCAAAGGGTCTCGACGAGGCGGAGCACCTCCACCGAGGACAGATCCTCGTGAGTCTTGATGTTCAGCCGGCAGCCGCTCTCCTCGAGGTAGGGACGCATCGCGCGCAGCGTCGTTGCGACCTGCGCGAGCTGATGCCCGTGGTCCCCCGGTCCGCCTCCCCGTTCAGTCCGCGTGTACGCGAAGAACTGCGTGCACCCGAGCGCCACCGCGGCATCGGCGGCGGCAAACAGTTCGTCGAGGACCGACGTCGGATCGTTGGCCGGACCTATGAACCCGATGCCGGTCTCGACAAACAGTCCGCGCTCCGCAGCCGCAGCACCGACGTCCGCGAGCTCGGCGCGGTCGAGGGTCATGCTCGCCGCCCTCGGCGTGGAGAAGAGGACACCTTCCAGCCCGAGGCGCTCGGCGTAGTCGAGGGCAGCCGGCCAGTCGCCCTCCGCGATCCCTTGGGTCGCCCCACACATCGCCCCGAGCCGCATGGGCACGGCCGAACTCGGCGTGGAGGTAACGCTCTGAAGACTGGTCATACCCGGTCATTGCCCTTCGGTCGCGTGGCGACAGGCAGCTCGAGGAGCCGCATCCTCCTGCGCAGGTCCCTCATCCGCGGTCCTTTCAACAAAGGATCGATGTACGCCTGACGTACATCTGCACGTTCTACGTACACGGTAGGTCCGTGGCGCAGATCACGTCAATGCCCAAATCGACGGCGCACGGACATGGCGCATCGTTCCGGGGACACCGTTCTACGTGTCGTGCCTATGGCTTCCGAAGGCCAGGAGCCTGGGATCGTGAGCCGCCTGGCACAAGTGCTCGCCGGTGACGAGCCCGCGCGAGCGGAACCGGATGCGTTCGCTCAGCTCCTGGTGCCGGCGTCCGCGTCGGCGAGGACGGACTACTTGCTCAAGTCAACGACGGCCAGCCCGGCCTGGCCGCGTACGTATTCCCCGGCGACCTCCGCCGGCACGACGACAGCGCGCAACAGCCAGAAATCCGGATTTGGTCGGATCCTCCAGTTCAGAGCGACCTCACAGCGACTTCAGGGCGAGGAACATGTCGACACGGTCCTCGAAATGGGACAGGTCGCGCCCGGTGATTTCCTGGATCCGGTCGATCCGGTAGCGCACCGAGTTCACGTGCAGGTGGAGCTGCTCCGCGGTGCGCGCCCAGGAGCACGCGGTGTCCAGGAAGGTCGTCAACGTCAGCACCAAGTCACCTCGCGTACGGCGATCGTGGTCGAGGATCGCGGCCAGAACGCTGGTCGCGTACGTACGCCGTACGTCTGCAGGCACCGCGGCCAGCAGGAGCACGTGTGACGTGACGTCCTCCGAGCTCACCACGCAGACCGGCGTACCGCCGACGCGGGCGACCCGGTGCGCGAACCGCGCCTTCTCCAGCGCCTCGCCGAGAGCGGATGCCTCGGCCGGTCCGCTGATGCCGACGGACAGCGTCGTACCTGGTAACAGGCCTGGTTCGAACCGTGCGCAAGCGGTGCGCACCAGGTCCGGCAGCGCCGGCGAGTGTGGCAGGAGTGCGACCGCAGTGCCGTCTGCGCTACGGGCCACCACCGGTCGGCCGACCGTCAGCGCGATGTCCTCCAGCAAGGCCGGGGCGCCCTCGGGTGGACCGCTGCCTGCGATCTCGACGATCACGACGGCGACCGGCCGATCGGTGGCCAGACCGGTCTGCCGGATCCCTGCCAGTACGTCGTTCTCCGGTGCGCCCGCCTCGATGGCCGCCACCGCGTCGGCGGCGATCGGGCGCAGGGCGCGTTGGCTCTCGTCCCGCCGGGAGCGATCGAGCGACGCGATCGCGGACAACTCACCGACCGCGTCGACCTCCTCCCGCGGCCAGGTCCGCAGGTCGCCGTCGACGACCACCAGCCAGGTCGTGAGCCGCTGCCCGAGCGTCGAACCGACGGGAAACACGCTGTAGGTCGCGGTCCCGGTCTCGATCGGCGCGGGCAACCGGTCAGCGGTGAGAAAGCCTGCGGTGACTGCGTCGACGGTCTCGGGATCGAGCTCGGCCGGACCGGGTACGACGTGCCGGCCGGACGGCGTGAGCACCCGGCAGACGTGGCCGAAGGCAACTGATACCCGATCGGCGAGCTCGTCCAGGCTGCGACCGGCCGCGATCGCCGAGAGCATCTCGCGCTGGCGTACCCGGCTGGCCGACGTACGGGCATGGCTGCTCTCGGAGTCGTGCTCGGCGATGTGCTCGGCGATGTCGGTGAACGCGACCTCGGCCGGCACCTCGATCAATGTCAGCCCGTGCACCCGGCAGGCCTCGACCAGGTCCTCCGGGATCTCACCCAGCCGCTCGCTGTCAGCCAGCAGCGCCTGGACGTTCCGGCCCGACAACGCGCTCACGAACCGCTCGCTGTCACCAGGCCCGCGCCGCCAGATCAGACCGCTGAGCACAAGCTCGCCGCCACTCAGGTACCGACCAGGCTCCACCAGATCAATCGTCACCACCCGCCCAACCGGCTGCACCAGAGCACCCGGCGCACCAACCAGCATCCGCAGCCCAAGGGCCTCGTCATCAAGCAGCTCCGACAGCAGCATGAACAACCTCCAGTCCTGGATGAATCTACAGTTTCAGTCCCCGATAGACACCCCGCAACTGTGGGATTGCATGAGTCCCATGCTTGACAGTCGGCGTGGCCAGGTTCAGCCTTCTACCCAATCGGAATGAAGTTTCCGATATGCGGAATTCCGTCCTTCGGTAGAGGTCAGGAGCGCACGATGGCTGAGCAAGAAGAGATTCCCGAGCAGGACGTCCTGCTCGCCACGACAACCAGCACGGTTGGCGACCGGGCGTCCGACGACGGCCGGCGAGCGCTGCTGCTGCTCGGCTCCGTGATGGACCGGATCGGGACCAACCGAAGTCACAAGGTCATCCTCGCCGTGGTCGTCTTCGGTGCGTTCTTCGACGTCATCGAGCAGAACACCGTGGGCATCGTCGGCCCGTCCCTGAAGGCGCAATGGGGCGTCTCGTCCGCCGGGATCGGCTTCCTGGCCTCCGCGACGTTCGGGGCGATGTACGTCGGTGCCGCGCTCAGTGGCTGGCTGAGCGACCTCAAGGGCCGCAAGACGATGTTCAACTTCAACCTGGCGCTCTACAGCGTCGGCGCGCTCGTCTGTGCGCTGGCGCCGACCTTCCCGGTCCTGGTGATCGGTCGTGCGATCGTCGGTCTCGGACTGGGTGGTGAGTTCGTCGTCGGGCTGGCGCTGCTCGCGGAGATGACGTCCACGCAGTACCGCAGTACTGCGGTCGGGCTGCTGCAGGTGGGCGCCGGAGGGCTCGGCAATCCGGCCGCCTATCTGTTCGGCTTCGTGATCGTGGGCGTGGTCGGTCCCGACCTGCCGCTGTGGCTCGGCGGACCGGACGCGGCCTGGCGCTGGGTCTTCGCTCTGCTCTGCCTGCCGGCCCTGCTCGTTCTCTGGACGCGCCGGCATATGCCGGAGACACCGCGGTACCTGCTGAGCAAGGGGCGCATCGCGGAGGCGAACCGATCGCTCAGTGTGCTCGCGTCGGGCCGGCTGAACCCGAACGGCCTGAACGTGACGAGCTACCTGCCGGAGAACCTCCGGCTCGGGCAGTCCGGCGTACGGTGGACGGAGATCCTCCGCGGACGGCTCGGCCGCAACTCTGCGGTGCTCGGCGCCTGCACGGCCTCGCTGTTCGGTGCACAGTTCGTACTGCTCACCTTCTGGCCGGTTCTGCTCGTCGAGCAGGGCTACGCGATCGCCACCAGTCTCTGGTTCACGATGGTGATCTTCCTCGGCGCGGTCACCGGGGCCTTGTTCGCCTCGATGCTGAACGCGAGGTTCCGCCGGCGTCCCACCATCGCCGTCGCAGCCGGGCTCTCCTGCCTGTCGGCGCTGGCGTTCGCGTTCCTCGCCCACGGCGCGGTCGCGATCCTCGTCCTCGGGTTCCTGTTCGAGTTCTTCTCCTGGTGGGCGAACTGCTCGATCTCGACCTGGTGCCCGGAGCTGTACCCGACCCGGGTCCGCGCGTTCGGGATCGGCGTGATCTCGAACCTCGGGATGATCGGCGGCGCGCTGCTGCCGCCGCTGGCCGGGGCGCTGCTCAGCTCCCTCGGACCGGTCGCCCTGCTGAGTCTGGTCGCCGCGATGTGCGCGGTCGTCCTGATCGCTGTTCCGTTCGGGCCGGAGACCTTCGGACGTTCGCTGGAGGAACTGCATGATGAGAGCTGATCCACGGTTCCCGCGCGTCGGCGTCGACGGGCTCAAGATCCCCGAATCGGCCAAGCGCGGTCCGCTCGGAACCATCGAGCACGCGCATCAGCTCGGCCTCGAGGGTGTCTTCTTCCGGTCGGTCCTCGATATCAGCCCGACCCTCGATGCGGCCGAGTTGCGGACCGCCCGGGCCTGCGCGGACGACCTCGGGATGTACCTCGAGACCGGGCTCGGCAAGGTGAACCCGTTCGCGATCCCCGAAGCACCTGAGCTCCGGGCGATCGGCGACGGCGACACCTTGCTCGGATTCCGGCGGATGATGGAGGCCTGCGCGGCGATCGACTGCCGCGAGCTGTGGTCGTCCACGGCGTTGTTCAAGCCCCAGTTCCGCGGCCGGCTCGCCTGGGACCGCTTCCGGACCGACGTCACCTGGCCCGAGCAACTGGTCGCGATCGAGCGCTTCCTGCAGAAGCTGGCGCCGTTCGCGCGCGACCTCGGCATCCACGTGAACCTCGAGACCCACGAGGAGATCAGCTCCTTCGAGCTGGTCCGGCTGGTCGAGGCTGTGGGGCCGGACGTCACCGGGATCGTGTACGACACGGCCAACCCGCTGCACCGGATCGAGCACCCGGTATGGACCGCCCGGCGAGTCGCGCCGTACGTCCGGCAGAGCCACATCAAGGACGCTCGTCTCGCCCATGGCGAGGACGGGCTCTACTACCAGCTGCGCCCGTGCGGCACGGGGGTCGTGGACTTCGGCGAGGTACTCCCGATCATCCTCGACGCGAACCCTGCGCTGAACCTCACGATCGAGAACTACGAGTCCTACGAGGACCGGCCGCGACAGCCGGAGAAGTGGCTCCTCGAGATCTACGAAGCGGAGTTCCTCGCGGCCCATCCCGATCTGACGGTGCCGGAGTTCGCGGCGTACCTCGAACTCGTCCATCGGTACGAATCCCGGATCGCCGCGGGCGAGCTGCCGGACCTCGAAACCTATGCGGCGCAGCCCTTCGACTACGCCGAAGCGGTCGCCTCGATCGTCGGCAGCGCCGCCCACGTTCGCCACATCTGCTCCACCCGGAACCTCGGGGAAAGGCCGGTAGGACACGGCCCCGCGAGGACGAACGATGGCTGAGCGAGAAACGCTGCGGTCGACGACCACGGAGCGCGCCGCGCAGGACGTGGAGCTGCTCGCCGTGGTGCTCCTCTTCAGGTTCATCAGCAAGGAACCCACAACTGAAAGGACGGAACAGACCCTATGACTGACCTCGCGGAGACCTGGGACAACCGCTCGATGGAGCTTCCGGACGAACTGATCCGGGGCGCGATCGACATCCACGTGCACGCCGGTCCCTGGCTGCGGTCGTGCCCCGGACGGCTCGATCCCTTCCAGATCGCCGAGCAGGCCCGGGACGCCGGGATGCGGGCGCTGATGTATCTCGACCACACCCTCGGGATGAGCTGCGGTACGTCGCAGCTGACGACGCGCCAGGTACCGGGCGTCGACGTGTACGGCGGGATCATCCTGACCTCCGTGCTCGGTGGACTGAACCCACGCGCGGTGAAGACCGCTCTGCAGTACGGCGCCGGCGCCCGGTTCGTGCACTTCGGCGCGCACTGCACCCACTTCATGACCACCCACGAAGGCAGCTACGTCGACGGGAAGCCGGTGCTGTTCAAGGACCGGTACGCCGAGTTCCAGCGGGAGGTCGACCGCTCGATCCGGATCCCGCTCGACGGTTCGGTCCCGGACGACCTGGCCGAGATCCTGCAGCTGATCGCGGACCACCCGCACGTCCACCTCAACACCGGGCACGTCTCGGTCGAGGAGGCGATGGTACTGGCAGACCTGGCGATCGACGCCGGGATCCGGAAGATCGTGGTCGCCCACCCGTGCCGCGGCCGGATGACCGTCGAGCAGCAGCGAAAGCTCGCGGACAAAGGCGTACTGCTGGAGGGCGCCGTCTCGGACTGGATGTTCCACCGCGGCCTGCCGCGCACCAACTACTACGTCGAGCGCGAGTGGGCCGACGAGATCGCGGGTATCGCCAACGCACCGGAGTTCAGCGGCGTGATGCCCTGGGCCCGGCAGATCCGCGAGATCGGCGTCGAGCACTTCGTCCTCGGCACCGACTACGGCATCCGCTCCGGGCCGACGCCGGTCGAGGGCATGCGGACGCTGATCAGTTCGCTGCTCGACCTCGACTTCAGCGTCGACGAGATCAACACCATGATCAAGACCAACCCCGCTCGGCTGCTCGACCTCTGATGGAGGACACCGTGCCGACCGTTGTGCTCGTGAACCCGAACACCAACGCACAGACCACCGCGATGATGACCGAGTTGGTACGTCCGGAGCTGGCCGCCGCCGGGCTGACGGTCGAGGGCATCACGGTCGCGCACGGTCCCCGGATGCTGGCCGATCCCGTCGTTCTCGCGGCCGCCGAGGCGCACGTGGTCGACGCCGTACGCCGGCGGCTCGCTGTGGATCGGGCCGATCACGGTCAGCCCCGCGATGACGAGGTCGTCGGGGTGATCGTCGCGGCGATCGGGGATCCTGGACGGGATCGGCTCGAGGACGAACTGGAGCTGCCCGTGATCGGCATCGGCCAGGCGTCGATCCTCGCCGCTGCTCGGGGCGGCCGGCGGTTCGGGATGGCGACCAGCACGCCGCTGCTTGCCGGCTCGCTCACCGCGCTGGTCGCGCGCTGGGGCCACAGCGACACCTTCACCGGCGTCCGCCTGACCGAGTCCGAACCGCTGGTACTCGCTGCCGACCCCGAGCGTCAGTTCCACGAATTGGCCGTCGCCGTCCGCGCCTGCGCCGCCGACGGCGCGGAGGCCGTGATCATTGCCGGCGGCCCGCTGTCCGGTACCGCCCGCCGCCTCGCCGAACTCAACCTCACCCCGATCGTCGAGCCCCTACCAACCGCAGCCGCCCTAGCCCTCACCGACCTCCGCAGCCGCCGCAGCCGCCGCAGCCGAGAAGCCTGAATGATGCAGGGTTGCCCGCTGAGAATCTGACCGGGCAAGCCTCGTGCCTAGAGCAGGGCGAGGCCGTCGGCGACGACCTGGCCGGCGTGGATGACGGTCCTGTCCGTACCACGGTCCATCACGGCCGACGTCGGCGTCTCGCCGTCGACCAGCAACAGTTCGGCCGGATCGCCGACCGCCACACCGGGGCGATCCGCGACGCTCTTCAGCCTGGTCGACTCCGGGTCGAGAACGCTGGCGCCACCAACGGTCGCGACTGCCAGGCAGTGCTCGATCAGCTCGTCCTTGCGGTACCCGTTCGTGAACGCGAGCTGCCATGTCCGGTCGAGCATGTCGCAGTTGCCGTACGGCGACCAGTAGTCGCGCTGCCCGTCCTCACCGAGCCCGAACCGCACCCCGGCTTCGGTCAACTCTTTCAGAGGCAGCTGTCCCGACGCCGACGGTGCGATCGACGCCATCGACACGTCCAGCTCGGCGAACTCCTGAATCAGCCGGCGGGTGGTCGCCTCGTTCACGCTGCCCAACTGGTACGCGTGCGACAGCGTCACCTTGCCCTGCATCCCGAGCGCCCGCGTTCGCTCCAGGATCAGGTCGGTGCTGAACACCGCGAGCTCACCCGGCTCGTGCAGATGGACGTCGACCGCGACCTGGTACTTCTCGGCCAGCCCGAACACGATGTCGAGATGCCGGACGGGATCCCGGTCGAGCATGCACGGGTCGATCCCGCCCACTACGGTCGCCCCGGCCTTCAGCGCCTCCTCGATCAGCTCGGCCGAACCTTCCTCGCGGAGCAGCCCGGCCTGCGGGAACGCGATGATCTCCACGTCCGCCGCGTCCTTGAAGTGCTCCTTCGCGGCCAGCACCGCCTCGAACCGTTCCAGCCGGCAGTCCACGTCGATCTGCGCGTAGCTCCGGACCCGCGTCGTGCCGCGGGCGATCATCGCGCCGAGCGTGTTCCGGACCCGCTCGGCGATCGAGGCTTCCGCCGTACGCCAGTTGTCGCGGTCGTTCAGCATCATCGCCCACACGCCCGGCGCCCCGGTGTGCGGCCGGAACGGCAGACCGATCCGGGTCGAGTCCAGGTGCACGTGGACATCGGAGAACGACGGCACCAGCAACCGCCCGCGACCGTCCACGACCGCACCGTCGGCCGCACCGTCGGCCGCACGGTCGACCGCACCGTCGACCGCGCCCGCCGCGTCGTACGGCCGGATCTCGGCGATCTGCCCGTCCCTGAGGACGACGTCGCTCGCTGCGCCGCCCCACGGCCGGACGTTGCGGATGGTCAGACTCATACGGCTGCTCCTTTGTCGACAACCAGCAAACACCGTCTGGTATACCAGATGCGCTCAGGAACCGACCACCGCGCCACCGCGCCGCTGTGCCGCTGTGCACCTGCGCCGCACAGCCTCCAGGTAGGCCCTCCTACCTGTTCACCGACGGCGCGATCACCGGGCGTACTCACGCCTTGACATGCAGCTTTCGGGGACGGTCGTACATCGGTTGCCGGCAGCACCAAGAACCGGCGGAGTGAAACGTTAACCGCGAAAGATCCTAGCGTCCCATCACCTTGCCAAAGGCAACCATCCCGCATCCGGATTCGACTCTGGACAAGCGGGCCGCGGGAGTTGTGTAGTCGGACATGAGGAGGAGCGACCATGACCGGCATCAGACTCGACGCTGTGTCCAAGGTGTACGGCGGCCGGCACCTTGCCGTGGACAACGTGTCGCTGGATGTGCCGGCAGGTGAGGTGATGGTGCTTCTCGGCCCGTCGGGCTGTGGCAAGACCACGTTGCTCCGGATGATCGCCGGCCTCGAGGAGCTCACCGGAGGCGATCTCTGGCTGGGCGGATCCTGCGCCACCGACCTGTCACCCAAGGACCGCGGGGTCGCGATGGTCTTCCAGAACGGGGCGCTCTACCCGAACCGGACCGCCCGCGAGAACATCATGTTCCCGCTGCGGATGGCGGGAGAAGACGTCGCCGAGGCACGCACCAAGGCGGCCGGTCTGGCCAAGATCCTCGGCATCGACAAGACCCTCGACCGCCTCCCCGGCACGCTCTCCGGCGGCCAGCGGCAGCGGGTCGCCATCGGCAGGGCGATCGTCCGGCAACCACGGATCTTCCTGATGGACGAACCGCTGTCCAACCTCGACGCGACCATGCGCACCGAACTGCGGCAGGAAATCGGCGCCATGGTCCGGGACCTCAACGTGACGACGGTCTACGTGACCCACGACCAGATCGAGGCCCTCACTCTCGCCGACCGGATCGCGGTCATGCGCGACGGCCGGATCGAGGACGTCGGCACACCGACGCAGGTCTTCAACAACCCCGCGACCGCCTTCACCGCCGGCTTCCTGGGCGCGCCGCGGATCAACCTGATGTCCGCCACCATCCAGGTCACCGCGCACCACCGGGTCAGCCTCGATCTCGGCGCACAGACCATCTCCTTGCCACCGACGGACCGCCGGTCGATGATCCTGAGCCGGCACGACGGCGTACACGTCATCGTCGGCGCACGCTCCGACGCCTTCACACCCACTGTTGAGCGCGGCGACAGCGACCAACTGCTGGGAACGCTCAGAACACTCGAGTTCCACGGCAACCAGTGGATCGCCTTCGTCGACTGCGGTGTCGAGATGCTCAACCCCGACCTCGTCGGACCACGAACACGCCCACCCCACGACGTCACTCAGACCCGTCACGCGGCGCCGCGCCGGTCAACGCTGACGTCGCTCGCAAGGTTGCTACTTCGCCGGCCTCCCGCGACGGAGTCCGCCGACTCAACCGCAACGCCGACCCATCGCCGAGCCGACCTCGTCATCGAAGTCGACCCCAACCCCGCCCTCGAGACCGGAACCAAGGTGCACCTCGGCGTGGACCCGGCCAAACTCCACATCTTCGACCAATACGGCCACCGAGTCGACCGCGTCACCCGCTGACCGGCGATCCAGCAAACGTGACCGGTGGACCCCCGGATCGCTCGCCGAACAGCCACACGGGCTTCAACACCCCTTGCTGAACCCACAGCTGCTGGGCTGGAGGTGTCGATGGTGGCGATCGTCAGCATCCCGTTCGCGACGTCGACCTTGACGTCCTTGTCCGGATCCAGGCCCGGGGGTTCGGCCCGTACGACGTACCTGTCGTTCTCGGTGAACACACCCCGAAAGCCGCCCCGAGCGACCGTCAGCGGGTCGCACTTCAGCCGGCGGGTGCACCTTCGGGGGTGTACGTGGCGAGCTCGACCTGATAGCCGTCCGGGTCCTCCACGGTGAGCGCCTGAGCCGGTGCTGTGGCCCGGTCCGTGGATGGACAGAACCGTGTACGGCGTGGAGTTGCTCGGCGCGCTCGTACAGCTCGTGGATCGACGCGTCCGCGACCAGGCAGACACTCACCGAACCACGAGGCGCGGGTGTTCCCTCGCGCAACCGGATCGCCTGCCCGCCGACGCGGAGCGACACCTCGCCCTCGAAGTCCCGCGTCGTCCGCGTCACCGACGCCCACCGTCTGCTGGCTTCGAGATCGGAGACGTTCAGTACGACGTGGTCCAAACATGTGGTGTGAATCTTCATGACGCCGGGCAGCTGGATGGGTCCGCCGTTTCGGCCGGTGTCGCGCGTATCCGGTCGACCAATCGCATCCGGCCCACGATCAACTCACCGTCGTACTGGCGAGCCCGCCGAGTCGTGGGTTCTGGCGCTGTACGACGACCAAAATCCACGACTCGCGCACGCTGCAGCCAGCAGGACAAGAGCAGCGCGCGGGGCTGACCGGCGGATTACACCGGGATCTTCCACTTCTGTGGGTCGAGTCCGTTGCAGTCGTAGATCTGCAGCTTGGTCCCGTCCGCGGTCGCGCCGCCGGGGCTGTCCAGGCACCGACCCGACTGCGGATTCAGCAACGAGCCGTTTGTCTGAGGTTGCCAGATCTGTCCGCCGGCCGGGCCGCAGTCCCAGAGCTGGACCTTGGTGAAGTTCGCCGTACCGTTGCCGACGATGTCCAGACACTTGCCGAAGGCACGGATCTTGCCATCGGTCGACATCGTCCATTGTTGACCAGGTACGCCGTTGCACGTCCACAGCTGTACGGCGTTCCCGCTCGTCGGCGTGTTGGTGTCGACGTCCACGCACTTGCCCGCGGCGGCTGGTCCCGTGATCGGCCCGGTCGGGAAGCCCGGCACGTTCCACTTCTGCGAGTCGAGGCCGTTGCAGTCGTAGATCTGCAACTTGGTCCCGTCCGCGGTCGCGCCGCCGGGACTGTCGAGGCAGCGGCCCGACTGCGGGTTCAGCAACGAGCCGTTGGCTTGTGGACGCCATTGCTGTCCGCCGGCCGGCCCGCAGTCCCAGAGCTCGACGTTCGTGAGGTTCGCCGTACCGTTCCCGACGATGTCCAGGCACTTGCCGAAGGCACGAATGGTGCCGTCGGCCAGCATTGTCCATTGTTGACCAGGTACGCCGCTGCAGGTGTACAGCTGTGCCGCGTTCCCGTTGATCGCGGTGTTGTGGTCGACGTCCAGGCACTTGCCGGCAGTAGCCGGCCCGGTGATCGCGCCGGCCGGGCCGCCGACAGCTCCTGTGCCGAAGTGCACCTGACACTGGTTTCCGGTGCCGAGCCACGTCGCCGCGAGATACAGGAACGACGTACCGTCGATCGAGGGAACGATCGGTGAGCTGTACCCCGGACAGCTCGGGACACCCGACGCATACCCGCCCGTCGGGTTGACGTTGACGGGAGCCTCCAGCTCGGTCCAGCTGCCGGAGCCGAGCGAGGTGTTTGCCAACAGCACCGATCCGGACTCCGCCATCACCGTCTTGTTCCCGGCCGGTCCGGTAACCACGCGTTGCCCGGACAGCAGGAGCGTGCCGTTCGGTCCGCCACCGGGAATCCAGGCCACGTACGGCGTGTGCAGCAGGTGGCGGCCGTCACTGGTCTGAGCAAGCGTGCCGGGACTGTCGGTCGGAGCCCAGTTGAGACCGTCCGGACTGGTCTTGAGATAGACCTCGCACGCATGATCCGCGTTGGTTGCATCGCGACAGAGCTCGTACGACATCACGAACTGACCGTTCGGCAATGCGGTGATGATCGACATCCCCGGTCGTGCCAGGTTGTCGGCCGGGAACGCGACGTCAGGCGTGATGTTCGCGCTCCAGGTCGCGCCGCCGTCCGTCGACGTGTAGTGGCCGATGATCTGGTTGTTGGTGGGTGAGCCGGCCGGGCGCTCGTCGGAGATGAAACAGGCGAGGGTGTTGTTCGGCGCGAGCAGGAACCAGGGCTCCCAGATGCCGGCGCCGATAGTGTTCGGGAGACCGCTCGTCTGGGTGCAGTTGGACAGGTACTGCCAGCTGGCGCCGTGGTCCGTGCTCTTGAACACCTCGATCTTCTGGGCGGTGAAGTTGCCCTCGACCCATGCGGTGCCGGCGGCCAGCAGGTCGCCCGCAGTCAGGCCGTTCGCGGTCCGCGGTACTTCGTAGATCACCGGCGCGCCGAGATCCCAACCGGCGGTGTGCGAGCTGATCGTGCTGATCGGGTTCGCGCCGAACGTGGCGCCACCGTCGGTACTGCGGAAGACCGGGAAGCTGCTCGGCCCGGACTCGTGGCGACGGGCAAAGGTCGCGAGGACGGTACGCCCGGAGTTGGAGTCGTGGTCGAGCCGGATCGCCCGCGGGTAGCTGGCGTCGGCGCTCGGGTAGGTGGACAGGTTCGGGCTGTACAGCACGTTGCCGGGTGGCGCGGCGGTGGCCGGGACCGGAACGGCCACCAACGCGGCGACAATCAGACTGCAGACTGTCAACAATCTGCGGATGGACATGGAACCTCCTCGGACGAAGGGCGGTAGCTCGAGGTGCAGGTCAGTTCGAGGTGCAGGTCAGTTCGAGGTGCAGGTCAGTTCGAGGTGTCGACTGGAGTGATGTCGACAAAAGTACGAGCGACAGCGGTGCCGGACGTGTCAGTGATCCACAGGTGCAGGCGACCGGGCTCGGTCACCGTGATCTCGACCGGATCGGTCACGGTGAAGGGCTTGGCCTCCACGGGTGCGGATCCGGCCGACCAGTTCAAGGTGCCGAGCAAGGGTTCAGGCCCGGTGTGCGAAACGCGCACAGGGATCGACGCCGAGTTGCCGTCGAGCACGAGGTCCCGGCCGGGAGCCTGCGGGATGATGTCGACAATCAGAACGGTTTCCGCGTGGACGTCGGACGGGATGACGCCGCCGAGGTCCTTCGTCCGGCGGTCGTAGGTGTAGATGCCGACGGTCTCGTGCTCGATGTCGTACAGCTCGGTGTAGATGTAGCCCGCGTTCCGCGGATGCCGGCGCAGCTCCTGGGTCTGCCACCGCAGGTGCCACCCACGCTCCACGCTGGTCGACCCGCCACCGTACTCGCCGTTGAGTTGCACCTTGCCAGTCCCGTCGAACCCGGGCGCCGCGATCGCCTTCTCCGCCACGAAGTCCGGCCCCAGCCGGACCGGGAAGCTGCCGTCCTCGGTGTTGATCAGCCGGTCCACGATCGCGGCCCACGACCCCACGTTCTCGTCGTAGTAGTGCCAGTCGACCAGATCGGTCTCGACATGCGCCCACCCCGAGTTGTCGACAATCGGACGAGTCGGGTCCGCGTCCTTGAGGATCCGGCACGCCCGGCGTACGGCGTCCTGCTTCGCCGGATCACCCGGGACGTCCCAGTCCAGGCCCCACTCCTCGTTGTACGCACCCCAGATCACGATGCTCGGATGGTTGCCGTCCCGCGCGACCATTCCGGCGGCCACCTCCTCGAACGCGGCGACCGCCTCGGCCGTGAAGCGCCCGGTCGACGGCGGCTCGGCCCACACCAGCATGCCGAGCCGGTCGGCCCAGTACAGCCAGCGCGGGTCCTCGAGCTTGATGTGCTTCCGCACCAGGTTGAACCCCGCCGCCCGCGCGAGCTCCAGGTCCCGCCGCAGCGCCTCGTCGCTCGGCGCCGTGTGCCCACCCGTCGGCCAGAACCCCTGATCGAGCACACCCCTGACGTACGTCGGCACGCCGTTCAGCAGCAGGTTGCTGCCCTGCCACTCGACCTTCCGCAACCCGGTGTACCCACGCACGGTGTCCTCGCCGGCGGTCACGATCACGTCGTACACATGCGGATTGTCAACAGTCCACAGTCGAGGCTCGGCGATCGGCAGCATCACCGTCCCGGGCCACACGTCGTACTCACGGACCACAACCCCCGGAATCTCGAGACGCACAGGCGACGGGCCGGTCATCGTCACCTCGATGCCGTCGAGCATCTCGGTCGGCCGGAGATCGAGTTGCGAGATGTGCTCAGCCGGTCGCGGTTCGAGCCAGACGGTCTGCCAGATCCCGCTCGACGGGGTGAAGGCACAGCCGTCGTAGTCGTCGGCCGGCGTACTGCGTTGCTTCCCGTGCGGGATGAACCGCTTGTCAGTCGGTGCATCCACTTGCACGACGAGCTCGCCGGCACCGGTCCCGTCCAGCAGGTCGGTGATGTCCGCCTCGAACGGCAGGTACCCGCCGGAGTGCGCGACGGCGACCGCGCCGTTCACCCACACCGTCGCGTGGTGATGGACGGCGCCGAAGTGCAGGATGGTCCGCTCCCCCGCCCAGTCCGCGGGACGCTCGATCCGCCGCCGGTACCAGGCCCTCGGCAGCCAGTGCGCGACCACACCGGAATCAGGGTGCTCCCACGGGAACGGTACGACGATGGTTTGGCCGAACTGATCGGGTTCGCGGGCGAACTCCCACTCGCCGTTCAGGTTGAGCCAGCGCGCCGACCGGTCGAAATGCGGCCGGGGGTACTCAGGACGTGGTGTGTTCACTGTTGTCTCTCCAAGCTTCCCCGAGCGAAGCGCAGGGGGTGTCTTTCAGCCCTTGAGGCTGCCGGCCATGACGCCTTTGATGAGGTGACGTTGCAGGACGACGAACACGATCAGGACCGGGATCGCGGCCACGGTGCTTGCCGCGAGCAACTGGCCCCAGACGCTGGTCCAGTCCGCGCCGAGCTGACCCGAGCGGATGTTCTGTGCGAGCGCCGAGAGCATCACCTGCAGGGTCTGGTGCTGCTCGTCGTTCACCGCGACCACCGGCCAGACGAAGTCGTTGTAGATGTTGATGAAGGTCAGTACGCCGAGCGCCGCCAGCCCCGGCCGGATCACCGGTACGACGATGCTCACGAAGATCCGCAGCTCGTTCGCGCCGTCGACCCGTGCCGCGTCGAGCAGCTCGTCCGGGATCGCCAGGATCACCTGCCGCATCCAGAACACCCCGAAAGCGTCGATCGCGCCGGGCAGGATCAGCGCCTGGAACGTGCTCACCCAGCCGAGCTGGCTCATTTCGAGCAGCAACGGGATCAGCAGCACGAGCGTCGGCAACATCAAGGTCGTCAGTACGGTCGCGAACAACAGCCGCTTGCCCGGGAACACGTACTTCGCGAAGGCGAAGCCCGCCATCGGGCAGAAGATCATCGTCAGCGCGCCCTTGAGAACAACCACGATCGCGGTGTTCCGGAACCCGGTACCGATCGGGATCGTGTCCAGCATCGACCGGAAGTTCGTCAGCGTCAGCCGACCCGGGTCGAAGCTGAACGGGCTCGAGATGATGTCCGCGCCGGGCTTCAGCGACGAGACCATCATCCACAGCAGCGGCGCCAGGCCGAGGACGGCGGCCACCGTCAGCAGGCCGTAGCGTCCGAGCGCTCCGAGCTGCGTTCCTGTCCCCGGGCGTTTCATGAATCCTCCCTGGAGCGCAGCAACCGGATCGACGCGAGCGACAACGCCAGCACCATGACGACAAGCAGCATCGAGTTCGCGGCGCCGAGTCCGAGATCGGAGTTGGTGATGTGCTTGTAGAGGTACAGCCCGGCCGTCCTGGTCGCGTTGAACGGTCCGCCGCCGGTCACGACGTACGGCTCGGCGAACAGCTGGAAGACGGTCAGGGTGCCGATCACGACGACGAAGCTCAGCGTGCGCGTCACCAGCGGCACGGTGATCGACCAGAACTGGTGCCACGCACCTGCACCGTCGATCGTCGCCGCCTCGTAGACATCCGATGGGATTGTCGACAATCCGGCCATCAACAAGATGACGGCGTACCCGGTAGTTCGCCAGAGCACGAGCAGGGCGACCGTCACCTTCGCTCCGGCGGAGGTGGTCAACCAGCCGATTGCCGGCAATCCGATCGACGACAAGCCCTGGTTCACCGCGCCGAAGTCCTTGTCGAACAAGATGATCCACACCTGCGCCATCGCCACCAGCGGCGTCACGAACGGCGCGATCAGTGCCGCGCTGAAGACGCCGCGGAACTTTGCCTTGCGCAACGCCACCGCGATCGTCAGCGCGACCAGCACCTGCGCCGGTACGACGAGCAGCCAGAGCACACCGGAGGTCGCCATCGACTGCCAGAAATCCGGGCTGGTCAGCAAGTACCGGTAGTTGGCGAACCCGATGATCTCCAGCGCACCGGCGCCGTGCCAGTTGGTGAAACTCAACTGCAGCGCGAAGAAGATCGGGTACGCGCTGAACCCGGCGAAGACGAGAACGAACGGCGCGACGAACAGGTACGGCGCGACCGGGACCCGGCGCCGGCGTACCCGCTGAGCGGATCGCCTGGTCGTGGCCACTTCGGTGAGGGTCGCCATTCAGCTGGGCCCCATCAGGTTCTTCTGGATCTGTGACGCCGAGGTCTTGAGCACGTCGTCAGGACTCATCTGTCCGGCCAGCAGCTTCTGCACGTTGACGCCGAAGTAGTCGCCGGCCTTCCCCCACCAGGTGGGAATCATGTACCCGCCCGGCACCTGCTTCCCCGCCTCGACGGCGACCTTCCACAGGTCCTGCCCGCCGAACGCGTCGATCGGCTTGAACAGCGGCGTGTTCGGATCGAGCGCCGGCAGGTACGACGGGATCGACGTGTTCAGGCCACCCGGATACACGTCGTTCGGCCCGTAAACGGCGGTGTAACCCGCTTTGCTGAAGACGAGGTGCTCGTACAAACGCCACGCCAGCTCAGGGTTCTTCGCCTTGGCCGGGATGACGAACGACGAACCACCCATCACCCCCGCCCGCGCACCGCCCGGCTGCCACGCCGGCAGCGCGGTCGCCCGCCACTTGCCCTTGCTTGCCTTCAGCAACTGCTGCGGCGCGAACACGAACCACTGTGCCCACGGCACGAACACCTGGGTGCCGTTGTCCTGCGTCTGCAGATCGGTCGGCTGGGTGTACTTCGCCAGCGTCCCCAGCTGCTCCGACCGCACCGTGTCCAGCCAGGTCAGCGCCTTGCGGTACGGGTCGGAGTCGATCGTGAGCTTCCCGTCGGCACCGACCATCGCGCCGCCCTGCTGGTTCGCGAACATGTCGATCCACAGCTGCGCGAGGAACTGGTCGTTCTCGAGGTGGATCGGCTGCGCCTTCGGGAACTTCTCGCGGACGGTACGAGCCGCGCCGAGCAGGGCGTCGTACGTCGTCAGACCTGCAGGGTCGACGCCCGCCTGGGTGACGACGTCCTCGCGGTAGAACAGCAGGCCGGGGTCGAGGTCCCACGGCACCGCGACGACCTTCCCGTCGACGGTCACCACACCGAGCTTGTACGGCGCGATGTCCGACTTGTACTGCTCGATCAGCTGGCTCAGGTCGTACAGGTGCGGCGCAACACCGGTGAGCAGCGCGTCGTCGTAGAACGCGCCGTCCGGTACGCCGGCACCGCTGATCAACGTGGCCGGGAGCTTCGCGTTGATGTCGACCGCCACGTGGTGGACCTTCACCTGCGGGTACTTCGCCGTGAACGACGCGATCGCCTTGTCGAACACCTTGTACAGGTCGCCGGTGCGGTCCCAGATGGTGATCTCGCCGGACGGTGGTTTCGTCACGCTGCTGCTCGGCAGCGACTTGTTTCCGGTGCTGCCGCCCGGGGCGCAGGCACCGAGGCCGCCGGCCACCAGGGCGGCACCCGCACCTCGGAACAGCGTGCGGCGGGAAAGAGACAGGGAAGTGGTCATGTTCGCGTCCTCATGACTTTTGCAGTGCTTGCAACGTTGCAAGTGGTGTTGGAGACGCTAAGGTTGCAACGTTGCAAGTGTCAAGACTTCACCGTCCACGAAACGAGGTGCGCAGTGGCCGCCACACTCCGCGAGGTCGCCGCGCGGGCCGGCGTCTCGGTCCGGACGGTGTCGAACGTCGTCAACGACTTCCCCCAGGTCGCGCCGGAGACGAGGGCCCGCGTGCAGCGGGTGCTCGACGAGCTCGGGTACCAGCCCAACGCGGTCGCCCGGACCCTGCGGAACGGCCGGTCCGGCCTGATCGCCCTGGTCCTGCCCGAGCTCGACGTACCGTACTTCGCCGAGCTCACCCGGGCCGTGATCGAGCAGGCGGCGGCCGCGGGGTACACGGTCGTGGTCGACCAGACCGACGGCGATCCGGTGCGCGAACGCGAGCTGGTGATGCGGGGAAACCGGGCGGCGATGTTCGACGGGCTGATCTTCAACCCGCTCGCGCTCGGCGGCGCCGACCTCCGCAACCGGCCGTCGTCGACGCCGGTGGTGCTGCTCGGTGAGCGCGTCGTCGAGGGCGGGCTCGACCACATCATGATCGACAACGTCGGCGCGGCCGAGCTCGCGACCCGGCATCTGATCGAGCTCGGCCGGCAGCGGATCGCGGCGATCGGCGACCAGGCCGACGAGACCCGGCAGACCGGTCTGCTGCGAACCCAGGGCTACCGGGCCGCGCTGCACGCGGCCGGGCAGGAGGTCGTTCCGGAGCTGGTCCGCCCCACCGAGTTCTTCCACCGCGCCGACGGCGCCGCCGCGATGGCCGATCTGCTCGCGCTCCCCCAGCCACCCGACGCGGTCTTCTGCTACAACGACCTCCTCGCGCTCGGCGCCCTCCGGACCATCCTCAGCCACGGCCTCCGCGTCCCCGACGACATTGCCCTGGTCGGCTTCGACGACATCGAAGACGGCCGCTACAGCACCCCCAGCCTCACCACGATCAGCCCCGACAAGACCCAGATCGCCAAGAACGCAGTACAACTCCTCTTGAATCGCCTCGAGGGCGACCGCTCCGCCCCCACCGAAATCCCGGCCAACTACACCCTCGAAATCCGCGAAAGCACCGCCGGCTAGCCTCCTGCTCTGACGCTCCTTGGCTCAAGAAGAGGCAAGATCGCCAGACGCGGCTCGTTGATCACTCTGGTGCCGATGTTGCTTGAGCATCCACGACCAGTCCCGCCGCACCCTTGGGGAAACAGCCTCAGCAGGGACGCAGAGCGGCTAGTTCGCCCCCTGGGGACGCGTTCGGGACCTCTGGGCCGTCTACCCAGTTCTCGAACGCCACCGCGCCAGCACGGCGAGCGCGTAGCGACCCTCGTTTGCGGCTGGTGACAGCGTTCTTACCGGCACCCCCACTTCCCCGGGGAGGCGAGGCCTGCTGACCGGTCCGTCGGGATCAAATAACTGCGGTGGCCTCGACCTCGATCAGTTGCTCGGGCCGGGCGAGTGCCGCGACGCCGATCATCACATCGGCCGGCTTGTGCTCACCGAACAGCTCGTAACGGGCTTCCTGGATGATCGGCTGATGTTCACGGAGGTACCCGACCAGGTAGATCCCGAGCCGAGTGACCTGATCCGGCCGAGCACCCGCCGCGGCCAGCGCGCGACCCAGATTCGCAAACGTCAACCGCGCCTGGACAGCGAGATCACCCGGCCCAACCAGTTCGCCCTGCAAGTCCTCCGGCTCCTGCCCAGCAATGAAAACCAGCCTGGTACCAGTCGCGATCGCCACATGGCTGTACGTCTGAGGGGTCGGCAGGTCACCCGGATTGACCAACTCAATAGTCATCCCCAAACCCTACGACCTCACCGGCGCACGCCACAGGAGGCTCATCGTCGGTCAGCGCCAGTTCACCGGCCTCGATTACGGGGAGGTCGCGGCGGCGCGGCTCGGGTTGCTGTTGCCTTGGACAACGTCGCCGAGTGGGGATCGGGTCAGCGGCCGCTTGCCGCGCCGCCGTTGACCTGGATGACCTGCGCGTGACGTGCCCGGAGTTCTCCGATGCCAGCCAGTGCAACGCCTGGGCGACGTCATTGGGTACGCCGACGCGGCCAGTGACGGTCTCGGCGGCCCGCAGCTCGAGCCGCTCGTCCGACAGCGGCGACCCGAAGAACGGCGTCTGGTCGATGAGTCCGGGGGCGACGGCGTGACGGTGATGCCGCGTGGGCCGAAGTCGGCGGCGAGCGCGACGACGTACGGGCGCAGCGCGGCTTTGGAGGCGCCGTACTCGACGCACGGCGGCACTTCACCTGGCTGACGCGGCGATGGAGCTGAACGCCGCCTACAGCAAGGACACCCTGTGGAAGCCGCGCAAGGCACGCGCCGCCCGGACCGTGGCGGAGGCAGCACTGAACGACGCACGAGCGGACCTGATCAGCGCAGCCGGCGCGACCTGCTCGGGCACAAGCACCTGGCCACCACGCAGAAGTACAACCGCAGCCGGGTGACGCTCGACCGGCACTGCAGCTACCAGGTCGCCGCCCAGATCGCCGCCGCACGCCGCTGACTGGCGAGGGAGGGCCACCTCGGCCACGTCGGCCACGTAGGTCTGGAATTCCCGAAGCTGGCCTCACGCCGAACCTCCGGGACCGTACAGTCGTGGCGCTGAGTGCACTGAGAGTAGTGGCTCAGGTCTACTGAGAGGGCGGCCGTGCTGGCGTTTGCAGGGATTCTCTTCGCGGCCGTGCTGGTGTTCCTGACCGGTGTCGTCGCCAACTGGTTTCCCAGACCGGCTGGACTCACGACGGGCATGGTCGTCGGGATCGCGGCTGTCCTGATCGTTGTGTCCGCGGTGGTCGGCTTCGTCGGCCGCACGTCGCCGGGCGACGGGCCGGAGAGCGGGGCACCGCCGTCATCACCCCGGTCGAAGCCCGCCCCGCAACCGACGACGAAGACTCCGACGGCACAACAGGTCCAGGCCCTGCAGCCGGCCACGACATTCGGGTGCGACGACACCGACAACTCGGCGGTGGTCGCGATGCATCCGGACGGGTTTCTGCTGGCGTGTACCAATGCCTCCGCCACGGCCGTCTGGAACGTCGGGAGCGGCCGCTCTCCGTCGCTGGCGAAGGACCTCGGTGTCGGTGCGCTCTCGGCAACCTTCAACGCATCCGGACGCCAACTGCTCACCGCGGGCGATTCGTGCTGGCAGTTCTTCGACGGCCGCCGCCCGTGGAACCAGACCGGCAATGAGTGCGGGCTGGAGCAGTCCGCGGCCTCGGCCGTCTTCGCGCCGGACGGCAAGACCTTCGCCACGCGCCGGTGGCCCGACGGCAGCGATGTCCGCTTCTGGGACGTCGCGAGCCACAAACTGGTCAACACCTACCAAGCCGCCGACGGACGGCGGATCATGTCGATCGCCTACAGCCCCACAGGCCGGTACTTCGCGACCGGCAGCGCCGACGCGCACCCCTACCTCTGGGACGTCAGCCACAACGGCCAACGCCGGCAACTCGCAGATGATCGCGACGGCCATACCGATGAGGTACGCGCCGTCGCGTTCAGTCCCGACGGAACGCGACTCATCAGCGGCGGTGCCGACCGGACGGCAAAGATCTGGAGCGTCCCGGACGGCAAACTGCTCGCCAGCCTGAACAACGGGCACGACGATTCCGTGAACGCTGTGGCGTTCAGTCCGGACGGGCGTACCGCAGTCACCGGCGGCGCGGACCACAAGGTCATCGAGTGGAACATCACGACCGCCAGCCCCATCCGCGCGCTGGAGGGAAGCGGCGGCGAGATTACCTCACTGTCCTACGACCGCTCAGGCAAGACCCTCGCGGCCGGCTGCTCCGACGGCAAGGTCGTCGTATGGAGCCTGACCTAGGGTCGACCGGCCATGTTGACCCTGGGTGTCGGTGGTCACCGACCTCTCCGACGGCCAGGCCGTCCAGCTCGGAGGGCTCGTCGACGCGGTCGGCACCGGCCAGCGCCCGGTTGATGATCTTCCAGCCGATCGCGTCCTCGCCCCCCGATCTTTCAGCCAGCGTTCTTTGGGGTGCCGGTAAGACCGCTGCCACCAGCCGCGAACGAGCGTAGTTGGCAGGCCGGGTCGCCCACCTACGACAGCTCCCAAGCCAAGGGGTGCGTGGCTGGGAGCTGTCGGAGTCAAAGGTAGTTCAGGCTCGCCGGGGCGCTGGATCAGGCGATAACGGCGGAATCGCAGTCGTGATCTCCCGGGACGTGTTGTGGCCGGTCGATCGTGGATTCGCAGCCGCCGGCGGGCAGGTTCCCGATCATCCGGGCCGTTATCGCCGGTAGCAAACTCTTGGGGAGAAGATTGCACGGCGCCGGACGGGCCGCGGGTGCGCTGGCTGCAGATCCCTGGGGATACGCGCACGATGCGACGACTCGCCAGCACTGGGTGGACCAGACGCTGGAGAAGGTCCTCGAGGAATCGAGCGCCGGGTTCCGCCCGAGTTTCGTCGTCGGGCGGGTGGCGGGTCCTCCGTGGTTGGTCGCTAGCCCTGTTCCTCTCGCTGCTCGTTGATACGCAGAGCTTCGGCGAGTTGGTCTTCCAAGATGATGATCCGGCAGGCGGACTCGAGGGCGGTGCCCTGGTCGACGAGCTCTCGGGCTCGAGCTGCCAGACGCAGCTGATAGCGCGAGTACCGGCGGTGACCGCCCTCGGACCGTTGCGGGTTGATCAGCTTCGCCTCGTCCAGGCTCCGCAGGAATCCCGGCGTGGTGCCGAGCATCTCCGCGGCCCGGCCCATCGTGAAGGCGGGGTAGTCGTCATCGTCGAAGTTGGCCGTCCCGGCCGGGGTTGAGTTCATCGTGGTCTCCGTGCGTGTTTCCGTGTGCAGATCTGGGGTCATCGCACCTCCGTGCCGAAGGGCCCCGGTGCCGAAGCACCGGGGCCCAGGGGTTGTTGGATTGTCACCATCTACCGGCCGTGAGGCCGGCCTTGCATGTCCGCAGCGCGCCACGTGAAGGCCATCGCTGCGGGGACCGCTGAATGCGTAACCGAAGACCACCTTCCCATCTGATGGAGCTACGGCACCCGCCCGGCGACGTACTGGCACTGGCGGGCGATCCGACGGCGTAATCCGTTCCCTTCTCTCTCGAACAACTACTACTTACTGGTACTCAACTACAAACAGCAACTGCGCATTGCTACTGCGGGTACAGAACTGCGAACTGCCTACTACTGCAACTACTAACTGCAAACTGCCATTTCGATCCGTCAAGCCTGGAACCCTGCTCGACCACTGGCTCCACAGGCTCTGACCTTGGCGTGAAACCCGAGCCCCTTCACTGATCGGCCCGGCGGAGTCCGCCGTCGTACCTACTGCGCAACCTTGGACAGATCGGTAGCTGTCCACGTCAGCTTCGCTGTTCTTCTCTGTCGACAGCAGGAACATTACACAGCCGAGGATGCAATGTCTACTCCCGCCAGCACAGATAATGGATACGTCTTGGATGAGCTTCGGAGTCAGGGCGACGGCGGGCGAATCAGGGGTCGGGCCAAGCGGCAGAACCAGCCTGGAGTTCGTGCCCGCACCCTCATCGCACTCATCTACACCACCCGCCACGCCGCTGGCAGTGCCACGGACAATCGTCGGCCGCGACAATCACTCGCTTGAACTTCAGTACGAGCCGCGATCTACCCCCGGCGCACTGGCGCCAACGCGGGGAAATGGATCATCGTGCTCGCCCCGTGGTTCAACATCATCGCCGTGGTGATCTCCGTGGCCACGCTCATCGTCGCCGGCCTGTCATGGCGCGCGACCAGCAAGCAGGCGGTGGCAGCCGAGCACGCCCAACCAGATCGCCGCGGAGGCGAACCAGATCGTCCGCGATGTTCAGGCAGAGCAGAACCATCAGCAGGCCAAGCCTGAGGTGAAGGTGACGATCGGGGATCCGCCCCCGCAGGGCTGGATTCCTGTCGAGCTGCGGTACCCGGTGGCGTACGTCGGCGACCATCACCGTGCCACGCGAGTACCTCACCAAGCGCCTGTTCGCCGGCCACGGTCCGGGACCGGTCGATCCTCATCGCGAAGTGATCAGCCCGACGTTCGATCTACCAGCCGGCGAAGCGGGTGCGATCGTCACATGCGGGCTGTGGGTCTACAACGCAGAGGAGATCTCCGAGCAGACCGTGCGGCTTCTGTGCGAGGTCAGATCCAACGGCGAGCCGTGGAACGACGCCACCGAGCACACCTTCCCCGACACCATCAGCCCACAGATGTGGTCAGGGACGCTCAACCAGCTGGGAGAAGGCAGCCCGGACGAATCCTGGAGGGCTGTGCGCCCCGCTGGGCCGACGTTGAGGGGCCGATACTCGGGAGTCGTCACCAACCTGCCGGTGCCCGCGGGATGACGGATAATCGTGGTCGTGGCGGCATGCGGCCAGCCCAGCCCACGGGTCAGCTCGGACCAGGTAGGCCGACGCCGTAAGCCGTTCAGTACGCGGCGACGTACTCGACGGCGACGTCCGCGGACTCTTCGGCCAACGTGCTCGAGGCATGAATCACAGCGACCAAGCCGCCCTCGAGGCATCCTCCACATACGGGGGCACTCCCTAACTCCGCTTTACCGGGCCAGCCTTCGCGCCGGTTCGCGTCAACAGCCGAAAGTTGCTGCTGACCTGCAAACTCTCCGTTGGGTCCCGACCGTAGTTGATTGGAGTGGCCCAAACCTTCGCATCCATTCCGTTCAGTAAAACGATGAGCTCTCGATTCAGAGAGGAGGGCCGAGACGGGCACCGAATCGCATTCCTTGGGATCTGCCTCAGACATCGAGAGCTCTGCTTACGCCGCGTGTCTGACGTCCCCGACCGCCTGGCGCACCGGACCGTCGTCGTGCAGCCCAATACAAACTGGGCCTTCCGTCTTCATCCCGTTGTAGGCAACGTCCCTGCGCCGACCGCGGCCGGGACAACCGCCGGCCGACCGCTTGACACGGGAGGACTGAGCTAACGAGAGCAGCCCGCGCTCCTCGTCGCGCAGAGCAGGCGGCTCGTCGTTGCCGGTGGCCTCGATGAGAACCTGGTGGTGACCTAGCGTGGGGCGCTGCGGGTACGGCTACCTATTGTGCGGACGGACGTCAATGGCTACGACTGTGCAGAGTTCGTCGACTGCATCTGGTCGCAGTTCGATGCGGAGTCCGCCGAAGGTCGGATCCGAGCCGCGTGAGCTGGGGTCGAGTTGCGCGATCCATGGCAGTGGGGCGCCGTCGGCCAGGGCCGCGACGGACGCGATCTGTGACGTCGGCAGACCATGCACGACAACCGTCCGCTGCCGTTGGGATGGGATGAACAGATAGGTGCGGAGAAGGCCGTTGGGCAGCGAACGCTGAGTTGACGGGCCGGCGTATTGCCACGGTTGCAAGCCAGGTTGGGCGGAGTGGAGGCTCTCACCGTTGTCGACGGTCCAGCGTGCGAGCGCCTCCAGTCTCTCGACCGCCGGTGGCGGCAGTTCGCCAGTCCCAGTGGGTCCGAGGTTGAGCAGGAGGTTGCCGCCCATCGAAACGATCTCGACCAGGCTTTGCAGCAGACTCCGCGGCGTCTTCCACGTGTCGTCCGACGGCACGTAGCCCCACGTGCTGTTCATCGTCATGCAGACCTCCCACCTGCTCGCGGGTGGCGCGTACGGAATCTGTTGCTCCAGGGTGACGAAGTCACCGTGGCCGACGCAGCGGTCGTTGACCAGGGCATCCGGTTGCCTCCCGCTGATCAGCGCACGGACCTCGTCGAATCGCCACTCGTCGGCAGTGTGTTCGAACTCTCCGTCGAGCCAGACGATGTCGAGCGCACCGTACCCCGTGAGGAGTTCGTCGAGCTGCGCCATCATGAAGCGCCGGTAGGCGGCCCACTGGCGGTCAGAGCCGCGCGGGTAGCTCCCGACTCTGTACGGCTTGGTTACGGACTCGTCGGTGAAGCGCGGATAGTCGGGGTGATGCCAGTCGACCATCGAGAAGTACAGGCCGACGCGCATCCCGCGAGCCCGGAAGGCAGCGACCACCTCCGCAGTAATGTCCCTCCCCCAGATGTTGACGACCGAGTAGTCCGAGACCTTGGTGTCGAACATGGCGAAGCCGTCGTGATGCTTCGCGACGAAAACGACGTACCTGGCGCCGGCTCGCCAGGCCAGGTCGGCCCAGGCGACGGGGTCGAAGGAGGGGGGCGCGAAGGTCGACGCGTTGTCGAAGTACTCCTCGCAGCCGACGGCGGCGAGTGTCGGGGCTTGGCCCTCGACTCCCCCGGTCATCTGCCAGGAGAGCTCCCAGCCCTGGGTGCTCGCATGTCCCCAGTGGATGAACACCCCGAGCCCCAGGTCGTCGTACCAGTCGCTCATGACTCCGGACAATAGCTGCCGTATCGTTCGGCGATCGATCAACAAGCGCTGGACATCGGATGTCTCAAGCGGCGAATATTAGCTGAGCCGACGACAAAATTCTCAGTGCCAGGAAAGAGAAGGGGCAGCGACTTGACGGATGCGACCGTGCTGACCGTCCTACGGGAGCTGATCGACCACGGCCCGATCAGCCGGCCGGTGCTCGGCGGGGCGGTCGGACTCGCTCGGGCCACAGTCTCGAGTTCGGTCAACGATTTGAGGCGACGCGGCCTGGTGACCGAGGTTCCAGGTGAATCCAACGGCCGACGCGGCCGGCCTACCACAGGGCTCGATCTCGACGATTCGAACTTCGCCCTGGCCGGCCTCGAGATCGCGGTCGATCGTGTCCGGGTGGCGGTCTACAGTCTTCGCGGACGCGAGTTGCTGCGCCAGGAGCACGTCGTCGATTCGGAGGTCGCCAATCCACGTGCGTTGTTGCGGCAGGCGGCCGCCGTCCTGCACGAGACGTTGGGCCGAATCAACGCCGAGCAGCGTGAACTGCTCGGGGTCGGCGTCAGCGTCCCCGGACTGGTTGATGCTTCGACCGGTACGGTGAAGTACGTTCCGAGCCTCGGCTGGCACGATGTTGCCCTGCAGAAGGGCGTCGTCGAGGCTCTGGGGGTCGATGTGCCGGTCATCATCGACAGCGACGCCAACTTCGCCGTACTGGCGGAGCGCAGGGCCCGGCTGCGTGCGGGCGTCGAGGGCACGAGCATCGTGTACCTGACCGGGACCTACGGCATCAGCGCCGGAATCGTGACCGGCGGGCAGGTGTGGCGCGGTTCCCGCGGAATGGCAGGCGAAGTCGGGCATCTGATACTGGAGTCCTCCGGCCTGCCGTGCGTCTGTGGGCGCAACGGATGCTTCGAGACTCGTGCCGGTATCCACGCGCTGATCGATGCCGCCGACCCGTCCGCGCGACGGTCGGCATCCAGCCCCGCCGGCCTTGCCGCCGCCATCGATCACCTGCTGGCGCGGGCAAGCGATGGAGACACGTCCGCCATGGCGGCTCTGACCGACGCCGGCACCTGGCTAGGTCGAGGATCCGCGATTCTCGCCGCCCTCCTCGACCCGGACGTCATCATCCTCGGCGGGCACTACTCCCGCCTCGAGCCATGGATCCTCCGCCCGGCGCGAGCATCCCTCTCGGAGTCCCTGCTGATTGCCGAGTCCGGTATGCCTGACCTCGAAGTCTCCGCCCGAGGCGTCTGGGGAGCCACAGAAGGAGCGGCCTTGGCCGTCCTGCACAGACTCGCGGCCGCACAGCAACCGCTTCCCTAAAATTTTTGTCGCTCCCGTAGACGTAAAGCCTTGACGCCCAGACATCCGATGTCTAGCTTCGTGGCAGCCACAGTCGAGGAGGAGCCAGATGCATGACGACCAGCTCGTCGCGTCGGTCGGATTCCGGACCGGGCCCGACAGCACCGACGTCCTGCTCGCCGCGACCGCAGGACTGCCGGCGGGCGCATCCGTACTAGGGGCGGATCAGCCGCCGAAGCACTTCTGGGTGGAAGGCGTCGGCGGCCCGGGCCATGCTCTGAGCTGGCAGCTCACGACAGGCCGTTCCGGGAGATACCAGGCTGCCGTCCTGGCACGGGGCAGCCGTGGGCAGGCCCTACACCTGGAGGCTCCTTCGACGGGGTCCACTGCGTCGGCGCCGATCGCCGTCGACGGCTGGGATCGCATCAAGCTCGATATCCACCTGCCGGCAGGCCCGACCGAGCTTCGCCTGTGGTGCGACTCCGGCCACAACGTGGCCGTCAAGGCTATCGAGCTCCTGCACGAGGACGAAATGTCGGAGTACGACGCTCGTCTGGCAGCCTTCCGAACCAGCTCTGCGCCGCTTCGCGCGCAGTTCGCCAGGTCCAGGTTTGGCCTGATGTTCCAGTACGGCCCTTGGTCGTACCCACACAGAGGCGAGAAGCCTTCGATCGATCAGCATGTGGCCGAATTCGATGTCCAGAAGTTTGCGGACTGGATCGCTTCCACAGGCGCCGAGTACCTCATCTGGTCTGCGACCTGGTGGACCTATGAACTCGCCGCGCCCGCACCGAGCGTCAACAACATCGTCCGTCGCTCTGGGCTGACCGCCGACCGTGACCTCATCGACGAGCTCTCCCACGCCGTGACCGACCGAGGGATGCTGTTCTTCCTCTACTATCACACCGGTCAGGACCGCCACCTCGGGTACAAATCCACGGACTGGTGGCGAGCGCAGCAATGGCCGGACGCGTTCAGCCTCACCGGTCGCGGCGACCGTCAGATCTTCTTCGACAACTGTGCGTCGGTGGTCAGCGAACTCGGGCAGCGCTACGGCGACCGTCTGTCCGGCTGGTTCATCGACGACGGACTCGTCTTCTACCCAGCTCCGTTCGAACGCCTTGCGGCGGCGGCACGTGCCGGGAACCCACGCCGCCTGCTCAGCATCAACTCGTGGATCGCGCCCCGGTACACGGACTTTCAAGACATCGACTTCGGTGAAGGCTCCACCGGCGAGCCCAGCTACGGTAGTGCTCTTGTCGGTGGCAACGGGACTCGTCGTGCTGGTCCCAGAGCCGGACTTCAAGAGCACGGCATGCTGAGGCTCGAAGACGACTGGGGTGTGCACGAGGCCGGCCAGCACCTCGACAGAGCCCCGTACACAGAGTCGCAGCTGCGATCGCTCATCGACTCGGCCCATGCGAGGTCGGTCCCGATCACCCTCAACATGGCGCTGTGGCACCCCGGTGTCCCAGATCCAGCGTCGCTCGAGCTCGTACGTTCGGTCGGACGCGCCCGGACATCCGTTCCCTGACACACCCTCAGCGCTCCGAGGCCTCGCTACGGGCCACCACGATCAGAGGACCACAGCTCGCGGACCGCGACTGTCGTTCCCCCACACCCTGCGTCGGTGCCCGGCTCGACGCGGCATCCACGGCTGTTCTATGCCCTGCGTCATCGCCTCTTTCATCCCAGGCTTGGAGAGTAAACAGATGCCCATTCACAACACCACGCGCCGGACCGACGCGTCGTCCTTGCCCGGACGGCGGACGTTCCTCGGCCTTGTCGGTGCGGCCGGCACCGGTCTTCTCACCGGCGCCTGCTCGACCGGAGGCGGCGGATCACAGAGCTCAGGCAGCAAGTCGTTCACATGGGCGACCTGGGCCGGCGTTGGCGACGAGAAGAAGACCTGGGACCGGGTCGCCGCTCTGGCAGCGAAGGACCATCCTGGCACGACAGTGACCATCGACGCCTCGTACGCGACGAACTACTACGACACGTTGGTCACCAGAACCGTCGCTGGTCGCGGCCCGGATCTGATGACATCTCAAGGCACCACCTTGCCTTCACTCGTTGATCGGGGCCTGCTGCAACCACTCGACGACCGGATCAAGAACGATTCCCACGTCGCTGCGGGCGACTGGCCGGACGCGATCCGGCAGGCTATGTCATGGGACGGCAAGCAGTATCTCTTGCCGTACGACGTCGGGCCGTGCTTCCTCTGGTACAACAAGGATCTCCTCGCAAGCGTCGGCGTCGCCGAGCCCTCCGCCACCGAGCCGATGACGTATGCGGAATTCAGGACCATCTGCAGCAAGGTCGCGAAATCAGGCAACCGTCGCTACGGCTACGCAACTCCGCCCGCCTGGGACTACCTCATCCCGTGGGTGTGGTCAGCCGGCGGGGAAATGATGAACCCCGACCGCACGGCATGTGAGCTCAGCAGCCCTGGGGCCACCACCGGCCTCGACAACGTCGTATCCCTGTACCGCGACGGTCTCGCCGCACCGATCAAGGATCTGACCAAGGCGAACGCGCTGGAGGACTTCGCAAGCGGCACCATCGCGTTCACACCAGGTGGTCCTTGGGACGCGCAGTACCTGCGAACGCAGAACCTCAAGTTCACGTGGGGCTTCATGCCGTTCCCTGCCGGTGACGGCGGCAGCCAGACCTGGGTCTCGGGATCCGGCTTCGGCATCGCGAAGACCGTGAAGCAGATCGACGCGGCCTTCGCTGCACTGACCTCGCTCGTCAGTCCAGCCGCCCAGCAGATCATGGCATCGGCAGGCCGCGCCTTCCCAGCACGTGCCTCCGCGATCAGCTCCTATAGCCAGGGTGGCAAGCCGCCCGCCCACGTCAACGAGATCGGTGTCCTGATGACGGCCAAAGGAACCCGGCCGTACATCACGACGCCGAACTGGCAGCAGATCAACACCATGCTGTCGCGGGATTTGATGCCGATACTGCTCCCCGGCGCCAAACTCGACGACATTCTCGCCAAGGTCACTCCACAGTTCACCGACCTGCTGAAGAAGGGCTGATGAGCATCCTCGCGGGTCCGTCCGGACGAAGGGCGATGCGTACCGACAGTCCGCGACGGGCTCCAGGGCGTTCCCAGGACGTACGCCGGAGGAAGCGCCGGCGCCGCGAAGTGGCCGCGGCGGCCGCCTTCATCGGGCCGCACCTGGCCGGCATGGCGCTCTTCGTCATCCTGCCGATCATCGCCTCCCTCTTCCTGGCCTTCACGAACTGGGAGCCGCTCAAGCCTGCGTCGTTCATCGGCTTCGGCAATTTCGGCGCGCTCGTGAAGGACCCGAACTTCCAGCGGGTACTGCTGAATACCTTTACCTATGCGCTCGGGACCATTCCGCTCAGCGTCGGGCTGGGACTCCTGACCGCTGTACTCCTGAACCGCCGGTTCCATGGCGTCGCAGTGATCCGGGCGGTGTTCCTCCTACCCACGGTCGTCACGGCGACCGCCGTCGGCCTGGTCTGGAAGTGGCTCCTGCAGCCAGACGGACTCCTCAACATCGGTCTCCACACGGTCGGTCTGAACGGCCCGACCTGGCTGGTCAGCAGCAAGTGGGCCATGCCCGCCCTCGTCCTGGTGGCGACGTGGCAGAGCTTCGGTTCCAACATGGTCATTTTCCTCGCGGGGCTGCAACGCATCCCCCCGAACCTCTATGAAGCGGCACGCATCGACGGCGCGGGAGCCTGGAGCCAGTTCCGGCACGTGACGTTACCGATGTTGTCGCCGACAACATTCTTCGTGCTCGTGCTGTCTGTGATCGGAACATTCCAGGCGTTCGACGTCGTACTGCTACTGACCGGCGGTGGGCCGGGAACCGCGACCACCACGCTGATGCTGTTCATCTACCAGGAGGGCTTCCAGATCTTCCGGCAGGGGTACGCCGCGGCGGCAAGCCTGGTCCTGCTCCTGATCATTCTCAGCATCACCATCATGCAGCTCCGCTTGCAGAAGCGGTGGGTGCACTATGACGACTGATCGATCGAGGGTGTTCAGGACACCGCCCAACATTGTCCCGCTGGTTCTCGCCCTGCTGCTCGCGGTGGGTACGCTAGTTCCGCTCGTCTGGATGTTGCTGACAGCGTTCAAGTCGAGTTCGGAGATCGCCCAGATTCCACCCACGGTCCTTCCGAAGAGCTGGCATCCCGAGAACTTCCGCGACGCTCTCGAGGCGGCGCCCTTCGGCCTCTACCTGGGCAACACGATCATCTACGCGGTGTCGGTGACCACGGGTCTGGTGCTGCTGTCGTCGATGGCGGCGTACGGATTCGCCCGGCTCGACTTCCCAGGCCGTCGCGTTCTGTTCGTCGTCTACCTGGCGACCATGATGGTGCCGTTCCAGCTGACCTTGATCCCGGTGTACATCCTGCTCAGCCGGATCGGCTGGGTGGACACCTACCAGGGGATCATCGTGCCGCAGTTGTTCGGCGCCTTCGGCGTCTTCCTGCTGCGCCAGTTCTTCCTCGGAATTCCTCGCGAGCTCGAGGAAGCCGCCATGATCGACGGGGCCGGCCGATGGCGGATCTACTGGAGCATCATGCTGCCGCTCGCCAAGCCGGCCGTCATCACGCTGGCCGTGTTCACCTTCATCGGACAGTGGAACGGACTGCTCTGGCCCCTGCTGATATCCAGTTCCGACCGTACCCGTCCGATCGCAGCCGGCCTGCTCGCGTTCAGCTCGGTCATCGGAACCGACTGGCGCCTGATGATGGCAGCCGCCGCCATGACCGCCGTACCGATCACCTGCATCTACATCGTCGCGCAGCGCTGGATCGTCCAGGGCGTCGCCAGCAGCGGTTTCGGCGGACGCTGACCACACCGTCTCGAGGAAACCATGAAACAGTCGATGACTCGCAAGCGCACCGACGAGTGGTTCACAGCCGCCCGGTTCGGCCTGTTCATGCACTACGGCCTCGCCGTACTCACCGCGAAGCATCATCACGAGGGATTCTGCCTGTGGCCGTCGCCCGTCTCGGACTTCACGATCGCCCAGGCTCCGGCGGCCGGCCGCGATCTCGTGGCCGAGTTCGCCGACGCGTGCCGCGCCGAAGGGCTCAAAATCGGCCTCTACTACTCACTGATCGAATGACATCATCCGCATTTCACCATTGACGGCCTCCATCCCGATCGTTATCAGCCGATCGACGCGACCCGTGACTTCGCCGTCTACCGGGAGTATCTGCACGATCAGGTCCGCGAACTCCTCACGCGGTACGAGCCCGATCTCCTGTGGCTCGACTTCTCCTATCCGGGCGACGCGCTCGTGCCCGCCGGGAAGGGGCGTGACGACTGGGGCTCGGAGAACCTGGTCGCGATGATCCGCGACCTGGCGCCCGACGTACTCCTCAACGACCGCCTCGACCTTCCCGGCTCAGCCGACTTCATCACCCCCGAGGAATACTCACCTGGCAGCACGACTCCCGACCTCCCCTGGGAGACCTGCCGCACCATGAACGGCTCGTGAGGCTACGCACCCACCTATCAGGATTGGCTCGAACCCCGGACTCTCGCGCGGATTCTCATCGAGACAGTTGCCCGCGCAGGCAACCTGCTCCTCAACGTCGGACCGACCGGTCGCGGCGCCATCGAGCAGCAGGCCGTGGACCGTCTCGACCAGCTCGCCGATTGGCTCAACCTGCACACGGAGGCTATCCACGGCGCGTCACCGTCCACCGTCGCACCACCCGCGGGTTGCCTGGCCACTCAACGAGACGGTCGCCTGTTCCTGCACATCCTCGACTGGCCAGGCGGCGACCTCGTGCTGCCGAATCTGGAGGGCAAGGTCCGCCACGCCAACCTCGTCCACAACGGTCTCGAGATCGCGTTCGACGACGCGCGCGATCTCGAACTCCTGGTTCCACATCAGTACCCGATCAGCCCGGCGGGTGGCGTCGTCCTACGACTGCCCCGCCGCCGGCCCGACGTACTCGTCCCGGTCGTCGAACTCGACGTCGACCTCAACTGATCCGGCAACAGGAGCTCTCACCATGGGCCCGACCACATTCATTGCCTTCGACACCTTTGACATCCGATTCCCCACGTCCGATCAGCTTGACGGATCGGACGCGATGAACGCCGACCCCGACTACTCGGCGGCGTACCTCGTCATCCGCACCAACGCGCCCGACGGGTTGGAGGGTCACGGATTCGTCTTCACGATCGGCCGGGGCAATGACGTCCAGAGGGCCGCGATCGAGTCACTCCGCAGCTGGGTGGTCGGGCGCGATGTCGACGACCTCCTGGGCGATCTCGGCGGGTTCTGGCCATCTCTCGTGCATGATTCACAACTGAGGTGGCTGGGTCCCGAGAAGGGTGTCACACATGTGGCCGTCGGTGCGGTCGTCAACGCACTGTGGGACCTGGCGGCCAAGCGCGCCGGCGTACCGTTGTGGAAGCTGCTCTGCGAACTCACGCCAGAGCAGACCGTCGACCTCGTCGACTTCCGCTACATCGAGGGCGCTCTGAGACCCTGGACATCCTCCGGAGCTCAGAGTCCGGTAAGGCCGAACGCGAGCAACTCATCAGGCAAACCGGCTATCCGGGCTACACAACCACGCCGGGATGGCTGAGCTACACCGATGACAAGCTGATGCGGCTGTGCCAGCAGGCAGCGGCCGACGGCTTCGCGCAGGTCAAGCTCAAGGTCGGCGGCTCGGTCCAAGACGACGTCCGAAGACTCGCGCTCGCCCGCAACACAGTCGGACCCCACAAGCGGACTGCCGTCGATGCCAATCAGCGCTGGGGCATCGACGACGCAATCACCTGGATCGAAGCGCTGAAGCCGTACGACGTCTGGTGGGTAGAGGAACCGACCAGTCCCGACGACATTCTCGGCCACGCCGCGATCGCCCGCGCCGTCGCGCCCATCCGCATCGCCACCGGAGAGCACGTCCAGAACCGGATCATCGTCAAGCAACTCCTCCAGGCCGGGGCGCTGTCCTTTCTTCAGATCGACGCCACGCGAGTCGCTGGAGTCAACGAGAACATCAGCAATCTCCTGCTCTCCGCGACGTTCGGCAGACCGGTCTGTCCTCATGCCGGCGGCGTCGGCCTCTGCGAACTTGTCCAGAACCTGTCCATCTTTGACTACATCGCCATCACCGGATCAACGACCGACCGGGCCACCGAGTACGTCGACCACCTCCACGAACATTTCGTCGACCCGGTCCAGATCCACCAAGGCCACTACGTGATCCCTTCCACGCCCGGTTACAGCGCGCAAATGACGTCCGAGGCGCTCCACCACTTCAACTTTCCGGGCGGACCGGCCTGGACGCGCTGACAACCCAGCGCTCGATCAGCACCAGTCCCGTTCGGCTCCGTCGAGGCCCACCTCAGCTAGGTCGACGACGCCCAGCCACAAATGGCACGCGGCTCAACAGACCTCGTCCCGAGGCTGTCCCGGACCGCCTGGTCGTCACTGCTGCCGCACATCTCACCTTCGCCCCGGCCCAACTGCAAGGTCATGACGTGCGCGCGGAGCACAGCAGTCGACCCGTCGACCAGGGCGCGCCGATAACCTTGATCGCTCGAACCCCGAGGCGCACGACGCCCCGGTCTTCCAGCCGGCGCCAGCGCCGATCGCACGCGGTTGTCGGTTCAGACCCCGTCGAAATGCCCTTCGGGTGGGTGTAGTTGCGCCCATGTACTCGGCCGTCAACTGCCCCTCGTACTGCCGGAAGATCTGTTCTACAGGCGATCCGCGGCAGTTGGCACACTCGATGGTGAAAGGAGGCCATGATGAAGCACCTTGCGAAAATGGTCGTCTCGGCTCTGTCCTCCATCGACACCGCCAACCAGTCGTGGGGCCGGACCGCGCGGACCGTCTCGCGGCGACATTCACCGTGGCGACGGTCGCCGTCATCATCACAGCCGCTCACCTACGCTGACACGCGCGTCGATCGGGCAGTCCGGGCGTCGACCACGACCCGCGCCCTTCGGCAGTCTTCAGATCGCTGACTGCCGTCACCTCGATGCCTGGTGCAGAAGACCTGAATCTCGGCAGTAGCTGTCCGAGCAGCTCGGACGCCTCCGAGTCGCGATCGCGGATCACCGCCTGCAGGTGACCTGCGCCAGATCGGATTATGACGACGAGGTGGCGACTTCGCAGGACCGCGGCGACCAGATGCGCGACCTCGGCCACCGCGGCCAGTAGTTCGGCGTCAGCGTCGTCCACCGCGCCGACGAGCACCAGCTCGGCCCGTACACCGGCCGTAGCGAGCTCCCGACGTATCCCATCCGCCGCGGTCACATCCTGTCCCGGAGGGTGGACTCCGCCTGCAGCGCTCGTCCACCCGTCAGCGGAAGACTCGAAGAGCTCGCCGGGCCTGTCAAGCTCCCGGCGAAGGCGGGCTATCTCAGTCAGGGTGATCGCGCGAATCGCGGTTACCTTGCGCTCGAGGTCTCTGCCCTCGCGCTTCGTCAACGCGAAACTTGGCTCAGCACCGACTCCGATCGGCTGCCGAGCTTGTGCATGAGCACGATCCGCGAGTTCACTTTTCCCAGATCCGCAGTCGACTGCACGGCCCGAGCCACTGCTCTGTCAGAACTCCATTTCACACTGGCCGCAACCAGGACAGCCGCCGTCAACTTTGCACATTGGGTCAGCGCGGTCCCGACGGTGAATCCCTCGAGTGACATCCCGGTCAGGACTACTTCGAGCGCCAGCGCGAGCGCGAGAACAGCCAGTCCGGTCCGCGAGCCGTGTACGACGGTCCATAACGCGACAGCACCGTAGGTGTAAGCAAACAGGAACTGGTGCGAGACATCCAACGGCAGACCGGCGGTCGCGACGACCTGCGCCGCCCAGACGTTGAGCACCGCGCAGATCGAAAAGTCAGCCAGCAGCACGGCGGGGTTCTTCAACAGCCGACCGGCTCGACCACGGATCGCCAGGATCAACACCGTGATCTCTACTGCCTGGTATCCGAGAAGTGCCACGACCATGGTGCGACCGGGGCTGAGGCCGGGCTCGCTCAGGCCCGTGAGCACCTGTACCGGGCCGACAAAGATCCGATACACGAGCACAGGCGTGGCTAGCCAGCCCCGCGCCAGGTTGTGCACCATGGCCCGTACCTCGGGCTCGGACAGATCGCGCTTCCACCACGGGCGATGATCGCAACTTTGGCCTCCCGGCAGCCGGCTCGCCGCGGAGAGCCGCGCGACGAGGTGATCGAGCGAAGGAGTGCCTGACTCCGTCGACACGCGGAGTGCAACGTCGATCGGAATCCACAGAGTCACCTTGGTGCCGAGACCGGCCCGCGAGTCGATCCGGAAGCGTCCGTTGATCGTGGACAACCTGTCGGCGACCGAATGCGCCAGGCCATATCCGAACTCGTCCCGCCGTGGCGTGAAGCCGCAGCCTCGGTCCACAACGTCGACCACCAGCGACCCAGCATCGAGTCGCACAGCCAACTCGGCGCGACGGACGCCGGCGTGCACCTGCACGTTCGACAGCAATTCGCGGACGCCAGCGACCACGATCCCGCCGACGTGTGGATTCATCTCTTCGACGTCCACCCGGACGTCGACGTCGAGGCCGCGACGCCGGAACTCCGCCCCCAGCGCATCGAAGCGAACACCCACACGTCTGTCGTCGCTGTCCTCCTGAGCGAATCTCGCACGGATCAACGCGATCGACTGCCGCGCCCAGCGACCGATGTCATCAAGCACTCGCTGCGACGAGATGTCGGTTCGCGCCGTCGTTCGCAGGATGTGGCCGTAGTCCTGCAACACGATGTCGTGGACGCTGTCCAGGTACCGCTGTATGGTCGAGTAGGTCTTCAACTCGTTGCCGAGTGACAACGCCAGCCGCCATGACCGGTTGGCGTAGGCCATGATCGCCGACGCGACCGTCAATGCCGCGACAACCCAGGTTATCCGGACGACGAGTTCGACCACTGCGGCGCGGCCCGCGACCTCCGCTCCGTTGACCAGGACGGCCACCAGTTGCATGAGGCAACTGCTCAGGACAACCGCCAGGCCGGCACTGACCCCGCGGAGCGCTGTCCAGAGGACCGTCGTGCCGACCGCATATTGGCCGGCGAGATCCGCGCCGTGGTTCAGAATGGTCCCCGCTGGTTGGGCGGCGGCAACCAACATCGCAAGCCCGATCATGATGGTGATGTCGACGACCAGGACCGGCACCGCGGCGAGGCGGCCCGGCGAGACGTGCCGGGCGGCGCGTAGTCCGGCAATGCCATTCCACGCCAGCAGGATCACTGAGGATCCGGCAACAATCCAGCCCGACCAGCCGAGCCGATAGGCGATCCAACAGGTTGCGGCGGTAACGATGCCCCTCTGTAGATATCCCGCCGAGGCTGCCCACGCACCAGTCCTCTCGGCCACACCAACGAGCCGCAACGGCCCGGTCGGACCACGTCGTACCTCATCTGACATCACCCCCACACTCCCCCTCTATCTCACCATCAGCAGCAGAAGACCAGCCGGAACCCACGGGATCTTCCACCAGGTCTGGGCCCCCTCCCAGTCGAGACCGATCCACTCTCGTGTCGATATGAGCAGCCTGACAAGCGATGCCAACTGCAGCAGCAGAACCAGCAGGACGGTGCAGATGAACGCCACCCGCCAGCCGTATCTCAGCCTCGCAGCCAAAACAGTCGCCAGGCCGGCCATGCCGCAGGTCGCTATCAGCAGCGCCGCAGACGATGCGGCTGACGGCGCGGCGGTCGCAACTGTCCTGAGGCCGTACTCGCGGTCCCCGCGACGATCGACCTGCGTCTTGAAAATCTCGTTACCCAAGATGTAGAGGCCGACGAAGCTCCAGCCCGCCAGGGCCGGAGGGCCGATCTCACCGACGCTCAGGTACGGGAGGAGAAAGGCGCTGGTGCTGACAGCGGCCACCAACAGGTTCCCGACCAGAATGGTCGACCTGAGTCGGCAGGAGTACAACACACCCAGACCGACGACGGCAGCCTCGGCCAGCGACAACACCGGATCGAACGAGACGACAAGAACGGCCCCTACGGCGCAGAGTCCACTCACCCACCGCGCGGTCCCCAAGGACAGCTGTCCGGCGGCGAGCGGTCTCGTCTTGCCCGCAAGTCGATCCAGGTCGCGATCGATCACGTCGTTGAAAGCCTGGCAGAACGCGATCCCGAGGAACGCTGCCACTGCGATCGCGACGTGCCGGGGTACGTCGATGTCCACACCGGACCGCGCGAGATTCCAGGATCCGATGCCTGCGAGACCGAACGCTCCGCCCGTCGACCGGATGCGCACGAGGTCGAGAACCACTGACGCTGTTCGGCGTCGGCTGGGGGGACGCATGGCCGGTCATGCGTCCGCGTCGCCGGCGAGCCGGCTCCGGACCAGGTCGGCAGCCTTGGTCGCACTCCGTACCGCGCCGTCGATGTATGGCGCATCGAGATAGTCCCCGGCGAACGCGACTGGAGTATCGGCCGATGCCATTGCAGTCCTGAAGTCGTGGAGTCGAGCGAGATAGCCCGAATCGAACTTGGGCAGTGCCTCCGGCCAGTCCTGAACATGAACCGGTTTCGCGCTTGTGAGCCACCAGGGCGATCCGAGCGAGAGGCAGACCACACGAAGCACGTTCATCGCCAGCGCATCAAGGCCGGCGCCTGCCGGGCGACGATAGTCAGCGTTGATACTGATGCCGAATATCCGGGTCGGCTGCCCGTCGTCGGACACCAAGGGGTTGATGCTGCTGACCCCCGGCAGTGTGGAGCTCGGGAACAACAGCGGGCCGGGTAGCGGGCACGTTTCCCCCGGCGCGGTCCGGAAAGTGAACGTGGTTGAGCGGGAGTACTCGACGCTCTGCAGGAAAGCCACAGCCCACGGCGCAATCGACTCGGTCAGCGACATCGCAGCACCTGCACGGGTAGCGACGACTACCGAACGGGCGTGCAGCGCGCGGCTCGCTCCCGTCGAATCCATCGCTTGCACGTCGTACTGGCCGGACTTGTTCCTTTCGATGCCTCGAACGTCCCAACCGACCCGCACGTCTGCTTCAAGGGCCAGCCGCGCTGGCAGTTCAGCCATACCGTTGCGCAGGCGGTATGTCGCCTTGCCCCGGAGGAAGGCTTTCAGGATCGCCAACATGACATGGGCGCTTGTCTCCGGTAGACGCCAGTACAGAAGCCCTTGCAGCAGGGGGCCGAAGAAGCACTCTCCGGCCGCGCGCCCTGCCCATTTGCCGACCAGCACATCCGCCGGTGTGGCGAGCGCCTGTGCTCGCAGCCCAAGCTGCGCGATGTCAAGAGCACGCCAGTGCCGGGCGAGAGGCACGAGGAGGCCGAGTAGCCGGATCTTCTGACCAACTGTCAGAAGCGGGCTCCTGACGAGCTCGCCCGCAGGCCAACTTGGCATGGACTGCCGATTCCTGAGTACGAACGCAGTCTGCGGCCGGGTGAAGAGGCTCTTCTCGAGTTCGACCTGGGTCAGCAGGTCGAGAGTCGCCGCGTAGAAGTCGGAGATGAAGGCACCGCCGACCTCGACGGCTCCCTCCTTGAGATGGACGGTGCGCAGCCGACCACCCACGTAGTCCGATCTCTCGGTCACGACAACGCGAAAGCCGCTCTTCTGCAGCTGATGGGCCGCCGTCAGTCCAGCGATGCCCGCGCCGATCACCAGGCAATCCGCAATGCTGTCGTCCACGATATCAGTCCTCAAATCCTGATTCGGCGGGCCGGCTCCGGGCCGGGGTGTCACAGCAGGCCACGATCAATTGCATATTTCGTCAATTGCGTCCGGCGCCGCAGGCCGGTCTTGTCCCGGATCCGGTCAAGGGTCCCGTTGACCGTCTTCTCGTCGATGTAGAGCCGATGAGCGATCTCCCGTGAGGTCTCCCCTGATGCCGCCAGCGTCAGCACCTCGCGCTCCCGCGGAGTCAGCTTGGGCAGGCTGACCAGCAGATATCCGGCGACAGTGGCGGAGATGAACAGCCTCTCGTCCGCGACGCTCTTGATGGCGCGCACGATTTCCGCCGGTTCCGCCTCCTTCGTCAGATAGCCCATGGCCTTGGCCTCGAGCGCGTCGAGCACCGGTCCTTCCTTGTCCGAGATCGTGAAGACGAGCACTCGGTGGCCGGCAGCAACCAACTGTGCGACCGCCGCCCACCCGGAGGCACCGCCGCCGCGAAGGCCGAGGTTCAGCACGACGACAGTCGGAGTCTCGGCCTTCGCCTCGAACGACTCCACCGAGGGACTGCTGGAGATCAACTCGATCTCGGATTCGTTGGCGACGATGTCGGCGAAACCGATCCGGGCCACCGGATCATCGTCGATCATCGCAACAGTAATCACGGCCGCCTCTCCTTCGAACCCGATGTCGAATCACCGTATGCGGCCGGCGCCGCGGCCCAACAGCGTAGAAATGCCCTGTCGGCATCGGGCGTTTCGCTGCGTGTCGGTCGTCTCAGCTACTTGGCGGGGGAAGATCTCCGGTAACTCGACGGCCTGGTGCGGGGCGGGCAGCAGATCGTGTGTGCTCCCAGTCCTCGCGGTGGGCTTCAATCAGCGCGGCGTAACGGTTGCCGGAGGATTTGAGCACGCGAGCGCCCGTGGAGTAGTCGACATAGGCGAGGCCGAACCTGGCCTGGTAGCCGTAGGCCCATTCGAAGTTGTCCATCAGGGACCAGGCGAAATAGCCGGCGAGTGGTGCGCCTTGCGAGGCGGCCCGGCGGCAGGCGCCGACGTGCCGTTCGAGATAAGACGTCCGCTCAGGATCGTCCACCTCGAAGGTGCTGGTGTCGGGGTGGTCGGCCCAGGCCGATCCGTTCTCGGTGACGTAGATCTTCGAGGCGCCGTATTCGTGGGCCAGCCGGAGGATGAGCTGTTCGAGTCCGGCGGGGTGGACCTCCCAGCCGAGCGCCGTGCGTTCGCGGTCCGGTTCGTCGACCTGGCGCAGGCCCAGAACGGGAACGGATTCGTCGGACGTGATGATCTGTCTGGAGTAGTAGTTCAGGCCGACGTACTCGGTCGGTGTCGCGATCGTCGCCAGGTCGCCGGGGCGGATCGGCAGGTCGATGCCGTAGGTCTCGAGCATGTCGGCCGGGAATCCTCGTCCGAAGACCGGGTCGAGCCACCATCGGTTGTTGTGGCCGTCCGCGACTCGCGTCGCGCGCTCGTCGTCGGCCGTCGGCGTGGCCGGTTCACAGGGGCTCAGGTTGAGGACCAGCCCGACATCAGGCGGGGCTGCGCACGAGGCGTGCAGGGCTTCGATTCCCAGCCCATGGGCGAACAGCAGATGGTACGACGCGCGTATCGCGACCTTGTAGTCCTTGATGCCGGGGGCCATCACCCCTTCCCAATGGCCGATCCACGCCGAGCACATCGGCTCGTTCAGGGTCGTCCAGTGACGGACGCGGTCCCCCAGCCGTCCCCCGGTGACAGCGGCGTACTCGGCGAATCTGTAGGCTGTCGAGCGGCTCGCCCAGCCGCCTGCCGTCTGCAGAAACTGAGGCAGATCCCAGTGGTAGAGCGTCACGAAGGGTTCGATGCCCTCGGCAAGCAGCTCGTCGACGAGGCGATCGTAGTAGTCAAGACCGGCGGAGTTCACCGGGCCGTGACCGGTCGGCAGAATCCGCGGCCAGGCAACGGAAAATCGGTAGGCGTCGACGCCGAGCTGTTTCAGCAAGGTGATGTCGTCGCGCCAGCGATGATACGAATCACAGGCCGTGTCACCGACGTCGCCACCCGCGATCGCGCCGGGCATCCGGCAGAAGGTGTCCCAGATCGACGGCAGCCGGCCATCGGCCTCGACCGCGCCCTCTATCTGGTACGCCGATGTGGCCACCCCCCAGATGAAGTTCCTCGACAGGACCATCTGTTCCTCCTTGAGTACTTGGTATCCCAGCCGTCCAGGTCTGCCTGCGATCGATGTCGTGCGCGGGTGCCGCTACTTCGACACGACGTACCGATTCGGGATCCAGGTCTGGGAGTCGAGCGGCGATCGCTGGTAGGAGCGCACCTGGCGCGGCGGCAGTTCGATCACCGGATGCGGGACGTCCTGGTAGGGGACGACCGTGAGCAGGTGGCTGATCAGGTTGAGCCGCGCGGTGCGCTTGTCGTCCGCGTTCACGACGTACCAGGGAGCCTCCTTGATGTCGGTGTACGCGAACATCTCGTCCTTGGCCTCGGCATAGTCGACCCAGCGCGCGCGAGCTTCCAGGTCCATCGGGCTGAGCTTCCAGCGTTTGCGCGGGTTGTTGATGCGGTCGGTGAATCGCCGTTCCTGTTCGTCGTCGCTCAGCGACAGCCAGTACTTGATCAGGATCATCCCGGAGCGGACCAGCGAACGTTCCAGCTGTGGACAGGTACGGAAGAACTCGTCGCAGTCGGCGTCGGTGCAGAACCCCATCACGCGTTCGACTCCGGCGCGGTTGTACCAACTGCGGTCGAAGAGGGCGATTCCGCCGGCCGCCGGCAGGTGCGTGATGTAGCGCTGGAAGTACCACTGCCCGCGCTCTTGCTCAGTGGGCGGACCGAGCGCGACAACGCGGTAGTGGCGCGCATTCAGCCGCTCGGTGATGCGCTTGATCGTGCCGCCTTTCCCGGCGGTGTCCCGGCCTTCGAAGATCACCATGACCCGTAGACCCTGATGGACGACCCACTCCTGCAGTCTGACCAGTTCCAGTTGCAGCTTGGCCAACTCCTTGTCGTACTGCGCCCGCGAGATGACCTCCGGCCGCGTCATCTGACTGGGTCCCTTCTTCGCGCCCATCCGCCGCTCCGTCTCTCTAAGGGTCTCGTCGCGATCGGGGAAGGCCGGGACCACCGACGTTCGATAGCCCCGGCCGCTCCCTCCCGTGCGCCGGGCAACCACATCCCCCGGCGAGGTCCTCGCCCGCAGGCTGTCAGGAGACTCCAACGGACGGGGACGTTCGAGCGGGCCAGGCCCGGACGTGGTGGTGAGGTGACACCACGCCTGGCCGAGGTCAGCTCGGGCCCGATGCTCACGGCGGGCACCAGCAGATGCTCAAGTGATCGCTTGGCGTCCGATCATCAGTCCTCGTCCATCCAGGCTCGAAACCGTGCATTGAGCCGCTCCCAGCGCCCGGCCGCCCTGCTGCGGATCCGGGTGTGATGTGCGCGTATCCATCGGCAGGAGCGGGTGGTCCTCGGTCTGATGTCAGATCCGAGGGAGCCGGAGAAGGCAGTCGTAGCCGTCGTCGGCGGGTCCGCTGCGGAGGTGGAAGCGTCGTCCGTCCACCACTTCGATCCTGGGCCCCCGTACGCCGTCCGGTAGCCGCACATATGCTCGTCCCCCTCCCCGTGTCATCCACCAGATCAGGTCGCCCACGGAGCACTCCTCGCGCACTGCCGAGATGCTCTCCCAGCGCACGGCTTCAACGCCTCGGAGGTCGTCGCGGCCGTGCTGCATCCGCACCGCGGTGATGTCGAGTATGAATTGAGTTGCGAGGCTCATCGTTCAGCCCCGTATCGCCACCGACCCTGCGCCGAACGACGTTCAGTCATCCCTTCACTCCTCCGGTCATCGCGACTCCGCGCAGGAATTGTCGTTGGAAGATCAGGAACAGTACGACGGGGATCGCGATGGTCAGGAAGACGGCGGCCAGGTTGATGCTCAGCTCGGCCGATTGTGACAGGCGTGGGAGCGCGACCGAGATCGGTTGCTTGTCCGGGTTCGGGATGACGAGCAGGGGCCAGAGGTAGTCCTTGAACGCTCCGATGAGTGACAACAGCGCCATCACACCGATGATCGGCCGGGACAGTGGCAGCATCACCGACCACAGCACGCGGATCGGGCCGGCACCGTCGATCCGGGCTGCCTCGATGAACGACTTGGGGATGCCGTCGAAGAAGCGCTTGGTGATCAGGACGTTGAAGGCGTTCGCGCCGGCCGGCAGCCAGAGCGCCCAGAACGAGTTCAGCAACGAGATGTTCAGCAAGGGCAGCTTCAGTACGGTCTGGTACAGAGGCACCAGGGTGATCACGCCGGGCAGGAACAGGGTGGCGAGCACCATTCCACTGAGGATTTTGCCCCAGCGAGGCTGAAGGATGCTCAGCACGTACGCCGCGGTGATGGACACGAACAGCGACGTCAGCGTCGACCCGACGGCAACAGCCACCGTGTTGCCGAGCGCCTTACCGATCCGGACCCGGGTCCAGGCCTCGGCCAGATTGCCGAAGTGGATGCCTGACGGCCACCACGACAGCGGCGCCGACAGAATGTCGTTGCTGGTGGAGACCGCGGACTTGGCGGCCCACACGATCGGTCCGATGCCGCCCAGGACCAGCCCGCCGAGAACGATGATCTGCATGCAGATCAGCACGACCCGCACCGTCGGCCGGCCGCGGTCCGAATCCGACAGCAGTCCGCGTTCGTTCTGCTCTTCCCGCTTCTTTCCGCCACGCCGGGCAGCCGGCGACGCCGCCCGGGGCCGGGCGATGTTCGTGGTCATCTCAATCGCTCCATCTTCTGGTGACGAGCTGATAGACGCCAGACAGCACGCACAGGAACAGTGCGAGGATCAGGCTGAGCGCGGCGGCGGCGCCGAAGTCACCGTTGACGAACGCGTACTGGTAGATCATCAGCATGATCGTCAGCGTCGCGTTGTCCGGTCCCCCGCCGGTGAAGAGAAACGGCTCGGCGAAGAGCTGGAAGGTGCCGATCAGCTGCAGCAGCATCATCACCAAGATGATGTTGCGTAACTGTGGGATCGTGATGTGCCAGACCTTCCGCCAGATACCGGCCCGGTCGATCTCGGCAGCCTCGTACAGCTCGGTCTGGACCGAGCCGAGCGCGGCCAGATAGATGATCGCCGTCGCACCGGCGCCGGCCCACGTCGCCTCGAGAACGATGGCCGGCATCGCCATCGCTGTCGAGTTCAGCCAGGGGAACGGCCCGAGACCGACGAAGCCCAGTAGCGTGTTGAAGATCCCTCCCGCGCCGGGATCGTAGAAGAACTTCCACAACAGGATCGCGGCGACCGGGGGCAGGACGGCCGGCAGGTACGCCAGGGCACTGTAGAGCCAGCCGGTACGGCGCATCTCGTTCATGAACACAGCCAGGAAGATCGGCACCGGGAACCCGATCACCAACGCAAGCAACGCGAACCAGGCGGTGTTCAGCGCGGCCTTGGGCAGCAGCGGATCCGATAGCACGTACGACAGGTTGTCGAGCCCGACCCACTGCGGCGCCTGCACCAGATTTGTCCGCTGGAAGCTCAGCAGCAGGCCCCGGACGATCGGCCCCCAGGAGAAGTACACGAAGCAGAGCACGACCGGCACCGCGAAGATGATCGCGGCCGGTTCGGTCGAGCGAAACCACCGGCGGACCGCGCCGTCGCGGCGCGAACTGTGTCTCCGGTCTGCAACCTCCAGCACCTTGACGACATCACTCCTCGACATGGACCCTCCAGCCTCTCGATCGCAGACCCCGCGCGCACAGGGGTGCGCGGGGACCGCAGGTGACTCACCGGCATCAGCGCGACAGTTTGCTGTCGAGCGACTTGGCGGCATCGGACAGCAGCGCCGCCGGATCGACCGACTGATCGGTCATGACCTTCTGGACCACCGTGTCCAGGGCCTTGTACGCCTCCTGAGCCTTGTTCGGCGGCTCGGCGATCAGAGGCATCTTCTTCACCGTGTCGGTGTACCCCGTGAAACCGGCAGCTGGAACGTTCACAGAGGGCTTGATCCACTCGAGGTACTGGTCGTACTGCTTCTCTCCCAGCGGCGTGACGCCGGGGATCCCGACGAAGTCCTTGTTCGCGAGCGTCGCCTTGACGTTCGCAACCGCGACCGCCTTGTCGCTGAACGGCCGGAAGTCGTTGTAGGCGATCCACTTCAGCGCTGCGTTGACCTGTTCCGAGGACGCCTTGATGCTGATGATCCGGACGTTCCCGCCGGTCAGCACGCCTTTCAGGTCGGTCCCTGCCTGCGGCGACTGACCGACACCGACGTCAGCGGCCTTCATACCGAATTTCTTGACCAGGTCGCTCCACACAGCCGGCAGGTGCAGCATCATCCCGACCTTGCCGGCCGCGAAGTCCTGCGTGACCCCGTTCGCGTCGTACAGGAACTGGCTGCCGAGCGAGTTGTCCGTCCAGCGCATGTCCTTCAGCAACTGCAGGGTCTTGACGACCGGCTCATCGGTCAGCCGCGACTTCTTGCCGTCGCCGGACTCGATCCGGCCGCCCATGCCGTACACCATGTTCGTGAATCCCCAGCCACCCTGGTTCTTCGTGGTCATCGCACCGAAACCGGTCTTCCCAGTCTTCTGGGTGATCGCCTTCGCCGCCGCCCGTACCTCGTCCCAGGTCGTCGGCGGCTTGTCCGGATCCAACCCCGCCGCGGTGAACAACTTACGGTTGTAGATCAGCGCGAACGTGTAGACGAAGATCGGCACCGCATAGATCCGGTTGTCCCTGGAGACCGTCGGCAGCACGGCCGGGTTCAGCTGGTCCAGAAGTCCCATGGACTTCAACTGGTCGGTGATGTCCGGTAACTGCCGGTTGGCCATCAGCAGCGCCGGCTCCGTGAAGGCCACCGAGAGTACCGTCGGCAGCGTTCCGCCGGCGACCTGCGCCTGGAAGGTCTGGGGATCCCACACCGTCTCACTGGTGTCGATCGTGATGTTCGGGTTCGCCTTCATGAAGGCAGCCACCGTGTCGTTGTACTGCTTCAAAGCCGCAGCGTTGTCCGGTGTCGGGCGATCCCCGATCGAGATCTTCACCGGAGCATTCGGATCCGTCGAGCCCGACGAACTGCCGGACGAACAGGCCACCAACGGCCCCGCCACCGCGATCCCCGCGAACGTCGCGAGCACCTGCCGACGAGCAATCATGAGCCACTCCCCTTTCTTTCCGAGCAGGGTGAAATTAACTCGGATAAGAGTGGATGTAAAGGGCTCGGATCAGCCAGCCACCACATCCCCGCATGCGGCGGCTGCGCGACCAGATTCCCGTGTGAGAGCGCTCTACTCCGTTAGCAAGTCGTGTCGCACTCAGCCGTTGACTTTTCTTCCAGTCAGGAGGAAATTAATCAACCCACAACCAGGGGTCGCACAAGGAAGGCCACAGGGCGACCAGCGCTTCTGCTGTCCTGGGCAGCCGCCGACTCGAGACGATCGGATGCGGAGGCGCTTGTAGACCCTGTAGGAACGGCGGCCTGCCACACATTGCGATTGAGCACTACCCTCGGGTTACGGCCGCGTTGGATTGCGCCCGTGGAACTCGCCTCCCTACGACGCGCGGGTCGGTGCTCGTTACTTTCTGGCTGCATTAATATGTTCGCATGGACAAGTTGAGGCCGTACGAGCTGGCGATGATCCGATGGCTGGTCGTGCACGGATCGTCGACGAGGGCTGCCTTGAGCGACGAGCTCGGTCTGTCCTACACCTCGTCGTCGAGGGCAGCGCAGCGTTTGGTGTCACTGGGCTTCGCCGTCGAGGAGTCGGCCGACACCGTGGACCGACTGGGCCGCCCACAACGTGAGCTGTCGATCGACCCGAACGCGGCTCATGTGGTCGGCATCGTGATCAAAGATCGGGCGATCTACGCCGTCGGCTGCGATCTGCAGGGCCGCATCGTCACGCGTGCGACCGCGTCCGTCCCTGGCAGGGGCAAGTCGTTCGACAAGGTCGTCGAACGGATCGCAGGACTGGCCCGGCAGATCGCCGACGAGCTCCCGACCTTCGACGCCATCGGCGTCAGCATCGGCGGAGTCGTCACCGAGAGCCGGTGGGTCAAACGATCGGCGTTCCTCGACTGGGCGCCCGATGCCGACCTCGCCGGCCAGCTGGGACTTGCGTTCGACAAGGTCCCCGTCACGGTCGCCAACGACGTCGCCGCTCTGTGCCACGACTACATCCTGTTCGGAGACGGGCGCCTGGCGCCCAACTTCGGCCTGATCACCGTCGGCCGCGGGATCGGCTTCGGCTCCGCGGACCTCGGCCGCCTGCCCGAGCGGATCGACGACGGGCACCTCATGACCCACTCCCCGATCGGCGGCAATCGAACCTGCCATCTCGGACACACCGGCTGCGCGGCCGCTTATCTCGAACGACAGAGCGCGGTTGTCGAGGTCTCCGGAAAGCCACAGCAGTCGTCGTTCACCGCCATCCGGAACGCACTCACCACCGGCTCGATCCCCCGCCTCGGCCGACTGAACAACCCAGACGACGCCGCGCAACTCCTCAACGAGGCCTCCGTCGCCCTCGGCCACCTGGTCGCCACCTACGCCGGCGCACTGCAAACCCGGAAAATGATCCTCGGCGGCGAGGATGTCTCGGCCCTAACTCCCCCAGACTCCCCCTTCTGGAACATTCTGACCGATCGCACGTCGACCAGCCTGGGCCGCGACTTCGACCCACAGATCGACGTCTCGATCCTCGACACCGACCCCCGCGACTGGGCCCGCGGCGCCGCGGCTGTCGCGGTCCACGAGCTTTTGGCCAGCGAGGCATAGAGTCATCGTCGTCGGTACCCGCGGCTGCCCGCTAGCCACCAGATCCTGAACTCCGCAAACGCCACACCTGATTCGGACCCAGCCCTCCACTGCCGTAACCGACCGGCATCCTTCTCGGCCAGAGGCGTCAAGTTGCCGATCACGGTCACCGACGATCCCGTCGCCCGATCCGCGTCGTACGCATCGATCCGAATCGTCGCGACGGTCCCGAACAGCGACGCGCGCTGTTCGGGACCGATCATCACCGCCAGCAGCAGCCGGTAGTCGTCAACCAGATACTCGATCGGCCAAAGGGCAAGGAACACTCTGTCGGGCAAAACCAGCCAGCCGAACTGCGTCATCCGCAACAGGCGCAGACACTCCCGCCGAGTCACGTCTGACCGCGGCCGTCGGACACCCGAACACAGACGACCTTCACCGTCTGCGGGAATGTCGACGACGAGTCCGGATGCCCGGGCCAACCGCCACCGACTGCGACGTTGCGAAGCAAGCGCAACCGGTGATCGAGCATCCGGGAGTCGCCCTTTCGTGTCGCCCGCGTCGCCCTGTTGTACTCGACACCGTCGACGTACCCGGTCGCACGGCCCGCCCGGTCGCTGGACTCCTCGGACCCAGCCGGCCGCTCTCGGCCCGGAGCGACCAGGCTCAGGCCGACCAGATCAACAACTTGAGCAGACAGACCACCAGCGATCACCCTCACGCCTCCGCTCTCGGACGACTCCACGCCTCCATGAGCACCGGAACTCGCGCGTCATCAAACCAGGATTCTTACTTCCAACCTGGGTGAAACTAATCGAAGGCCGCGGGCAACACAAGATCTGGCACCTATCCACAGCGAGCCCCCGGGGACGATCAGGGTCGTCGAGTCGACCGCCTTGCTTGCGTCACCGGCGCGCGAGTTGCAAGGAGTCAATCACCCGGTGGGCTGCCACAGGGTCCTTGCCGAAGACGTTCATCGTGGTCGTTGACGTGTTGTCAACGACCGTCCACGTGCAGCCCGCACCTCGGGTGCTCGGCACGAAGTCCGGATCGTTCATCGGCTCGACGAAACCCGACAGATCGTCCCTGTTCACGGTCTGGAGGAGGAATCTACGCGGGGGCTCCACATGCTCGTTACCACCCGGGTCCAAATGATCACGCGGGCCGGCTCGATCCGCCCGTTGGCGCCCGGCATCTGGTACGTGTGGCCAGTGGTGGTGTCCTGAACAAGGTCGTGCGCACGGTGCTCATCACCGCCTGCGAGTACGTAAGCCAACCTCGTCAGCCTCGCGCCCCGTGCTTCTACGGGGGTGACGAAGTCCAGATCACGACCTCGTCCGTGCCCACCTCCTTACCTGCAGGCAGGCCGTCCCGGATCCGCGGCGAGCAGTCTGTTGGGAGACTTCGTACGTTGACCTGACGTGATCGAGATGCGGCGGAGCAGGCGCAGCGCCGCCTGCAGGTAGCACGCCTGCTCCGCCTGTCGGTGAGGCCGGCAGTTACGGCGACCAGATCATCTCTTCTGGTAGACCGCGACATACGCGACCGACATGGGCTTGCCGGACACAGTCTTCGACGTGTCCATCTGCGGGAACGGGGTCGAGAAGCTGCAGCCACCCGGATGCGGGAAGAAGTTGCACTCCGCCCACGGAAACGCCCCACCCACCGCGACGTTGAGCAGCAGATAGAATCCGTGGTTCGTGCCGTCTTGCCACAGCTGATCGCTTCCGTTCCACTGCAGGTCCTGCTGGCTGAGCGTGAAAGTCAGGCGCCCGTCGAGGTACCAGCGAATCTGGTTGGGCGTGATACTGCGGTCCAGTTCCATCGCGTACGTGTGGTAACTCTGCTGCAGGTCGGGTGCAGGTGTGCCGTGTCCCCTGCCGTTCGACTCGTCGCACGGCCCGCCGGGAATGATGCCGCAGTGGAACGTCTGTGAGAGTTCCGGACGTCCGTTGACGTTCTCCATGATGTCGATCTCGCCGGCGTCCGGCCAGGTGCCACCAGATCGCAGCGGTGATCCGAGCATCCAGAACGCCGGCCAGATTCCGGTCGCACCGACGCCCGACCCGACCTGTGGCAGCCGGATGGACGCCTGGACTCTGAGGATCCCGTGCGCGCCGGCGGTGAAGTCGGAGCGATTCGTCTGGATTCGGCCCGACGTCCACTCGCCCGCAGGCGTGCGGATCGGGGTGATCTCGAGGTTGCCGTGCCCGTCGAGGCCGACGTTGCTCGTACTGTCGGTGTAGAACTCAGCCTCGCCGTTGCCGTAGCCTCCCTGGTTTCCGATGTCGAACCGCCAGTCGCTCCGATCGACCGAACGTCCGCGCGGGCCGCTGAAGTCATCGGCAAAGACTGTCGTGAAACCATTGGGCGCACTCGGCAGACCGTTGCCGTGAGATCCACCTGCCTCCGGCGGGTGGGCCGCCGACGCTGATACGACCGGCACCACCAGCGCTGCCACCGCGATGACAAGTCCGAACGCTCTTGCTCGCACAATCCCCTCCATTCACAGTGGACAGCCGGCCACCTACCGGCACGAAGTCTTCGACCTCTCACGCTGGCAGCCAAAGCCCTGGTGACTGCCCAAGCGAGACACCAGTTGGTCCAGGGCGCCCACTTATTTTCATGCTGGGAGCAATGATGTTGTGACCAGCGTTGCTCGCCTGCCGCTCGCCGTCAACCCCATGGCGGCTCCGCGGTGTCCCCTACCCTCCGAGCGTCCGTGCCCACATCCATAGACACACTGACGAGTTCGCGACCTACTCGACACATCCACCAGGCCCGTGCCCGTCGTAATGAGCCTGCGGTCGTCAACGACGGGAGTAGCCTGCCGGTGCGATTCCTGAGGAGGTCGTCGGCTTGATCATCAACTGGGTGACGGTGCAGTCCTATCGTTCGATCGACAACACTGGAATGCTGGCGTTGGGTCCCGTCACCGTGCTCATCGGGCGCAACAACTCCGGGAAGTCGGCGCTCCTACGCGCGATGTATCTCGCTCAGGGAGGATCACAGTTCCAAGACGACGACCGCCGTCTTCGCAGTTCGAACGGATTGCAAGTCGACATGGCCCTTGCGGCACCGTCGGTCGAACCTGTTGAGGCGGCTTATGGCGGCGATACCGCACTGCCACCAGACGTGGTGCGAAGGGTTGCGGCTCCGCCGGGCAATGCCCCGAACGTACATCTCGTCTGGAACAAGGGTGAGGCTGCACGGAACGTTGGGGAGCTGGCCGCCTGGCGACCGCGGCATCTCTTCGTCCCCGTGTTCTCAAGACGCAAGGTCAGCGGCTATGAAAACGGTGTGGACGACAGTCGCTCGAGGAGCGTCGGTGTAACCGACCGAGATTTGACCGCGTTGTTGCACTCGCTGTCCGGTGACCACGCGGAAGGTAGGCGCTATCGTGAACTCGTCAAGCGAGTCCTCGGCCCTGGGACCTCGATCGGAACGTTTGCAACCCAACATGGACAGCAGCCTGGTCTGCCAATCAGCCAGTACGAGGGCGTTTCTCTGGAGCGGATGGGTGAGGGCGTCAGCGGCGTCGTCACCATTCTCGCGGAGCTCGCGAGTCCCGGCCGCCGCGTCCTCCTGCTCGAAGAGCCCGAGAACGATCTTCATCCGGAAGCCTTGCGTGAACTGCTCGGTGTCATCCTCCAAGCCGTCGACGAGAACGGCTACCAAGTCGTGGTCTCCACGCACAGTGATCTCGTGCTGCGGACTCTGGGCTCCGCCGCAGGCGCCGTCGTGTATCGAACAACTCTTGAGCACGCCACTGGCGGCGTGCCGACCACGACGTACCTGCGCGTTGACAGCGCAATTGATCGCCGGGAAGCTCTGGCCGACCTCGGGTATGACGTCACCGAACCGATCGGTTGGTTGATCTTCGAAGAGAGTACCGCCGAGAGATTCTTCCGCGAAGTGCTCATCCCCGGGTTTGTCCCAAAGCTCGCGGGCTTCCGCACCCTGGCAGCCGGTGGCACTGGCCGCGTCAAGAAGGTCTTCGAGGATCTGAGGCGTTTCATGCTGTTCGTCCAGAAGTCCGATGACCCCGAGCCCACCCCTAGGGCCTGGGTGGTCGTCGACGGCGACAAGTCTGGGTCGGATGTGGCCGAGGACCTTATGGCGTCCTTCAGCAGATGGCCGGCAGATCGCTTCATCGCGCTGAACGAGCCGGCGATCGAGAAGTACTACCCACGCCGCTTCGCCGAACATGCCGCGGCGATCGAAGCCGCGCACGTTCGCTCGGTCGGCTGGCAAGAAGAGCGGGAGCTCAAGGGCAAGCTTGTCCAGGAGGTGTGCTCCTGGTTCAACGGGCCTGATGGATCACGGGCCGAAGTCGAGGAAACGGCCGGCGAACTCATCGAGACGCTTCAGGCAATCACCTCTGCACACGCAGACCTGTACCGCTGAGCCCCACGAAGAGACCCTTAGAGATGACGTTGTGATCCTGGGCGCGGGTGCAATCGTCAGCGGAGCGCCAAGTTCGTCGCCGGCCGGCTGCAGCAGCCGCGCGGTTGCACACACTGGGTCGCGTCGGATCGGAGTACGTACGGCCCCGGGTGTGGAAGACCCGCGGCCTGGATTGCGACAAGCCGTTCTCGCTCGGCGGCCCACGCCTGCGCCCGATCTCGATCGGCGAGGAGGTTGCTCGATGGGCCGGAGTCGGGCACATCCTCTGCGACGTCGAAAGCGATGTGTTCCGGTTCCCGACTCGCTCGCGACAGTGGTGCGGGAGCTGGCCGCAGTGATCGTCCCGCCGAACGCACGGTTGCCCGAGTTCGCCCTCCCGTTGGCAGTCGAGCCGCTCGCGACCGCCGGCGACCGGCTCCTGGCCTACCTCGGCCGCCACCCTGACTCGACAACCCTCCGAGCACGACGTGTTCGGCCAGCGACCCCTGTGGCGCACAGAAGACGGCGTCACTGCATCACATCCAGCCGGAGCAGCGTGGCGAAGCGGGACGGCACCGTCGACCCGACTGCGGGCTCGGCGTCGTTCTACGGACCATTGGAGATCAGGTTATGGCGGTAGGCGTACATCACGGCGTGGACGCGATCGCGGAGCTCGAGCTTGGCGAGGATGCGGGAGACGTGGCTCTTGACGGTTTCGTCTCCGATGTAGAGCCGGGCGCCGATCTCGGCGTTGCTGTGACCGGCAGCGACCAGGAGGAGCACCTCGTTCTCCCGGCTGGTGAGCCGCTCGAGCCCGGGCGCCCGTCCCGGCGCAGGTTTGCCCGGCGCGATCCCGGCCGCGAACCGGGCGATCAGGCGTCGCGTCACCGAGGGGTCGACGAGGGCCTCTCCGCGGGCCGCGATCCGGATCGCGGCGACGAGCTCTTCCGGCGGCAGACTCTTCAGCAAGAACCCGCTCGCCCCGGCGGCCAGGGTGCGATAGACGTACTCGTCGGCGTCGAACGTCGTCAGGACGAGGACCTGCGTGCTGATGTTGCCATCGGCAAGGATCGCTTCGGCGGCGGCCAGACCGTCCAGTTTGGGCATCCGGACGTCAAGGATCGCCACGTCGGGTTGCAGCCGGGTGCTCTGGGCCACCGCGGCCCGGCCGTCGGCCACCTCGGCGACACACTCGAAGTCGGGTTGGGTGTCCAGCACCGCACGCAGTCCGGAGCGGAACATGGCGTGGTCGTCGGCGAGCAGGATGCGTACCGTCATCGCTCACCGGCCAGCGGAAAGGCCGCCACCGTCTCCCAGTAGCTGCCGGTGGCATCCGGTCCGTAGCTGACTGTTCCGCTGAACAGTGCGGCTCGCTGCCGGATCCCCGCCAGCCCCCGCGCCCCACCGCCGCGTTTGCGGGCCCGATCCCGGCTGACGGCTTCGTCCGGTATTCCGTTGCGCATGGTCACCGACACCGAGTTGTCGCCGAAGCACAAGACGATCTCGACTGGTGTGCGGTCACCGTGGCGCAACGCGTTCGTGAGCATCTCCTGGGTGATTCGGTACAACGCGATGTCGAGCGACCCGGGCATCGGCCGGGCCAGACCGTGGGTGTTCAATCTGGTCGGCAGACCGGCCCGGCGGACGCCGTCGAGCAACTCGTCGAGATTGTCGAGGCCTGGCTGCCGGTTCGCGTCGGTGGTCCCGCCGTGCAGCAGGTCGAGCAGCCGCCGCAGATCGGCCATGGCTGCTCGGCTGGCCGTCTCCACGGCGGTCAGCGAGCCGGCGATGGCGTCGGCAGGGGACTCGGTGTTCATCGCCAGGCGGGCGGCTCCGGCGTGCATCCCGATCGCGCTGACGTGGTGCGAGATGACGTCGTGCAGGTCGCGGGCGATGGCGCTGCGCTCCTCGGCCACAGCGTGTTCCACGGCGACCAGGGCCTCGCGGCGCTGGTTGTCCGCCTGCTGCTCGAGCTCGGCGAGGTAGGCGCGCCGAGAGGTGGTGTAGCGACCCACGAGCCAGGGCAGCAACGCGTTCTTGAGCAGCTCGACCGGAAGGATCTCGCCGTCGTGGGACGGACTGAGCAACTGCACCCCGACGACTCCCAGCATCAAGACACCCAACGCGGCGATCGCAACCCGGCCGCGCAACCAGGCACCTGCGCGGTACCCGGCGATCAGGGAACCCGCGTCGGAGACGTGATGACCGCCGGCCGAGCCGGCCAGCAGCCCGGCGGCAAGCACTTGCAGGACCGCATGGGCCAATGCGACCCATCCTGAAAGCCGGGCGGGCAGAGCCAGGGCCGCATCGACCAACGCGACACACACGAGCACGGCCCAGGCTGCCGGGCCCGGATGCGACATCAGGCCGGTGGCAAGCATCGCCGCGACATCGGCGACCATGCAGACCGCGGCGACGAGCAACGACTGGCGCGCCAGGGACCTGCTCAGGTCACGGACGCCTGAAGGTCCGGCCCTGGCAAGAGGGGAGCTCGCCGACCACGCCACTTGTCGATCATCCTCGGTCACCCGCTCTCCACGAACCCCCCACGCGGGGGACCTCCAGATCCCCCGACGGTGCGTCACGGCTTCCCCGCCGACGGTGATGACCTTGCCGCCCGTGGTTCCTACCGTTGCGGACATGGTTTCAGCGACGCGACCCGTCAGGCTACTGCTCAGCGGATTGTGGTGCGTCGTGGTCCTGTCTGCCGGACTTGCGCCCGCCTATGCCGACAGCCCGTCCTCCGGCGGGGACGTCACCGTCGCGCAGAGCCTGGGTGACCGCGAGCTCACGGTTGTCCTCCGCCGCGTCACGAGTGTGCCGGGTCCGCTGCAGATCGACGTGATCACCCACGCCGGGACCGCCCCGGGCGAGTTGACGCTCGCGGTGACACCGGTAGGCATCACGACCGGCTCAGCGCGAGAGCCGGCGCCGGGCCTGCCGACCGCCCACTCGTCCGTCGAACTGGGCACGACCCCCGGCGCCTACTCCACCTCGGTCCAGGTCGATCGCCCCGGCCCCTGGGAAGTGGCCCTCGGCGACGGACACCGGGTGGCAAGGATCCCGTACGTCGTACCGGCGCAGGTCACGTCGCCACCCGAACGCGCGATCTACGGCGGGTTCCTCGGCGCCGGGATCATGCTGCTCGTCACGGTGGTCGTGGCAACCCGCGCTCGCCGCGGAATCTGGGCGCTGCTGCCCGTCGCCGGGCTGACCGCCTCGCTGGCTGTGGCGGTGACCGGAGCTGTGCTGTCCGGATCGTTGCCTTTGCCACCCCAACCGGGAAGCCAAGTCGATCCGACCGTCGACAACGTCGGCAATCCGTACGCCGTGAACCGGCCGCCGGTGAGCGATTTCTCGCGTCCAGCCGTGATCCTCACGCTCGGTTCGTCACCACTGCGCTCCGGACAGCCTGGGGACCTCCGCCTGGATCTCACCGACGGCGCGACCGGGGCCCCCGTGGACGACCTGATCGTCCACGACAGCGCGCTGATCCACCTGCTCCTCATCGGCCCCGGTGGGCGACTCTGGCACCTGCACCCGATCAGGATCTCGCCCGGCCACTACGAGCAGCATCTGACTCTGCCGGTTGCCGGCCACTACGCGGTGTCCGCGGAGTTGGTGCGGCGCGGCGGTGGGGTCCAGTTGGTACGAACCGGCCTCGACGTCTCCCCTGGCCGAACGGCGACGTCTGCGACCGCGACTCCCCTCGTCCTCGACAAAGCTCACCTCACCGCGATGACGATGTTCGAAGCCACTCACGTCATGGTCACCACGACGACCCCAGTGGCCGGCCGGCCAACAACCGTCACCGTCCGGGCAGGGGACACGGCTCAGCTTCAACCCTGGCTGGGCATGCTCGGGCACCTGATCGTGGCAGGACCACTGCCCACCGACGCGGACCTCGGTACTGCGGTGCAGCTCGCGCCGGTGTGGTCCCACGCCCACTCCATGGGCTCGATGCCCGGCACCGGCCCGTCCATGCCCGGGATGGACATGCCCGGCATGAGCGGCAGGTCCGACTCGGGCGGCGGCATGGTCGGCATGGTCGGCATGACGCCGGTCAACGGGGACAGCGCTCCGGACGAGACCGTCGCCGCCTACGGCCCGGACGTCCCGTTCACCTACACGTTCCCCACGCCCGGCCGCTACCGGCTGTGGTCCCAGGTCGAACTCCGGTACGCCGTACTGACGGTCCCGCTCGTCATCGACGTAGCGGCGCCTTCGGGCCAGGGGATGCACGGATGAGCAGCCGGATGCCCTTACGGCGAATGATCCTCGCGGCAAGCGTGGCTGTCGTCCTCGTCGCCAGTCTCCTCGTCCTCCTCCTGCCAATGCAACCCGCACCGACAGTGCTTCACACCGGAACGGCCCGCTACATCGTCACCGCGACCGTGGACAACCCACTGACAGGCGTCACCGCCATCGAATTCGCCTTCGCCACGCGCACCGCCAGTACCGCATCCGCCACAGCCGTGGACCTCGAGGCGGTCATGCCGCTGATGGGTCATGCCACCGAGTCGATCCGGGCGGTACCACTCGGAGGTGATCGCTACCGCGTCGACGGGGTGCCGCTGATGATGGCCGGGCCCTGGGAACTGCTGGTGTCGATCGAGGCCGGCGGCACCGCCGAGCACCTCACACTCCCGCTCTCTGTCCACTGAATCTCACCGAAGAAGGGCATCTCATGGACGCTTCCGCAGCACCGGGCGCGATCGGCCGAGCCGCTCCCCCACCCGCGGCCACCACGAGCCGGACCGCAGTCCCGGCGAGCTCCGCCGCTCAGGCCGGAGCCTGGATCGTGCTCCTCGGCACCGCGATCACCACCGTTGGTCTGAGCTGGGACGTGCAGTGGCACGTCGAAGTCGGCCCCGACACCTTCTTCACGCTGTCCCACCTTGCCCTGTACTCCGGGAGCGCACTGTCCGGGATCGCCAGTCTCGCCATGGTGCTGCTGGCAACCTCCCACCAGCGAGCCGGCCACCCACTGCCACGGACCGTCGGTGGTACGCCGGTCCGGGTGTTCGGTGGCGTCTTCACAGCACCGCTCGGCTATCTCGTCTCCGGGGTCGGGGCGGCGTCCTTCCTCGTCTACGGGCTGCTCGACCTGGCCTGGCACTCGATCTACGGTTTCGATGCCACCCTGAACACGCCGTCGCACGTCGCCCTGTTCCTGTCGATCACGCTGACCATGATCGGCAGCTTCATCGTCTTCGCCGCCGCCCGGGACGAGCGCTGGGGCCGGGCCGGCCTCGTGCTGGCGATCCCGATCCTGATCACCTTCGCCCCCATCCCGACCAACGCACTCAGCAATCTACCGATCCCGATCGACCCGACCGTCCTAGGGATCATCCTCTTCTCGTCCATGCTGCTGATCATCGGAAGAGCCACGCTGCGACGTCCGGGCGGGGCCGTCGTCATCGCCTCGGCGTTAGGCGCCTTGCAAGGGTTTCTCTGGTGGTTCTCGCCGTGGGCGGCGGAGACCTACGCCCGTTCCAGCGACCTGCCCCTCCGTGACGGCCTCACTCCCAAGCCACCGGAGATCCCCGCCGCCATGCCGATGTTCCTCATCGTCGCGGCGGTGCTCGTCGAGACCCTGTTCTGGCTGGCCCGCAGCCGACGGCTCGCCCCGAGGAACCTGATGCTGCTCGCCGGCACGGTGTCCGGCCTCATCGTCGCAGCCGGCCTGCCGCCCCAGCAGAACCTCACCGACCCCACCTCACACATCTCGGGAACCCAGACACTGCTGATCTCGTTCCTCGGCCTTCCGCTAGGAGCCCTCGCGGGCTACCTCGGCCTCAGGTTCGCCACCATGCTGCAAGCGCTCGCACCCGCTCCGAAGGTGGCCTCATGACCACGAACTGGTTCCGGCGGCTAGGCGTCATCGTGGGCGTTCTGACCACTCTCGGACTGGCCGGGACCAGCCCCGCGATGGCTTACGCACCCGTCAACATCGTCCACACCGAACACGTCCAGGCCGGCCCGTACCAGGTCACCGTCGGCTTCTCGGTCTGGCCGATGCGGGCCATGAAATCGCTGGACTTCACCTTCGTTCCCGACGGCGGCATCGGCGGCAAGTCCGGGACTCTGACCGTCGACGGCCCGGGTGTCAAGCCCGACGAAACCGTCACCCCGCTGGTCCGGCACCCCCGCAAGCTCGACTCGTGGGGTCTGGACGTGAAGTCGTTCGACGCCGCCGGCAACTACACCTTCCGATTCGCCATCGACGGGCCACAAGGACACGGTGAGGGAGCGCTCGCCGACGTGGCGATCCTCAGTCAGCCCGGTCCACCGCTGGCGCTGAGCTGGGCGGTCGGATCGCTCCCGTTCGTCGTGTTGGTGGTGTTCCTGGCGGTCGCCTGGCGCCGCGTCGGCCGCCAGCCCCTGGCGGTCTAGGGCTGATACTCCGACCAGTGGTTGCCGCGGTCCGCCGTACGGTGCAACCGGCCCCGCGGCTGAGCACGACCTCGCTAGGCAAGTCATCGCCGCGGCCAGGCAAGGTAGAGGCTGCCCGCCGGGGCCGTGACCCGACCGACGTCGACCGCACATGCACGAACTCGTCGGCCGATCCCTGCGTGTACCTGCCCGCTCGGGCCGCGTTGCGAAGTCCTTCGAGATCATTGACAGCACGAACAACGCAGTCGCGCGGTCAGGCGTTGCAGCATCCAGTGGGAGATCGGCGGAAGTTCAGGCACAGGATTGCCCTTCGCGCAGCACTTGTCGCCAACGCTGGCTTTCCGTCCGGCCGCGAGCCGGTCGACGGTTCGTCACCGCCGCCCGGTTTCTTACCGACACCCCTATTCGAGGGCGTATTCCCCAGCCTGGGTCGCTGCTGCTCACTATCGCTGCTCCAGGGCTGGTCACCGGGCCGGGAGCGATCGCGGTAGCCCGAACCACGGCAACACGCTGGCCTCGAAGCGGGTCATGGCGCCGATCCGGTCGCCGTCCAGGGTGAGCACGTAGAAGCCGGCCGCGTGGCGGATTCCGGCCGGGACGCGCAGGTATGCCCCGAATGCGGGCTGGCCGTTGGCTCGGGTCGGCACGAGGTCGAAACGGCGGCCCGCGGCGAACTGGCGGGCCCAGTAGCGGGCCACGGCGTCCCGGCCCTCGTATCCGAATGGCTCCGGAGGCATGGCGATGAAGACGTCGTCGGTCAGCAGGGCGACCAGGGCGTCGAGATCGGCCGACTCCCACGCGCGGGTGAACATGGCCACGATCGCGTCCTCGGCGGGCGAACCTGCGGCGGGCGGCGGCTGGTGGCCGGCGGCTTGTTGCCGGCGCCGCAGGTTAGCGCGGGCCCGTTTGAGGGCGCTGTTGACCGATGGGACCGTCACCTCCAGCATGCCGGCCACCTCGCTGGCGTGGAATCCGAGGACGTCGCGCAAGATGACGACGGCAACCTGGCGGGGCGGAAGTAGCTGCAGGGCGGCCACGAAGGCCAGCGAGATGGCTTGGCTCTGCTCGTAGCGAGCCTCCGGCCCGAGCGGCTGGTCGACGGCGCCCTCCAGGAGGAACGCGTCAGGAAACGGCTGCAGCCAGGCGGCCTCGTCGCGCGGGGTCGGCACCGGCGGTTGGAACTGCGACATATCCCACCCCCTGGCCGGACGCCGGCTTGCCGCGCGGCGCGCGTTGAGACACCGGTTGGTGGCGATCTTGTACAGCCAGGTGCGCAGCGACGCGCGTTCCTCAGTGAACCCGCCGATGCCTTGCCAGGCGGCCAGCATCGTCTCCTGGACGGCGTCCTCGGCGTCGGCGAAGGATCCGAGCATCCGGTAGCAATGCACCTGCAGCTCCCGCCGGTGGGACTCGGCCAGCTCCCGGAACGCCTCGCCATCCCCGGCCCGCGCCCGTGAGAGCAGATCCGCTGGCACCATCCCGCGCTCCCTCCTTCCGCACCTTGTCGTGCCTCTGCGTCGTGCGTCTGCGTCGTGCCTCTGCCCGGTATATACACCGCCCATGGCGCGAACTGGGCGGCTCGCAGGCGCCCAGTTTCCCAGCGCAGCGGTGTATGCACTAGCGACCGCCCGGACGACCGCCCACCGGATCGTGCCGCGGCTGGAAACCACCCTGGAGGTTGACGATGGCATCGTCCGCATCGGCCGGGCGCGTGGCGTTCGCCGTTCTCGATCCGCGCGGCCACGGGCGCTGATGAGCGTGCGAGTCTCAGGCATGCACGGGAAAGCAGCCAACCGCGGGAAGCAACCGGGCAGAACGCTCGCTCGGGTGTTCGGCGGCTGGCGGACGGGTCTGTCAGGGCCTGTCATCGTTCTTCAGGCTGGGACCGCGGTCAACTACTTCGGCACCGGACTGGTCCTTCCCTTTGAGATCATCTACCTGCACCAGGCCCGCGGCTTCCCAACCGCGACTGCGGGGCTCGTGCTGGCGGCGGTCATGGCCACGGCCGCGGTCGTCACGCCCCCTTCGGGTGCGCTGCTCGATCGTTTCCGCGCCAAGCCGATCCTGATCACCGGCAATCTCGCGAGCGCACTGGGCTACGCCGGCTTCGCATTCGTCGACCGTCCCTGGCAAGCCTTCGTCTGCTCGGCCGTCGGCGGCGCCGGGTTCGGCGTCGCGAGCACCGCGAACCAGGTGCTGAGCCTGACCCTGGTCTCAGCGGAGCAGCGCGCCTCCTCGATCGCGCTCCGCCGAGTCGCAGGCAACTTCGGCCTCGGCAGCGGCGCGACGGTTGCGGGCTTCATCATCGCTTCCGCCAACGACCTCCGCGCGTTCCAGGCGCTCTACCTCGTCGACGGCGCCACCTTCGGTGTCTTCGCGCTCGTTGTGCTCGTCGGGATCCCGAACCCCCGCCTCGCGAATGCGGCGCCGGCCAGCGGCAGGGGAACAGGCTTCCGAGCAGTCGCCCACGATCGGCTCTTCCTCATCCTCATCGCCGCCAACATCGTGCTCACAATGACCGGCGGCGCGTTCTTTTCCAACATCCTCCCGCCGTTCGCGAAAGCGCACACCCCCATCGGGCCGGGCGAGATCGGCATCGTCATCTTCATCAACACCATCCTCATCGTCGTCGCGCAGATTCCAGCCACGCGGGTCGTCAAGCGGATGCGCCGCACACACGCTCTTGCCGCGACCAGCGCGCTCTTTGCCATCGGCCTGCTCGCGGTCCTGCTCGCAACGCTGACAAGTTCGACGCTCACCGCTACCACCGTCTTGGTCGGGGTCGCGATCGTGATCGCGATCGGTGAGTGCGCGCAGTTCATCGTGCTCGGCCCAATCGTCGCCGACCTCGCACCACCGCATCTGCTCGGCCGCTACCTGTCGCTCTACGGCCTCACCTTCATGGCAGGCGTAGCCCTCGGCCCCGCCGTCGGCGGCCCGCTGCTCGCAACCTCACCTGACGCCGTCTGGTGGGGCGGCGCCCTGGCGGCAGCACTGACCGGAGCCGGCGTACTGCGACTCGGCAACCGGATACCCGACCCGCTCCTGCCGACGCAATGCCCTCCGCCGTAAACCACCAGCGCGCCGGCCGAAATGGACTCCACCTGCCACAGCCAGATGAACGCTTGAGTGAACTCGAGAGTGTCACGCTGCCGTGCACGGCCGATGGCTCCGGCGACCTCCGGTCAGCCACCGCCAATGGATGGTCGACCATGGATCGAGCAGTCACGACGTCGAGTCGCCATCGATCGTTGTGAACGTCTGGACGTTCCTCTCGGCGAGAAGCGGGATCGCCTCCCCGAGAACCCTCGTCTGGAACGCCTCGGTGGCCCGGTGGTCTTCATAGCCAGAGGGATCGGTGTACTGCTCGTACAAGATGATCGTGTCGGGGTCGGCGGTGCTGAGCTGCGCCTGGAAGTGAACCATCTTCGGCTCGGCGCGGTTGCCCGGCGTCATCTCCGCCAAGATGTCCATCACCTTCTCCCGTTCCCCGGGCTTGGTCTTCCAGGTCGCGATGACGACGTGTCCCATATTTCACTGTCTCCATTTCAGATGTTGAAGCCGACGGCGCGGAGCTGCTCACGGCCATCGGCGGAGAGGTCGGCGGGCGTCCACGCCGGCGCCCAACGCCAGTCGATGCGGAAGTCGTCCACGATTCCGTCGTCGCCGAGAAGCTCGGTGCGAACCTGGTCCTCCATGACGCCGGCGAGAGGGCACGCGGCCGAGGTAAGTGTCATGGTGATGACGGCAGTCGTGTTCTCCACGCCGATGTTCCGAACGAAACCCAGGTCGACGATGTTCACGCCGAGATCGGGGTCGATGACCTCAAAGAGTCGCTCGCGGATCTCGGGGACCAAAGGATGGGAGGCGTCGTACGAGCTGGGGCGAGGTGTCGGCTCGACCGCGTACCGGTCCGGGGGGTCTTCGACGACAGCGGACTCGTAGATCCCGCGGGGCGTCAGCGCGATGCTGATGTCGCTCGTGACGCTGGTGATCCAGTCGGCCTTGCCGTGGGCCTTGCGCCGGACCCGCACGATGCCCTCGCCTGGCTCGACGACGAATGCGCTGAGCACGAGGCCGTGGGGATCGAGTCCGTCTTGGGTGGCATGGGTGAGTGCCCGGTCCAGGACCCGAGCGACGGGTTCGCAGGTGACTCCGGGGCCGTGGCGAAGCTTGGCGACTGACGAGACGGCATCATCGCCGGCGACGCGAGCCAGCGCCGCGCGGGCGTCCTGATACGGGACGCGGACCTGCTTCTGGTGCACGTTGATGTCGGTGAGGGTGGACATCAGGCCTCCACTCGGTTCGGCCGCTCGCGGGGTACCAGCCGGTTGAGCGGAGTTGATTCGTCCTTGAGTTGGTCCGGGGATGCCTGGTGTTCGGAGAACAACAGCCGCCTGGTGGCGAGGACGTCGCGAGGGCGGTTGAGAGAGATGACCTTGGTGATGCGGGCCCCGCGCAACGAGAACGCCGAGAAGTCGAGGTCGTCGAGGGAGCCCCGAACGATGACCTCGTCGCCGGGCTCGGAACGTCCCGCCTGTTGAAGGTTGTGCGTGTACTGGTCGGACCAGAACCAGTGTGACTCGGAGAACGGCTCGTTCAGGTCGAGCATGTTCTTGGCGGCCGACGCGCCGTGGTGCATCGCGGTGTCGTGATGCTCGACGCGCAGGTGCGCGCCATAGAAGGGATGGAGGATCGAGGCGACATCGCCGGCAGCGTAGATGTCGACAGCGCTTGTGCGTGAGTACTCGTCGGTCACGATGCCACCATTCGTACGCAGGCCGGCTTCCTCGGCGAGGTCGATGTTGGGTTGGCTTCCGGCGCCCACCAGGACCAGATCGGCCTCGATGACGCGGCGATCGGTCCGCACGACAAGGGAGGTTGGAGTCTGCTCGATGTTATGCACGACGCACCCGGTCATCACGTGCACGCCAGCCGCTCGGTGGACGTCGGTCATGACACCGCCGAGTGTGGCGCCCAGCGCCGCCTCCATCAGGGTGCTGCTTCGCTCCACGATGGTCACTCGCTTGCCCATGGAGATCGCCGTCGACGCCGCCTCGCAGCCGATGAAGCCGCCGCCGAGGATGGCGACGGTGTCGACCTTGGCGAGGAGCTGACGGATCCGTGTCGCGTCGGACAGGGAGCGAAGGGTGAGGACCCGATCGCTCGTCACATGGGGCAGGCTCCGAGCCCGGACTCCCGTGGCGAGCAACAGTTTGGTGTACTCCAGCTTCTCACTGCTCGAGAGCTCGATCCGTTTCGCACCAGGATCGATCCGAGTGGCCCGGGTGTTGAGCCGCACGGTCACCTGATGCTCGGCGTACCAGTTCTCGGGCTTCACCAAGGTCGGTCTGCCGTCACCGTCATGGCCGAGGTATTCCTTGGAGAGCGGTGGACGTTCGTACGGCAGGGTGTGATCGTCGCTGACGATCACGATCTCTCCGTCGAAGTCGTGGGAGCGCAGCGTGGCTGCTGCCGATGCAGCAGCCACACCCCCGCCGATGATGACGTGGCGTCGGACGGACATCAGCCGACGTCCACTCGGATCACGCCATCGTCACCGACCTCGCACCCGAAGGTCGTCAGGCACTCGTCGTCGGGGTTGATGCCTGTGCCGTCCGTGACGTCGAACGTCCACATGTGTCGGATACACGTGAGCGTTTCACCGTCGAGGTCGCCCTCATCCAAGGCCCAGGCCTGGTGGGGGCACCGGTTGAGGTAGGCCTTGACGTCCCCGCCGACGTTGACGAGGAGGACCTTGGTTCCGTCGACCTCGACGGGGGCCATGTCGCCGTCCCACAGGTCGTCGATGTGCATCGTCTCGTGCCACTGCGTGGTCGCCACCTGGGTGCTCATGCCGATGCCTTGTTGGCGTCGCCGAGGAACGAGCTGATGAACGCCTCACGGGCCGCGCGTGCGCCGGCGATCACGTCGTCCGCCGCACGCGGGGCCTCCGGGAGCGTCTCGAGCAGCGTGGCCAGGCCCGCGGCTGCGTCGTCGGCGTACGGGGACCACTTGGCGACCCACTTCTCGATGGCGGCCGCGGACTGCGGCTTCTGGCTGATCGCGAACTGGGCGACCGCGTGGCTCCAGCGGTTGCGACGCTGGTTGTCGGCGTCGAGGAAGCTCTGGACCAGCCAGGCGAGGTTGTCGCCGTTCTCCAGGGCTACCTCAGCGAACTGGCGGGTCAGCACGTCGTCCAGGGTTGGCAGCAGCACCAGGTTCAGGGCCGTGAAGGCCTCGCCCCAGTCGTAGCTGATCAATGCGGATTCGACCGCCTTGCGCGTGCCCTGCCAGCCAGCGCAGCCTTGCCAGTGCTTGCGCTCGCTGTCAGTTCCGATCGCGGAGTCCGGGTGTGCGAGCTGAAGCTCGCGGGTGCGGTAGGCGATGGTGGTGTTGCGGCGCAGGAAGTCGGCGGTGGAGAGTCCTGCCGGGTTCGTGATGTATGCCGTCGGCGCCATGTATCCGATGTAGGCCTGGATCTGCTGGAAGCCGTGCACCGCGTAGCGCGACGGCGTGTACAGCGTGCCGAGCAGCTCGACCCATCCAGGGGCAAGGCGCTTCTCGGCCCCGAGGAGCGCGTACTCCTCGACCACGCCGTGGATCTTGGACTCGGACTCTGCCTGGGCACCGACGTACATCCGGTAGGTCAGGCTGTCGGGCTCCCGGAATTGCTCCCAGTTCTCGGCCTGCAGTGGCGACTGATCCCTGTAGGTCAGGAACCACAGGTTCGCCGGTGAGGAGGGGTTCTGCTCGAAGGCCGCGGCTCGGTTTTCGCGGGTCGTGTAGTTCTGGCCCTGAGTCACGATCTCGTACTCGGTCGGCATCTTGCGTACGTCGCCGAATGCGCTGAAGGTACGGCGGGCCCGTGAGCGGGTGATCTCGGTCATCGGACCAGTTCTCCTTCGGGAGTGTCGCGCTTGATCTTTTCCCAGACGATCTCTTCGCTGGAGGTGACGACGCGGCCCGCGAACGACGACATCATCGTGCCGAAGGAGCGGATCTCGTAGTCGGCCCCGAGGTAGTGCCGGAGCGTGTCCTGGGTGACGCGCACACACGCGTCGCCCTGGACCCGGACATAGGAGCCGCGGTCGATGACCTCGATCTCCTGACCGGGGTTGTCGTCGCGGATCGCCTGGATGACGTCCTCGATCTGATCCCCCATGCGCAGGATCGGGCCGACGGGATTCTTCATGACTGGCCCTCCGGGAGGTCGTACTCGACGGCGATGTGGTCAAGGGGCGCAATGCCGGCCTCGGCGACCGTCATCTCACCAGGCAGATGGCGGCCGTTGTGAATGACGAACTTCGGGAACGGCAATGCCCGGACTCGCTTGCCCTCGACGTGATGGGCGACAGCAGCGGCGACCTCGTTCATCGTGCTGGCGGTGGTCACCGGCACCAGGATCTGCACGAAGTCGGTGGCGAAGATCGCGTTGAGGGGCACGAGCTCAGGGGCCCGGTCCTCGACGCCACGCTGGATCTGCTCGGTCATCAGCTCACCTTTCCAGCGGGCGCCGCGAGGCCGGTGGTGGGTCGGCCGACGTAGTCGCGCGTCCAGGCGGCGTAGTCGGGGTCGTCACCCATCACCTCGGGCGTGAGGCCCATGTAGTTGAGGATCCCGCCGACGTCCATCGGCTGGATCTGACCTGCGAGGAAGCGGTCGATCAGCGTCTCGTGGTTGACGTTGTCGCGGTCCTTCCAGAAGATCTGGCGGCAGGCGTTGGTGCAGAAGTGGTACTTCTTGCCGTCGTAGTCCAGCTGCCAGCTCCGGATCCGCCACTTGCCGTCACGAGACTGCGTCGCGTTGCAGGCCGGCAGGTGACAGGTGCTGCACAGCCAGGGCAGCGTCTCGGGCAGGGTCGCCTCGACGTTGTTCGCGTTGACCTGGTCGATCATCACGTCCCACTTGTCGCCGAACACCTTCTCCCAGTTCGGGTACTTCTCCTGCAGCCACTCGCGCTCGTCCTTCGAGACTCCGGCCTTCGGACGCCACCACAGCGTCGGCCGCCAGTACCACAGGCCCATGTGCAGGCCGTGGTGCCAGGTGTCGAGGCCGCGCATGAACTCGTCCCAGAACCAGGGCTTCTTGAGTCCGTAGTCCTCGATGGTGTGGATGAACTGGTCGATGATCCACTCCTCCATGAACTCGCGGTAGGACTGCTTGCGGTGCTCGAGCGGCGTGTAGTAGTCCATCGCGGGCCCAGTGAGGGCGCTGAAGATGCGGGCAGAGCCCCAGAAGCTCTTGTCGATGATCCACTGGGCCCTGACCGGGTCGTGCTCAACCAGGATCTCCATCGTGGGACCGCCCTGCTGGGAGTGGCGTGCCTCGTCGGTCTGGATCGAGGAGATCATGTTGGCGAAGTTCACGTCGCCGGACTCCAGGGCATCCGCCGAGAGAGCTACGAACTGGAGATTCGTGAAGCCGGTCTCGAAGGTGAAGGGGAGCTCGATCGCCAGATCGACCACGTTGGGCGCGATCATCATCCCGTCGAACAGGTTGCGAGCCGAGATCGGCACCCAGTCGTTGGTGTGGAAGGTCTTCTGAGTCCAGTCGTACTGCGGGTCCTTGGCGATGAACTCGTGCCCGAAGAACGTCGTGATCTGGGCGTGCCGCATCTCGTCGAGCTGACCGAAGGTGGCCATGTTCCGCCACGCTCCGTTGAGTCCGAACCTGGCCATCTTCAGCTCGCCGAGAACGGCGAGGTACTCCACGAGCGCGACCCCGCCGAAGTGCATCTTCGTCGCGGACTTCCAGCCCTCGTCGAGGATCTCGAAGTTGTTCGAACGCTGCAGCGCCGCCTTGACGGCGTACGCGGACGCCTCCTTCTCCCGCTGGGTGGCGACGTACTCGGGGTATGTGACCTTGTAGGACTCCTCCCAGGTCTTCCACGCCTCCCGCGGGACCTTCCCGGTGCCCGAGTGCCACTCGGGGTAGATGGCCTCGTCGTCGGCGTAGGTTGGGGTCCAGTCCACGTCGCGGACGAAGCCCTGCCACTCTTCACGCTTGAGCAGTGCCATGGTGTGTTGATCTCCTAATCGACTTCGAGGTGGCCGAGTTGCTGGCTGATCCCGGCGTTGTTCCAGTAGGCGGTGAGGGACCTGATGAGCCCGTCCTGGTTCACCTTGAAGATGAACAGGTGGGGCTCGCTGTAGGTCCGGCCGGCGGGGCGTACGAAACCCCAGGGCAGCTGCTGGGTTCCCCCGATGTCGACCTGGACGACGACGTCGCCCTCGTCGTTGGCCTCGATCGAGTGGACGGAGTTGGAAAGGTTCGGGAAGGCTTGGATCAGGCCGGCCCAGATGGCCTTCCCGACGGTGCCGACCTTGCCGTCACCGCGGACGACGCGCTGCTTGCCCCACATCTCGAAGGCTGGGTAGGAGAAGTCCGCGTTGATGGCGCACAGATCCCCCATGCCGTGCACGTCCCGGGCGCGGTAGCGGTCGAAGAACTCGGTGACGACGGCGGCGTTGTCGGAAGCGCTACGGGCTTGGGTTGTCATGGTCATCGGGTGCTCCTCACACGATCGCGATCTGGTCGAACCGCTTCACCCCGAGGCGGCGGTAGAGTTGCTGCTGGCACCAGTACGCGTCGACCGCCACGATCCGTCCTTCGCGCACCTCGAAGCGCCATGCCTCGTCGAGGTCGAGGTGTTTCTCCTGGTTGATGGCCCCGGCGTAGTCGGCAGCCTGCGTTCCTTCGACCTTGATCTCTGCGGTCACGACATTGCCGATCCGCACGACGCGCTTGGTGGTGACGCGGAGGTCCGGGAAGGCCGTGACGATGTCCTCGAGGACCCGGCGGATCGAGTCGGTGCCGGTGCCCCGGACGCCCAGTCCGTGGAAGGTGACGCGGACGTCGTCCGCCACTGCCGCCAGCGCGGCATCGACGTCGGCGTTGGTGAAGCCGGTCAGGAAGTCCGCGACCGGGTCTGTGCTGGTAGTTCTCACTTGGGGGCTCCTCGTCCGTGAGAGTGTCTTGCCCAGGAACGACATGTCAGGCGGCCTGTGCTGAACGGGCGGTCAGGGCCTTGATCACGGCGTCGGCGACGGCCTCGGTCGAGCCCGGGTTCTGTCCGGTGATCAGGTGACGGTCGACGACGACGTGGCTCGCCCAGGCCGAGGGACCGTCGTCGAAGACCGCGCCGGCGTTCTTCAGGGCGGTGTCGACGTACCAGGGCAGCCCGAGCTTGCCGGGCTCCGTCTGGTCCTCTTCCTCGTCGGTGAAGCAGGTCATCCGATAGCCGTCGAAGAGCCACTGCCCGTCTGACCTCTCCGGAGCCGAGAGCAGGAGTGCAGGACCATGGCACAACGACGCGATCGGTGCCGTCCGCTCGTGCAGGGCGACGAGCAGCCTCGCGACATCCGGGTTGTCGACCAGGTCGACCATCGGACCGTGACCTCCCGGTGCGAACACGGCGTCGAAGGAGGCGAGGTCGTCGCCAGTCAGGCTCCCCAGGTCAACCGGACGCTGGAATCCGGGGAGCCCGTCGAGCTTGGCCTTCCGGTCGGCCGCGAGCTTCTCACTGGCGTGCTGCTGTCCGGCGATCGCCTCCTGGACCTCAACGGCGGTCAGGCCGCTGGCGTACTGAGGGTCGGCCAGGACGTCGGAGAGTCGGCGGTCCTGCCGCCACGCCACCTTGGCCGCCTTGCTGACAGCAGCGTGCGCACCATCGGCCGAGAGGCCCTTGACGCGAAGCGAGTCTGCCAGCCGTCGGGACGCGGCGAGCTCGAGCTCGCTTGACTGGTGCAATGTGAACCGGATGTCGTCGGGGTCGAAGGCGAAGGTCCGGACGACGCTGTTGAGGTAGTCCTTGTCCTCGTCGGGGTAGTGGAAGAACCAGTTGAGGCCGTACGGGTCGGCGGTGGGCGCCTTGCCGTCGGGGGTGACGACGACGACCTCGAAGCCGGCAGCGGTGAACCGCTCGTAGGGCTTCAGCGCCTCTTCTGCAAAGTAGCCGGTCGGGTGCTTCGTGCCGTCGGCCAGCGTGATCTCGGTGGCGCTGGAGACCAGGTAGGCGATGCGAGCCATCGTGTTTTCCTTCGGTCGAATTCCTTGAGCCGTGACTGGGGCCACTACTCGTAGAAAAGTCCAACTCGAGGTCCCGTGGTGATGTATTCCTGCTCGATGTGTGTCCAGTCCGCGCCAGTTCGGATAGCGGTATCGCAGTCCAGCGAACTTGTGTCGGAAACCGGCTCGAAGCGATCGCCTGAAGGGGCGATCCGCTTAGCGTGTGCGTGCTCCGAGCCCCCCGGAGACAACGCATCCCACGAGAGGAGAAAAAGATGGCCCGTGTCCTGTTCGCCGTCACCGGGTCCCGGTTCTGGACCCTGAAGGACGGCACCCAGCACCCCTGCGGCTACTGGCCCGAGGAGCTCGCCGTGCCCCACGAGGTCTTCGTCAATGCAGGCCTGGACGTCACTATCGCCACACCAGGAGCCGTGACTCCGGCAGCGGACGAGGCTGGCTTCACCGCAGCGATGAACGGCGGATCTGAGGAACCCGGCAACCGATTCCGCTCCTACCTCGCCAGCATCGACGACGAGCTGGCGAACCCGGTCGACCTGAATACAGTCGACGCCGGCGACTACGACCTGGTCTTCGTGCCGGGCGGGCATGGACCGATGGAGGATTTGGCCTCGTCGCAGGCCTTCGGACAGCTGCTCTGGGCGTTCACCGCGAACGACAAGCCCGTCGCCGCCGTCTGCCATGGACCGGCGGCCCTGCTGCCGGCGAGCGACGCGGGCGAATGGCTGTTCCGTGGGCGCCAGGTCACCGGGTTCACCAACGAGGAGGAAGGACAGGTCGGGTTCGCCGACAAGGCGGCATGGCTGCTCGAGGACCGCCTCGCTGCCGCGGGCGGTGTGTTCGGGTCGGGACTCAACCCGTGGGAGGCCCACGTCGTTGTCGATGGCAACCTGTACACCGGGCAGAACCCAGCCTCGTCGCAGCCCCTCGCCGACGCGCTGGTCGCCGCTGTTGCGTCAGTGGGCCTCTGACCGCAGCGCAACCATCTGCATGCCCAGGGCCTGCGCATCCACGTAGGCCCTGGGCGTCGTCCCGAACCTTGTCCGGAACTCCTTGATGAAGTGCGAGGCGCTGGAGTAACCGACGGCTCGCGACACATCGGTGACGCTGAGTCTTCCCTCGAGCAGCAGAGCTCGCGCTCGGTCTAGCCGGATCTCCTTGAGGAACTGGTACGGCGAGCGCCCGGTGACCTCACGGAACAGATGTGAGAACGAGCTGCAGCTCAGGTTGACTCGCTCAGCCATGTCGTTGACGGTGACCGGCTCGGTGTAGTGCTCGCGGATGTACGTCACGGCTGCGGACACCGGATTGCCACCGGCCTGCTTCGCCGCGATGTAGAGCATGCGGGCGAACTGCTCGCGTTGCAGAACGCGGTAGACGATCTCCTGCAGATAGATCGGTGTCAGCACCCGACGGTCGGCGCCCGAGTCGAGGCTCTGCAGGAACCGGATGACGACGCTCATCAGCTCCGGATCCAGAGCGGACACCATGCACTTCTCGGACGCCGGTGAGGTCTTGACCGGCGGGAAGCCGACGGCGGTACGACGATCGATCATGTCGGTCGAGACCTTCTTGACCAAACCGGGATCCACCTGCAGCACGAAGGAAAGGAACGGCCTGCGGGGGCTCGCCTCCAGGATCTGCGCTTGGAAGTGCAGATGGCTGCTGAGGACGAGGTAGTTGAACGGGTCGTAGATGTAGGTGTTGCCCTCCGCGATCACCGCCTTGCGGCCCTGAGCGACGATGCCGATCGAGAGGGACTGGATCTCCTCCCAGCTGGGCTCGGTCGGCTCGTGGAACCGGTAGATGGTGAGCCCGGGCCAGCCTCCGTCGTTGCCCCCGATCTTGGGCGCCCGCGCGGCGAGCTCGGCGATCAGGTCGCCGGTCGTGAGTAGTTGCTCCATCTGCGACGTCAAGTTCATGGATCTCCTCCACTCGCCGGGCGGCGACGGCCCGTGGCCGTGTGAGCCGCACAAAGTATCCTATGTGGCGCTCGTCACAATGAGGATGGCTAGCCGCCCTCGAGCCATTCGGGTCGGTCAGCGCAGCCGTGGTTCGGGGCTCGCGGCGTAACGGGTTGTGAGGTACTCCTCGATGCCTTCGGTGCCGCCTTCGCGCCCGAGGCCGGAGCTCTTCACTCCGCCGAACGGCGCGGCCGCATTCGAGACCAGCCCGGTGTTGACTCCGACCATCCCGGCCTCGAGCCCGCTGGCGAACGCGTGGCCCACGTCGAGTGACGGCGCGTACACGTAGGACGCCAGTCCGTACTCGGTGTCGTTGGCAGCAGCCAGTGCCTCCGCGACGCTGTCGAACCTCGCGACCGGAGCGACGGGCCCGAAGATCTCCTCAGCAAGCGCGCGACTTCCCGGCTGGACGTCGGCCAGCACAGTCGGCTCCAGGAAGCTCCCCTCTCCTTTGGGCCGACGACCACCGGTCAGGACCGTCGCGCCCCGTTGCACAGCGTCGTCGACGATCTGAATCGTTCGTTCGACCGCCGCATCCGAGATCATTGGCCCGAGGTCCACGCCCGGGTCAGAGCCTGGCCCGAGCTTCAGCGCACCAGCTTTGGCTGCCAACTTGGCGGCGAACTCGTCGGCAAGCGAGTGGTGGACGTGGAAGCGGTTAGCTGCAGTGCAGGCCTGACCGACGTTCCGGAACTTGGCGAGCATCGCACCCTCGACCGCGGCGTCGACGTCGGCGCCTTCCAGGACGATGAACGGAGCGTTCCCTCCGAGCTCCATGGAGCAGCGCAACACTCGTTGGGCTGCCTGAGTGAGCAGGATCCTCCCGACCTGCGTCGACCCGGTGAAACTGATCTTGCGGAGCCGCTCGTCGCCGAGCATCGCCGTGCTGATGGGCGCCGGCTGCGTGGTGGTGACCAGGTTGACGACGCCGTCCGGCGCACCTGCCTCAGCGAGGATCTCTACGACCAGGAGCGCTGTGAGCGGCGTCAGGTCAGCAGGCTTGATGACCACCGTACATCCGGCGGCGAGTGCTGGACCGACCTTGCGCGTGAGCATGGCGAGCGGGAAGTTCCACGGTGTGACGAGGTAACAAGGTCCGACGGGCCTGCGGCTGACGTGGATGAGCCCGGTGCCCTCGGGCGTGATCATGGATCGTCCGTGGACGCGCACGGCCTCCTCCGCGAACCAGCGAAGGAACTCGGCTCCGTAGGTCACCTCTGCATGCGCCTCCGCCAGCGACTTGCCCATCTCCCTCGTGATGGTGGACGCCAGGACATCGCGCTTCTCCAAGACCAGCTCGAACGCCCTCCGTAGGATCTCGCTGCGGACGCGGGGCGGAGTGAGTGCCCAAGACCGCTGCGCATCAGCCGCAGCGTCGAGCGCGAGCACAGCATCGTCAGGCGTGGCGTCGAGCAGTTCTTGGACGATCTGGCCGGTGGCCGGATCATCAACTGCGAAGACGGCTCGGTTGGCGGGTGCGACCCACTTCCCCGCAATGTAGATGCCTGTGCGGCGGTCAGTGCTCTCGTCCAAGACGCGGTCTTTCACGACGGTCATGGCTCCTCTAGGTTGCTGGGAGTGGATGCGTGCTTCTGAGACGACGACCGCGGTGGGCCGGCATGCGCTGACCTACGGCGGACAGCGTCGTTACACCCACGCCCGCGGAGGGGCAGGGGCGCTGCCGACGGCTGCGCCGACAAGACCCGCGAGAGCCGTGTTGAGGTAGGCGAGAAGGCGGCCGGCGAGAAGAGAGGCCGCGCAGCTCACCGCGACCCAGGCGTACGGCGTGGAGAGCACTCCACCGAACGCGCCCGTGCCCGGCAGCCGCCGGGGCCGCAGGCGACTTCAGCCCGCTGCCGACGCCGCCGCCCTTCTGCGCCCAGTGGTCGAGGCCCGTTGCCGTCCAGCAGAACACCACTGCAGCGAACGCCCCGAGCGTAGCTGGCGCGTAGTACCGGTCGAAGACCGACAGGATTACCGCACCGAAGCCCAGGACACCGACCCCGAGCGCGATGCCCCAGAAGTTCGGGAGTTCCGCTGTAGCAGGCGCGACAGCCATCAGCACGCGTCCCGCAACGGAATCGATGATCGACCCGATCGTCACCTTGATGACGGTCGCCGCGTCGGCGCAGGCTGCGAACTCCAGGCCCCATGCGACGAACGCGGCCGGAGCGACCAGACAAAGGCTGGCGGGCAGCCCGAGGCCGTTGCCGGGATCGCCGTTGCTGTTCCAGTGAAAGCTGAAGTTGAGTGCGATCTCGATCCAGCCCAATGCAAGGATGCCGAAGGCAACGGTCAGAGGGATTGCCTGCTGTAGCTTCTCCGCCATCTGTCCGAACTCCTGTGTCGGGTTGAGATTCGGGCGAGCGCTCGCATCCGATGAGGTGCTTGGGGGCAAGCTCCGTCCGGACAGTAGGCGGTGTCACAACCCCGCGGCCAGAGGTCTGGACGCGGTTCAGTCGAATCCCGCACACATCGGCGTCAATCGCGATATCAAGGCATGATCCAGACGAGTCGCCTTGCCGAAGCGCGACAGCGCTTCCAATGTCCCGTCTGCCTGAGTCTCTGCGTCAGGAGGGTCCGGTTAGGCGACCTGTCTGGCGGCCGCCGTGATGATCAACTCGTATTCGACCGGGGTCAACCGCCTGAGCACGTCCTGCCGCCGCCGTCGCTGATAAGTCCGGTCGATCCAGGTCACGATCGCGATCCGCAGGTCCTCACGCGTGGCCCAAGGCTGCCGGCGAGGATCTGGGCCTACCCTGCGACCAAGCCGTCCGGTGCCCTGGCGACGAGGTTGGACGGATCGTTCTTCTCGATGTCGTAAAGCGAGTGGGTCACCGCACGCGCGGTCTACCGATGCGGAAGCGTCGGAACATCGCCCGTCGAGCGACTCGGTCTGGTCGAACGACGTCCGGAGCGGAGGGGGCGTAGCCCGGTGCGGATTTCGCTGACGAGGATCTCTGGCTGTTCCAAGGCTGCGAAGTGGCCGCCCTTGTCGGCCTCGCCGTAGTGGATCAGATTGCTGTAGGTGTCTTCGATCCAGCTTCGTGGCAGGCGTGGAATGTCTCTCGGGAAGACGGTTACCGCCACCGGCAACGTCAGTTTCGGGCCAACGAGGGTGGCCGACTTGTTTTCCCAGTAGATGCGGCCGGACGATGCTGCGCTGTTGGTGAACCAGTAGAGGGAGATCGCGTCGAGCATGTCGTCGATGCTGAGCGCGTCCTCGGCGAGCCCGTGGTTGTCGGTCTTGGACTGGAACTTCTCGTAGATCCAGGCCGCCTGACCAGCGGGAGAGTCCGCCAGGGCGAATCCGACAGTCTCCGGCTTCGTGCCCTGCAGATGGCTCGACCCACCGAGATCGCCGGTGTAGAGGGCGACGGTCTCCACGGCGTAGCGCTGTTCGGGCGACAAGGCGTCGGGGATCTGTGCGGGAAAGGCGTACTGGGTGTTCAGATGAATTCCGAGCAGCCCCTCAGGTTGCATGGCCCCGAGGGCGGTGGTGACGACGGCACCCCAATCGCCGCCCTGCGCGGCCCAGCTCGGGTAGCCGAGACGCTTCATCAACTCCACCCACGCGCCGGCGATGCGCGATACGGTCCACCCGGTCTCCGTGGGCTTCTGGGAGAACCCGAACCCGGGGAGCGACGGTACGACGACATCGAACGAATCGGCGGCGTCTCCTCCGAACGACACCGGATCGGTCAGCGGGCCGATCAGCTTCAGGAACTCGACGATCGATCCCGGCCATCCGTGCGTGAGGATCAGCGGCATCGCGTGGGGATTCTTGGACCTGACGTGGAGGAAGTGGATGTCCAGCCCATCGATCTCGGTCAGGAACTGGGGAAAGCGATTGAGCTCGGACTCGAAACGCCGCCAGTCGTAGCGGTGCTCCCAGTAGTCGACCAGAGATCTGGCGTTCGCTACGCGGACCCCTTGCGACCAGTCGTCCACCGTTTCCGGATCCGGCCATCGGGTTCGGGCCAGTCGCAGCCGCAGGTCGTCGATCTCCGCATCCGGGATCGAGACGGTGAACGGATGGACGAGGGTCGAGTCGGGCGGCGTCGGTGCGGTCATGACCTGTTCTCCTGAACTTCGAAGCACAGCGCAACTCCCTTCGCTGCACACTGGTGTGCAATCTACTTCATTGCACACCAGTGTGCAATGATGATGTCGTGTCCACCGAGTCCTCCCGCGCGCGCTCGATGACCGAGACACGCAATCGCATTCTGGACGTCGCCCTCGCTGTCCTGGGAGAGAACCCCGACGCCGGAATGGGCGACATCGCCTCCGCGGCCGGCGTCGTCCGGCGTACCGTCTATGGACATTTCCCCTCGCGCCTCGACCTGGTTCGGACACTCACGGAACGGGCCGTCACCGAAATGACAGCCGTACTCACCGAAATCAACGCCTCCGGGGCGGAGGCGGACGCGACGTGGGTCGAATTCGTCGCCCGCATCTGGCCGGTGGCGCACCGGTACCGAGTGCTGCTGGCGCTGCGCCGCGGCGAGTACGGCGAGGCGATCCACGGCCTGCTCGGACCACTCGACAATCTCCTCTCCGACCTCGTGCAACGAGGCCAGGACAGCGATGTGTTCGCACAGCATCTGCCGGCAGGCATTCTGAGCCAGCTTGCCTACGGCGCCGTGTTCACCATCGCGGACAGCGACCGGTCGAACGGGACCCTCGGCGTCCGAGCCGCGACAATCACAAGCCTGCTGCTCCTGGGAGTCCCCAAGACACGCGCAACTGCCCTGCTGAACGAGCAACCCTGACCCACAGCACCCGAGCGGAGCCGCCGATCGTCCTGCTCCGGACACGAACTCCTCGGACTTGAGGTTAGGCCCTGCCAGCCTCCAGTTGACCAGCTCACCCTGCGCAGCCCAGGACCGCGGTAGGTGCAAGTGCCGCTCATTCACGCGCGTGCAGCGGCATGGCGGAGGCGGAGAGTTTCGTAGGTTTGTGCGCTGTGGCGCCGGCCGCGCGACTTCGTCGTCGCTGAGCGTACGGCGTACCGTCGCACGGACACCTGCGATCAACGACCGCGCGGGAACCGGCGTGCCTTCGAGCACGACCGTTCCAGCGGCGATCATCGACTCCGGGCCGATCGCGGCGCGGTTCATCACGACGGCGCCCATCCCCGGACCGGCGGCCTTGTACGCCGTCATCAGCATCGACAAGCGAGTTGTCGCCGATCCGGCAGCCGTGCAGCACGGCTGCTGCCCGATCGTCACGCCGGTTCCAGGCCGAGGCGGGAAGCCGGGGTCGGTATGCAATGTGCAGTTGTCCTGAACGTTGCTTCCGGCACCAATCTCTATCCGGTCACCGTCGCCGCACAGGACCGCGCCGTACCAGATGCCGGCACGGGCTCCGATCAGGACGTCGCCGACCACAGTGGCGCCGGCCGCGACGAACGCATCGGGATCAACGTCCGGGGCGTAGACACGGCATGGCTACGACGTCGAGGCCCAGCCGCCATCGGCTACCCAGCCAGCTTCGCCGATGCGGTCGCGGTGATCAGCGCCTTCCCCGACCCACCCATCAGCGGCGAGGCACGCGCCATGCACTGGGATCCAGATAACGCTCGGTGGACCTGGACAACAGGTCACCCCACGGACGCCGGGACGCCCTTCTTCGACAGGTCCGCAAACAGCGCGACCAACCGGCAACGCACCTCTTTACGCACCTCAATCAGCGCGACAGAATGGTTGCCGATGAGAACTTACGCGCAACATGCGGCTGCGGAATCCGTTACCTGTAACGGACCCCGAGCAACATTGACAAGTGATAATCGGTCTCAGCTGGAATTCAGCGGGTTCGGGGTTCGAGTCCCTGGCGGCGCACACCTGGCGGCGCACAAAAGCCCAGGTCACGCAAGTGCCCTGGGCTCCTTCATGTCCGGCGCGCACCACTTACGCACCACTGTCCCGAGTCTCGGTGCCGAGCCGACCTGCGCACACTCCATCGAAGCTGCTGTCTCGGCCCTCATCTGATCGTGACTGTGCGTCACATCACAACAGTTGGCATCGCTGCCGACCTCGCGGATTCGAGGCCCCGGCCAGCGTTGAGCCTCCAACCACTCCACCGGTTGGGGCTTGATATGGCGAGGCCACCACTACCCCTCGGTACCTGGGGCGAGATCGCAACCTGGGCCGTACAGACCGACGACAACGGCAAGGTCGTGAAACACAAGTCGCAAGCCAGATTCCGCGACCACGACGGCCGCGTGCGCCCGGTGTCCGCGTTCGGTAAGACCAAGACGGCGTCCGAGCGAGCCCTGCTGAAGAAGCTCCAGGACCGCGCCAGGACCGGCAAGCACGCCGGCGAACTGACCGCGATGCACAAGATCAACGACCTCATCGACCTGTACGAACGCAAGTTCAAGGAAGCTGTCGCCGACGGCAGACGATCACCCACCACCCTCGACAACTACCAAGGCGCCCTCAAGAACCACATCCGCCCCGCCCTCGGCGAACTCCGCATCGGCGAAGCCCTCGCCGTCGTCTGGTCCCAAGTCGACCTCGAAGCCGGCACCGTCGCGATCACCCACACCATCGCACGAGTCAAAGGCGAGGGCCTGATCCGCAAGAACACCAAGTCCCGAGCAGGCAACCGCCTGCTCCACCTCCCCCTCTGGGCCGGCTCGATGATCCGCACCAGACATGCCGCCGGCATCCGCTTCGACGACCCCATCTTCGCCGACACCCTCGGCGGCTTCCGCGACCCCTCCAACACCCGCCGCGCCCTCCGCACCGCCAAAGTCGACCACCAGCTCATCGCAACCCTCGTCGCGACGTGCGGCATCAAACTCGACCACCACCATGCCCTACAAGCCCAACTCCACGACGCCACCCAACCCACCGAATCCGACAAACTCGCCTGGATCCGCTCCCACGCCCTCCGCAAAACCACCGCCACCGCCCTCGACGAAGCAGGCCACACCGCACGCCAGATCGCAGACCAACTCGGCCAGGCCAAGGTCTCCATCACCCAAGACGTCTACCTCGGCCGCCGAGCCGCCAACCCAGCCGCCGCCCAAGCCCTTGAACAAGCCTTCGAAGACCCCGATCTCCTCTGAACCGCGGCGGCGGCAGGACCTACAAGCCGAGATCAGGCTGCCTGGTCTCGGCGTCTAGGTCGATCGACTTCGACCCGGCTCTATCGAGGCGCATCTCGGAAGTTGGGATGTGCCGCTCGGCGGCATCGATCAGGCGTCCCGCAACGGCGACAACTCGACCACCCAACGTCTCAACAAGTCGTGCTGCGGGGGATCTGCCGACCATTCCCGAGACGCTGGGTATGAGGTCCGTTGACACTCCGCCTGGTACGACGCCGAATCGCGCGAGCAGCGTGTACGCAACCGACGCAGCCTCCAATCGGACCAGACCATGACAGCCCGAATCACGAGACAGCTTGTGCATCCGCAGGTGAGCCAGCTCGTGAGCCAGTCTCAGCGCCACCACCGGGTCGTCAAACTCGCCAGGGACAACAATCCGCCGGCGCCGGCGATCGGTGCCTCCCCCACGCATGTCCGCCGACAACGATCCCTGTTCGACGCTGTATCCCGCAGCAGCCGCAACCTGCGCCAGCCCCGCAAAGACGTTCCTCGGCCGTACGCTGACGACCGGCCCGAGCGAGGAACGGACAATCTGCGCGCCATCGGTCTGACTCACGTCCCAGACCGTCGCGACGCCGTGGCCCTGCACCGGACCGGCATGACGATCGAAGTCCGCTGTCGGCGCAACGATCCTGATTCCAGACGCGCCACGCACAACACGGCGCCCCCTGCGTTGCCATCCCTGCCGCCCCTCCACCCACACGGCATCCGGCAACTGCAACTTGATCAGCACAACGTTCCTGAACGACTGGCCACGCAGCATCGCAGACGCCTCCAGCCACCGCATCCACTGCCGATCAGACCAGTTCCGACGGACGTCCGCATCGACAGCTCTGCGGAGATCATCAACAGTCACCCGAAACCTGTTCGCCTCGCTGGTACCCATGAGACGAGACTCATCAGGTTCGACCCGCGTCTGAACCCGGCTGAGAAGATCCCGGACTCTAGTCGAACGCGAGCAACGGCAGGTTGTACAGACCTGGATCGCGAGGACGCGAGAAAGCTGGAGCGGTCACTTCAACCAGATACATCTCGGTCAGAAACTGGATCCTAGCGCCGAGAAGATGGCTGGTGTGAGCCGTCGCCGAATGGGCCTTCAGACCAACAGACACGTGGATGTGGGGCAGGACAGTACCGGACGCCTCGTCGTACGCGAGGGAGCCACCACCGATCGCTTCGACGTTCTCGAGATGTACGGCGCTCCACACCGGGGCGTTGGGGTCCTCGAGCTTTTCGCAGGTGCCGACGAGTTGGACGTCGCGCAGGCCGGCGATGAACATCGGGATGAAGCCCTGCCGTACGCCGTACTGCGCGCAGAACTCGGCCAGCACCGGGTAGAAGTCGTCACCGTGGTCGAAATGGACGGCGAACGTCCGGCCCATCGTCAGTTCAGCGGCGCGCAAGCTCAGCTCCTTTGCAGATCGTCGATGTAGGCAACGTACCGAATCGCGGTGTTCAGGCCCTGCGTCGACAGCAGTCGACTACGTGGATGAGCCAGGTCGTCGACTCCTGCTGTCGTGAGCTCCTCGCAACGTCTCTGGAACCACGGCCACGAGACGTTCAGATAGCTCGCGGTCGCCTCCAGCCGACGTTTCGCCGTCTGCCCGGCGACCACGCACGCTGTGGAGACCTCGCTGGCGACGTCGCGGAACACCGACCGGCGCGACGGCGGCGCGCTCGCATCGACGTACCAGAGTCCTGAGCCACCGAGCCAGTTCGCGACGATTGCCTCATTGCCCAGCACGAATCCCTCGACGTCGGCGTGCTCAGGCTCCGAGCTCAGCACCACCGTGATCCCGAACGCCTCCATCAACGCGACCGCGAGCAGCAGTAGCACTCGCTCGTACGTCGGCGAGTCCGCGACATCCGTCCCCGAGATGCAGAAGCCACGGCGCATTCCCGGGAACCACCGCGACGTACGCCGGAGGTACTCGAACTTGTGCCGCCACAGCAGCCACGACGCCGCCTCCTCGCCCCTGCTCTCCCGGGTCCAGAAGAACGGCTGACCCGACAACCGATCAAGGTTGCGGCTGACGTGCCGGGCGCAGAACCGAGACCCGAGCCAGTGGCCGGCAACTGGACTCAGCGCCGGCACCTCAGTCAGGGGCACGTCGGACGTACGGCGCCGTTCGTAGTGTGCCAGCCGTGACTGGCTGCTCGCCAGCCGTGCATCGTCCGCGAGCAATGCGACGTCCGTATTCGTCGCTGCCCAGATGACGCCAGCCGTCAGGTCGTCGAGAACCATCGCCGACGAGATGGGCTGCGGGCCGGTACGGCGCCCAGCGCGGTCGACGAACCGACGTCCGTCCGCCACGTAGTGCCGATGCTCGTCGTCAACAACTACGACGAGCGAACGACGGTCCGGACGGTTCAGCACCGCATCCGGCCCTGGGTCGACCATCAGCCAACCCTCCCCCGGCAGCTTCACCTCACAGTAGTGAGCTCCGACATCCACTCCGGCGTACGACCGGCCAGCGGGAAGTCGCAGGGCGTTCGACCCTACTGAGGACGAGCCACCGGCCACCAGATCAAGAATGGAGAGCGGTTCTGGCACCGGTTGCGCGCTGACGTGTCTCTTGTAGAAGAACCCGAGGGCAGCAGAATCGGGTTTATGGAGCACCCGGCACAGAGCGTGCCGAGCCACAGCTGACGGCCAGGTGTACCAGCCGCACTCCCAGTCGGAGATGGCCTTCGCGGTGATGAGGACCTCCTCGCCGGTGGCGCGGTAGATCTCTGCACTCACCAGGTCAGCCAACTCGCCTTGTGTCATCCGGCCACGGGCCTGGCGGAGCAGGACGTTGGGCCGCCTGGCATCCTTCTTCATACATGCAAGGATGCTCGCCGCGCCCCGGACAGCGTCACGGCATCGCGAGACATCTCCAGGATGTCTTGGATCCCTCAAGATGTCCTCAAATGTCTTAGATTAGGTTTCGTGCCTAACGAACGACTGCGAGCCGCGATGGTGGAACACGGGCTGACACATCATGCACTGGCAGATGAGCTCGGCGTCAACGTCAAGTCCGTCGAACGCTGGGTAGCCGGGGACATCGTCCCCTTCCCGCGCAACCGCCACCGCTTGGCAACTCGATTGGCCAGAGACGAGTCATATCTGTGGCCGGACGCTCTTACTCGGGATCGGGCCGCAGCCCTCGCCGAGAGCGAGCTCGTGCGCGTCTACCCGCACCGCGCCGACGTTCCCGCCGACGAATGGCGGCAGTTGTTCGAGTCAGGTGACGCCGAGATTGGCATCCTGGTGTACGCCGGCCTGTTCCTGGCTGAGGACAGCGGACTCCAACGGATTCTCCGCAAGAAGGCCAAGTCCGGCGCCCGAGTCCGGATTCTTCTGGGCGATCCGGACGATGCGAATGTCGCAGAACGCGGCGAGGAAGAGGGCATCGGCGACGCGCTCGCCGCCAAGATCCGCAACGTACAGGTTCTCTATCGCGGACTCGTGGCTGCGCCCGGAATCGAGTTCCGGCTGCACCGCACGGTGCTCTACAACTCCATCTATCGCGCGGATGATCGGCTGTTCGTCAACACCCACATCTACGGACTGCCTGCCGCGCAGGCGCCACTGTGGCACTTACGCAAGATTCCCGGCGGCGAGCTGGCAGGCCACTATCTGGAGAGTTTCGAGCGGGTGTGGGACAACTCAACCCCGATGACGGAGTCGTGATGGGAAGGCGAATCGACTACTACGACGATCCGGACGCGCCGGCCGCGAACAGCATGGTGCCGTCGGTCAACGTCGTGATCGAGAACGATGTCGGCGAGATCCTGATGATCGAACGCTCCGACAACGGCAACTGGGCTCTCCCCGGCGGGGCAATCGATCTCGGCGAATCCATGTCCCGGGCCGGCGTACGCGAAACCAAGGAAGAGACCGGCATCGACTGCGAGATCCTCGACGTCCTCGGGATCTACACCGACCCGAAACACATCATCCTGTACACAAGCAACGGCGAAGCTCGCCAGGAGTTCTCAATCCTCCTCCGCGGCCGCGCCACAGGCGGCACCCCCACGCCCAGCAGCGAAAGCACACGCGTCCGCTGGATTCCACAGGCCGAACTCACCACGCTGCAGATGAACCCCACGATGCGCCGCCGGATCGAGCACTACCTCGATCCCGGCGCCACCTTGTACTTCGACTGAGCTCAGGGCTCGATGTCGCGACCCCGCCGGCTGTCACATCGGGCGATCAGGCACTCAGGCGTTGCTGTACGTTCGTCGCCGCACGCCGCAATGACGGCCCCGACCGTACAACCGCTCGGTGAACGACATGCTCGCGCGGATAACGGATGAGGATCTCATGCAACCGCTCCTCAACGTCGACGTGGTGGCCATCCACGGCGGCAGTCAGGTCGCAGTACGTCAATGCGTCGAGTAGTCCTGGATCCGGCAGGGCAAACTCGACCGAAAGTTCACGGATCCCGCGTTCCTCGGCCTCGACCAGCGCGCCGGAGTGATGCGCAACCAGCCGGCACAGCATCTCCTCGGCAGCGAGTTCGTCCCTCAGGAAGCGCGCTCCGTCGAGCGGATGGAAGCCGGTGAAGCTGACCTCGGACGAGTAGCCGATGTCATGCAGGAACGCGGCGACCTCGATGAGTTCAGACTCGTCGCCGAGGATCCCTGCGAGGCTCCGTGCGCGGGCGGCGACACCTTGGGTGTGCGCCCAGCGCCGCGGCAGCTCGTCCGCCAGCAGGCGACGAGCCAGCGATCTTGCTTCGTCCGCAGTCGTCATCTTCCCGACAGTACGACGGCAGCAGGCGGTCGCAACACCCCGTCAGGTGGTTGATCTCACCTGGCCGCGAGACCAGACCGCTTCGAAACTCGCGACGTACGAGTCGAACATCTCGCTCGCCTCCGAGTGGCGGTAGTGATAGACCGGCGACTGCGCCGCTGGGATGCCGTACGCGTGCTGATTCACCAAGAGTTGGTCGTCCGCGCGGTACATCGAGTTGTAGAGCACCGTGTCGTGCAACCTGAGCTCGACGCCGTCCTGTTCCAGAAGCGGCCTGAGCAGGGCTAGTGAGTTGCGGATCTTCGCCGCCATCGCCTCGCCGATCTCCTCTTCGGCGGCTCGCTCGACGACGTTGGTACCGTCCGGCGAGCCGAGCGCGATCCTGATGCGAACCCTGTCGCTCTTCTCGCGCAGGAGCCGCACGATGCGGGCGTCCTCCGCGAGGAACAGGGCGCTGTAGGCCAGGATCCCGATCTCCGACTGAGCCGACTCGAAGAAGGTCAGCCAATTCTGCGAGCTGATCGAACCGCGTCGCGGGTAGACGCCCGCGATCTCGGCCGGCCGGCCGTTGCCCGGCCCCAGCGCTCGGAGCTCAGGCCAGATCGCGTCCTCCTCAACGCCAAGGAGGCGGGTCAGGGCTTCGCGAGTTTGGCGATGTGGAATCTGACCGCGCATCCACCTCCGCACGGTCTTGGGGTCGACGGTCAGCTTCACCGACACGTCCTGGTCCGTCAGGTTCGCGTCGTACATCGCCCGCCGGAGCGCGTCGTTCACTGGGATCGCCCACCCTTACCCATGGGTAGATGTCTGTAAATGTCTTCTCGGACCGTAGCACGAAATGTCCGTAAAAGTCCGGAACGGGGGTTCTGCTGTTCGTGTCCCACCGGCGAGTCTTGAGGCACGCTCGGCGCCGTCGTCGGGCCGTCACCCGAGTAGACCAAGGAGACGGAAGTGATGCGCCGTGGCGAGCTGTATCGGTACCGCGATCCATCGGGAGTCAGCGGGACGGGCGTCGTCGCACTACTCGTGGAGTTCCCGCCGAACGAGGACGGCCACCAGTGGATAGCCATGAAATGGCTCGGGCCCAATCCGTGCATGACGTTCTGGCCCGGAATCGCCGAGCTACTCGAGGTACACGGCCACCTCGGGGCGTCAGACATCCGCTGGCTGGACCCGGATCCGTTCGACGCTGACGAGGACGCAGAACTCGCCAGTACGGCCGACGTCCCGATCTAGACCGGTGAGGCCGGCGTGTGAGCCTCACCTCCGCGTCGGTCGCGCCCTTCCAACCCTCGCCGCCCCCGGCGAGGGCTGGCCCTGCCACCGCCTCCCCTGTCGGTGGCAGGGCCTAACAATCCGGAGGAACCCAGTGCAGTGGAGCGACCTGAATCACGGCGACAGGGTCCACCCGCCATCTGACCTCGGCTGGAGCCCGTCCGCGACGGGACCGTCCAGGCCCAATCCAATGAGTGAAGCAGGCGAACCCTTGCATCGGGTCTGCGCCTGGCTCGGCGAGTACCTGATCGTCGAATACGTCGGCGTACCTGCGTCCGCTGCGAAGCTCGAGGACGCGATCCGCCGCAGCTTCACCACCTTGCGCGTGACGAACGAGCCAGATGCGATCGCCGATTACAGCAGCGGCTCGTCCGGGCCGTCAGCAGGCCGATGACCGGTGATGTCACCGTACGGCGCACGACCTGTCCCGCAGTCCTCCGTCTCGACAGTGACCGACTTCTGATTGACCCTGGCAACCTTTCGCCAGTGCCCTGATACGCGGACGTAGTCGCCCCCACGGATCGTCTCCGGGGTGTGCGCCAGCGGGCCGCCGACCTCGCCTTCGCGGACGTCATGCCAGTAGCGCAACTGCTCCTCGATATCGAGTCGCCGAGTCAGCATCTGGATCGCCCACACGTCCTCGACCACCGAGGTCTCGCCCAGTGTGAGGAAATGTTGCTCAAGTTGGCGATCGACCTTTCTCAGACTCGCGTCCAAGCGCGCAATCCGGCGGCCGACCCACTGCGGCGAGTACTCATCCTGGACTCGCTCAGCCCTCTGGTTGGGAGCCGACATTTAATCCCACCTCTCGTCGAGTATCTCGTCGCTCAGCTCAGCGAACCAGGCGATGACGTCGCTCGCGCGGTACCGAAGGTGCCGGCCGACCTTCTTGCCCCGTGGCCCGTACCCGAGCGTTCGCCACCGATAGAGCGTGCGCTTGAGGACATTCAGGTACGCCGCAACCCGGTCGATGTCCCAAAGCGGATCAGAGTCAATCGTCGAAATCTGCGCCTCCCGGAAATATCTGAGCCGACGTACGCCGTTCCCGCTCAGCCTTCACGACACGACGAACCTCACCGAGCGAACAGCTGAAGATCTCCGCCGCCGCCTCGGCGGACCGGCAGATGCGTGCGAGTTCGGCGATCACCGCCTCGTACGTCATCTCCGCGTCGGCGACCCGTTCGTCGTACCGCTCGATCGCGAGCGCCATTGCCTCGACGGCGCGGTCGAGTGACGTTTGAGCCTTTGATGGTTCGATTCGTCGCGGCCTCGATCCTCGCCTGTCGCTCACGCGCGCCGCAGTGCGGCGACGCGCTCACTGGCTCCCATGCTCGCCTCACCTCAGCGCGTCGGGCCGTCGACGTCACGAGCCAGGAAGGCAGAGTCGAGCGGACGAGCCAGAACAGGACCTCGCGGCGTCCGCTCAACTTTCAGGTGCTTGTCCGTCGACTCGATCAACTGCCGGGCCGTGTTGATGACCCGGGCACCGCTCGCCTTGATCACATTCGCCGGCTCATCCGGATCTACCGCCTTCGCCCACTGGGCGATGTGGTCGAAGGATTCCGCCTTGATGCTGACGCCGTGGTGCCCGAGCACGACGTACGCCACCGACTCAGCCTCCACCTCTCGTACTCCGCGACACATCACCCCGCCGACCTCGACAAGCCCTTCCGGTGAGTGCATCCGAGCGTGGGCGACCTCGTGCATCAATCGGGAGACCGCGCGGAAGTCGTCGAGATGATCCGCGACCACGATCCGCTTGGCCAAATGATCGGTGAAACCTTCCGACCCATCGCCGGTCGGCCGCACATCGAGCGCGAAGCCATCCGACGCCGCCTCTCTCGCCAGCCCGTCCCACAGCGCCCTTGCCACCGTGGCGTCGGCGGGCGACGGCGTGGGCGGCAGATAGATCGGCGCGCCATCAGTCGCCGTGACGTCGTACACGGAGCTCACGCGGAACCCGATCACCTGCCGCTCAACCAGGCCATCAGCGCCGTACCTCCGGCCGGCATCCCCGAGGGCATCGGCGATAGTCTGCGAGCGCAGCGGTTGCAGGATTCTGATCGCCTCCCCCGTACGCACGCGCCGACCGCGCTTCGCCCACATGTCCGCAGGCGCAACCAAACTGGCCTGCGGCATCTGAAGATTGATCAGGGCGCTGTTCCCGAAGCCGTACGTCGGGAACAGCGCCGCCACATCCAGCAACCTTGACCAGTCAGATCCGGTCTGCAGCTTGCTGATCTCCGCATCGAGTGCGCGATGGAGATCCTCCGCCTGTACCCGTCCCTTGCCCACAGCAACCTCCTGGTGGATCGGTTGTGCAGCTCAACGGACCAGGTCGGCAAACTCCTGTCCTGGATCCTCAATCCGGTAGCTGTCACCGACGCACCGCTGAGGAATTCGCGCTACCGTCTCCGCGGTACGACGAGACAACGCCGACGTCCCAGCAAGACCACGCGCCACCCTCGATGCAGCCTTCAGACGATCCGCTGACTCATCCAGGTCCGCAGCCAGCTCATCGAAACAGCCCGCGTTGTGAGTAAGCACCCACTTCGCCTGCAGCGGACGCGAACCACCAGTCGGGCGGCGCAGGTAGTAGATATCCGCATGCACCGCCTCGTGCCGCGGTACGAACAGGCGACCCGCGCCAATGAGCCAGCGCACGGTATCCAGTTGATGCCTGCAGACCTGCTCGGCGGACCACAACACCTCATCGACGGCATCGATCAATCGCACGGCGGCTCGCCGATCCGGAACCAGACCATGCGGAGCGCGAAGCCCACGATCATCTCGAAGAACCCCATCGACCGCTCGCATCAGATCGAGATACGCCGCCTCGCCCGGCGACTCACTCAGCCCACTCAGATCCGAGAGGCGTCGACGCCACGCCCGTTCGACGCCGCCGGCACTGGACTCAAAGTCACGCAACACACTCCTGAGCTCTCCCAGGCCACACCGCTGATCGGGATCAAGGCCAGCAGATGGTGACGACAGCAGCTGACTCGCAACGTGCCACAGAGAGCCACCAACGGTACGGAGCTGCGCCGTCGTCGACCGGAGATCCCGTGTCAGCACGGTCTCTGGACGCACCGAGGCATGCGCCCTCTCCCAACGAGCAGCCGCAACCGGAACCATAGACAGACCATCATCCAGCGCAGCCGGCCCTCCTGCCGCTAGGTCCGCCAGACCGCCGAGCCCACAGCGTCGTACGTCGGCCTCGGCAATCTGCGCCAGCTCCTGCATCACCCGACGCAGATGCGAGCGCCCCGGAATCCGCGGCCTGGGGTTGCGGACAACAACCCTCGCAGCCATCAGGGCGATAGCCGCAACTTCGGCCCTCGCCGCAATCAGATCGTCAGAGACCTCCAGAGCTGCGGCTGCCGCAGCGTCCTGCACGGCCAGCACGTCGGCACCGGCACCGATCGCCTGAGCAAGACGGCCGAGCGCATTGTCCGAACGTTCCGCTGGAGCGGGCTCTCCTCTCGGCTTGGTCCGAAGCTGTCCACGCAGCCAGTGCAGATGATGCTTCGTCGCAGACAGCACCGCCTGCCAGTCACCCATCACCTCAGACTCGTCCGGATAAATCCCCCGCTGCGCACTCACCGCGATCCGTCTCGCCGTACGGAGCAGATCCTCATACGTCGCGCGCATCACGAACCGCCCGAATGTCCGCCGCCGCCGTCCGCAACGCATCCCCCAGCGCCAGCCGCCAACTCAGGTCCTCGACCGACACCTCAATCTGATCCACCAATCCCGCCGACTCATCCAGCAGCACCACCGGATCCGCATCGAGATCACCGCCGTACCCGACGTACGGCATGACCTCCAGCAACTCACACAACCGATACCGGCTGAACGCCGTCATCGCCCACCGCCCATCCGGCGCCGCAGCCTCGATCCCCTCAACAATCGCCTCAGCCCGAGTCACCAACTCGACCAAACGCCGCCGCGCGTCGCCGCCGTTCGAACCCATCTCGTCCACCTGACCACTCCGTTCAGTCCTGGATCCCACGGCCCAGGACGTCTGTCCCAGACCACAGCGACTCAACGGATGCCAACAACAACTTTTCTACAACGACCGCGAGCCATCGTCGGAGCACCTCTCCGGACAGCGCCGCAATCGCGAACTGCGACGCAATCCGCAACACCCGTTCCCGAAGATGGTGTAGATCTGTTCCAGCCTCGCGGAGGGTTCGCACCAAAGGCACCCAACCCAGGCCTGACCTGCATGTTTGTCTCACAACGTTGCTCGGCCGTGATCGTCGTTTGTCATCGCCTCACGGAGCTGTGACGGAGCAAGACGTTGCCAAAAGCAACGCTCCGAGCGTGCTAGAGGCCCGACCTCAGGAGCGAATCTTAGCTCCGGCCAGCAGTCCAGCCCGGCGCTCTACCACGTCAAAGGGGCCTGCCCGCCCCAACACGTTCCAGGTCGTAGCTTCGAACATCGCCAGTCAAGCTAGTCCAGCAACGGCGTCTGGATCACGTCGCCGAAGCGTGACCGCCGGGTTCCAATTCCGAACGTCAGCGGTCCAATCTGTCAGGTCGCGGACGGCCACACCTGGGGCGAGTAGATGGGCCGCCGTACGTCAAGGGCCTGCCGACAAGCCGCTGATCTGCGTGGGAGATAGTGCGGAGCTTGCCCTGCACTACCTCCCGCGCAGATCAGGCCACCCATCCGGCTCGCGTCAACGAAGGCGAGCAACAGGAGGACGCTCGCCTATGCGAACGCGTTCAGTCCTGAGTCGAGCGACCAAACAAGGACTGTGGCAGTCTCGGTGCGTCGTGCGTAAGCGTTCCGCTCGGCCAAGATCGTCAGGTCGCCGGCACCCACTTTGATGACGGCTTGTTCAACCAGATCGAGGCCAGTCCCTGCCCCATCGACAAGGTTCTCCAGAATCGACGGGCCCCAGGAAAATTCGTGAAGAACCCACGGCGCCCGCCCCTGGATGATCAACCTGAGTACAGCGACAAATTTCTCGGCAGTTTGCCGCCGCTCGCGACCATTCGGTAACTGTGCAATGAAATTCCCGGTTTCAATTACCGCCGTAACAGGGAGAATCAGCTTTGCCGCCTCCTGAAGTTCTATAAGCTTGGCGAGCACCTCGTCACGATCCTGGGCCCTGCCGGGAATGGGTAGGATGTTACAAAAGACGGAGGTATCGATGAAATAGACAGTCGCCACAGTCAGTCGATACCCAACAGTCGATTGAACTCAGAATAATCGCTACTAGCCTCTTCGGGTGCCACCAAATGGCCACGAGCTATGACATCACCCAGATCACCAAGCGCCATCGCCTGCGCATAACCGGGAAGATCAGGGAGTCTAGTTAGATGACTCTTACCATCTTCTCGATCGCGATAGCAAACAATCACGCTGCGGTTTAGTCGCCCAGTCATCGCATTCAAAAGGGCCGGGCTATGAGTGGTCACCATGACCTTAGTCTCGAGTTCACGACTGGCTTCTTGAATCAAACCAAGGACCCGACTCGCCTGAGACGGGTGGAGGCCGTTCTCCAGCTCCTCGATCACCAGCAGGACGCCAGGATCTATGCGCCGCCGATGTGAGGATAGCCCAGCCGCATCGATGTCCAACCCGCGATTGGAGGTGAGCAAAGCCGTCGCGATAGCAATGAAGCGCAGCAGCCCGTCACTCATCTCCCGCGCCGGACTGATATCCGATTTTTGCTGACCTTCACGCAACGCAAGCATTACGTCCCCTAGGTCAGACTTCACAGTCGTCAGATCGCGAATCCTTTCGTCGGCGACCTCACGGACGAGCTGAGTTATCCGTTCGAATGTAGTTCCGTCCGACCTGCGAAGTTTCTGCAAGGCAGCCGATATGTTCTCGCCGGTACGTCTGAGGTCACTGTCGCGCTCCGGAATGAACCCGCGCATTAGGTGTGGGATGGGGTCGAGATGGAAGACCCCACGCAGAGCGGCCATGACGGCCTCAGCCCCTCTGATAACAGCTCGGTCCGTACGGTTCTCAGCGATTACTCTCAGCGGTATCTGAGATGTCAGTAGACGGTTGTCACGGAACAGAAGAACTGGATTCGAGCCACGTTTTCCATTGAAGATCTCGCCATGCAAGACAGCATCGTCGGTCTCTGCAGGGCGCGTCGCGAGCAAGACTCGTTCCTCGACCACGCCAGACTCAAGCGCCGGCGCTGGGCCAGTGAGCGTCTCTTCCAAGATTCGCAGCTCAGGCTTGACCTGAACGTGGACATCCATACGGTAAATGTCCACCCCGAGGGCGACCGTGCACCCTAGCTTGAACGAGGTTGTGCCATGCGGCGCACAGGCGGCCGAGCCGCCTCGCACTGGACCGCCTTCCCTGCGTCGGCCATCCAGCGCGTCAGCCAGTTCCTCTCCACCGGCGAGCCGGGACAGGACTTCGATGCCGTCAAGGGCATTGGACTTGCCGCTGCTGTTACGGCCGGTCAACACGGTCACGTCGTCGACAGGCAGGACCTCGTCCCGAAACGACTTGAACGCCGTCAATTTGATAGCGCGAAGCCTCGCGGTTGTCATGCATGCACCTTAGCGTCAGGAGATGTGGACAACTGTCTTTCTCGGGCGCCGCGCGCTCTCGACCCCGGTCAACGGAGTTCGCAGGCACACATCCAGGCTCTGTCCGATCGCCCAGAGACAGTTGATGGCGCGCTGCGGTCGTCGCTTGTACGTAGGGAAGGCCAGACGATCGTCTCGGGCGGCGCCTTCGGCGAGGCGGACTGCGCGGTCCAGTCGGCCTTCCAGGTCGAGCCGTCGGGCGCCTGGACGACCGCAGCGACTTCTGGCGGGTCACCAGGCGTGCGCCTGCGGGCCCGACTACCCAGCTCTGCACGTCCGAGCCAAGCTAGAGTTCCTCATGGACGACCGAGGGCACGAAACTGAGACGGTTGGTGGAGTAGGAAATCGTAGGTCGAAGCGACCATTGGGGGTTGCGGGTGGATGTCTGGTTCGGCCGGATGGCCGACATCCCGGGGATTCGGTTCCATGGCAGTCCGGGCATTGAGCGATCTCGCCTCCCTGAGGCGAATTTGAAGCCGAGCACGGAGTACGGTTCCTTGCACTGGCCGATCTCTGGCGGGATGACCTCGGCGTCACCTGCGCAGCAACGTTCTTCTGTGGACATGGGTTCGATGGATCCCGGTGCTCTAGTGCATTGGGTGTGGGAGGGCCTTGAGGTGCCCGGGCAGCCTTCCGACTACCACTTTCTTCTGCAGGGTGCGGTCACAAGGTTGTGGGCGGCGCGGGCGTCCTATCCGGTCGGCTTGCAGCATGTCGAGATCTTCGGCTATACGGATCTGGCTCTCATCGAGGCCGTCCCCCAGATTGCGTTGGTGGACATCGCCCGTCCGTCCCAGGGCTTTCTGCGGATCAGCTCGTTGGCCATCCTGTTGACTCTCCTAGAGCAGGAGGGCGCAGTGCGTGAAGCCCATGCGTTGAGCCGCAGGGCTCAACGCTTCGGTGGCGAGGCCTTTCTCCGTGATGACTTGGAGGCGAAGGTTGCTGCGCTCGATGGAGAACGCCGGTGAGCGGTACGCGGCTTATCCACGCGATCTCCGGAGCGTCCTTCCTTGAGGAAGCGTTCGTCCGTTGGGTCCTGGCTCCGGCAGTTGCTGAGGGAATCCTTCCGCACGTGGTCGGACAGTATCCCGTAGCGGTCGCAGACCGAGGCTACTCGCTGGACTTCCTAATCACCGGGTTACACAAACAGGTCGTGGTCGAGCTCGATGGCTTCGCGTTTCACAGCAGCCGTCAAGCGTTCGTGCACGATCGCATCAGACAGAACGACCTGGTGACCCTCGGCTATACCGTGCTGCGGTTCTCCTACGACGCGATCCGTGATCATACAGCCGGCTGTGTCTCACAGCTGCAATCGGTTCTGGCAGAAGACCCATGGCTCGCCGCTCACCTGATCGCGGACCCGATCGTGCCGGTCCCAAATGACATGTACGCCAACCCCCTCTTGCTCGCCACACCGCCGCCCCCGCAGGCGCCGTCGAACGCATCCTATTTCGACGAAGTCCGGCAGCGATTTGACATGACTCCACTACGCGGCTGCCAACGGGAGGCGCTGACCGCTTTGGCCGACTACTATCGGCGGGGCCGTGTGAACGCGGCATGCGTGATGTCGGTCGGCGCCGGCAAGACCGTTCTAGGCGTGGCCGCGGCACTGGCATTTAGCAGGCGCAGGGCGTTGATCGTGACCCCTGGCCGGGTAGTACGAGGAACCTTCGCCACCGCACTGGACGAATCTTCGGCCGCGAATGTGATCTACACGTTGAGAGACGGTCCTCTTATCCCCGGATGCCGACCTCCGAAGACCACGGTTCTGGACCGCGAGGACGGCCCTATCCGGGACGTAAGCCGCGATACGCTGCTGTCGTCCGACATCATCGTCACGAACTTCCACTCGCTCAACAGCACGCGAGACGGCCAAGGGCTGCTGGGCGCGCTCAGGCCAGAGGATATCGACTTCATCGTCGTTGACGAAGCGCACATCGCTGCAGCGACCTCGTATCAGAAGCTGTTCGACCATTTCCCCAACGCGCGCCGGCTCTTGATGTCGGCCTGTTTCAGCCGAGCGGACGGCACGAGCATCACCGCGGATGTCGTCTACCGATACCGCCTCATCGACTCGATCGCCGACGGCCACGCCAAGCACCTTCGTGCCCACCGCTTCAGCCCTGAGGTCGAGCAGACCGAATACGAGATCACCTGGCCCGACGGAACCCGCGAAGAGATCATCGGCAAACAGGCGCTCCTCGAGATCATGGACGACGAACGCAAACTCGCCCGGATCACTGCTACCTCCGAGCAGCCCATTCACCAGATCATGCAGGTCGTCCGCGAATGCCTGGACTCTCAAACGACCGCGCTGTTCCCCGTGCGGCCGCGCGTACTGTTTGCCGCGCTTGGGCAGAACCATGCTCAGCAGATCTCACGTATCGCCAACGCTCACGGCATCATCTCCAAAACGTTGCACCACTCGATGAGTGACACAGAGATCGCCGCTACAAGGAACCGCTTCGAATCAGAGTCCGGGACTCTGCAAGCGGTGGTGCAGCTCAAGATGCTCGGTCATGGCTACGACCTGCCTGCAATCACCGTGGTTATCCCCATGCGCCCATACGGCAGCTTCGGGGAGTTCTACCAGTTCATCGGCCGCGGCATCAGGATGATCCACGACCCTGAGTTGGCCGCCCGCGAGCAAGCGCAGCATCTGGATGTCATCTACCACGGCGAACTCGGACTAGACGCTCACCTGGAGAGCCTCCGCCTCGAGAACGACATGGATCCCCATCCGGATACCGACGACGCCTTCGGCGACGCACCCGTCCCAGACCGCGCATCGGACAACGACGGATCAACCAGCCCAGTTGTGGAAGTAGCGAGCGCGGTCGTCCTTGAGGAACAGGGCAGCACCCATCAACAGTTCCTCCATACCCCCGACCAGGTCGAAGCGCGCAGAGAAGAAAGAGAGCTAAACGCCCTCGCTCAGGGCTACGCCGCCTATGTGGCCTCGACGACCACACCCCAGCCGTTCGAAGCTTTCGTCGCGGTGATCCGGAGGATGCATGGTTGAGTCGGCCTTTGCCACGTCCATCAGCGCGACGACCCCGGTCGGGCTTCTCGCCGCCGAGAGAAATTCCGGAGGCGCCGACCGATTCACCGACGTCGACGACCTTGCCGCGGCCCTCCTCGAAAGAGCATTGAACGGCAATAAGATCATCGATATTGCTCGGGAGCACCCCGACCCAAACCGGCGAAATCACCTGTCGATCGTGGCGGTCGAGCAACGCGAGCGGGCCTTCATCGACAGAAGCTTCACCGTGGAGGAGCAGCAATCCCGCGGGGCATGGTTCCTGCCGGAGCAGACCTCACTCAAGTGCAGATCCATAAATCTCGCGGCATACGTCCGACACCACCCCTGGCACGCCATCAGCATCGCCTCTGAAGACCGAGCCCGCATGCGGCTGGCGGCCGGCCCGGACGCACTGGCAGCCCTCGCACTCCTCATCCCGCTCTTCGACACGATTTTCGCGCCGATCTTCATTCGTGCGTCAGCTTCCCCGGACCCCGCAGATGCCCAGCGGACAATGTGGGCAGAGGTCTTTGCCAGCCTCGATCGCATCGGTATCAACCCATCACCGGCCTTGGCCGTATTGGACTACGGCGGAGGATGGAGCCGTCTCGACCGCGCCGGTCAGGCGCAAGCCCGTGCCGCGTTCCTCGACGCACTCGCCGCCCATAATCTCGTTGAAGTCGTCACGCGATTCCGGGCCCAAAGGCTGCAAGCTCTCGCCGCCAGAACCGTGCAGAAAGCGATCCGCGGCACCCCACTAGCCCGCCAAACCTTGACGAAGCCCCTGCAACTGACCCTGGCCGCCTACTTCGGGGGCGACTGGATGGCGTTCCTCGACTATCTCGGGCTGCCTCCGAACCCCAACGAGGAGGTCACGACCGCTCTCCCCACCGCGAAGCTCTTCGTCGGCGGCGCCTCGAAGGCTAAGGCAGCAGCGGCCGAGCACGGACTCGACGTCGGAGACGCACACGCCATGCTCGCCGCCTTCCTCGGGCAGAGCGACTCCGTTTCTCCCGTCGACCGCAGAGTGGAGGTCCTGCGGCGCTGGTGGTCGGAATTCGACAGCGCGCACGCGAGACAGAACTCGCAGATGGATGCTCTCTGGGGCATCGTCGAGGACACCGACTACATGATCGGATATCAGAAGGGCCCTTCGTTCCAGCTCTACCAACGTCTGCTGCCTCCCGGCCTCCTCACAGATATCGCGCAGTACTGGGAAGGCACCACGCTCCCGCGATGGCCGAACGCGATCGTCACCGAGCCCTATCCACACAAGATCATGGCCGAGTCGTTCGGATCGGCCGTCTCAATCTGGCACGGTATCGCCCTGACCGCCTGGTACATCTGCGAGGGCCCGTATTCACGAACGTCCCTTGAGGGTCTCCGGACGCACCACGAACGAGATCTCGCCGCGCTCGCAGAGGCAGGCACCCCGATCCATCCGGGCCTCTTCGACGAACTCATCGGCGCCGAGAAGTATCTAGGCAAACCGCAGAGTCTCGAGACACACACGCACCACCTGCAACTGGAGAACGGAACAGTCGGGATCCGGATCAGCGGAGGCGGAGAACGCCGCGACGGCTTCGAGATCCTTCGCGACATCATCACCCGTCACCGCAGAGGCTGGGCTGGACGCCACCTGGACGAATACCTCAAACAACGCTGGACCAGCGAACTCTCCCGAGTCTTCCAAGAAGTCCATCGGACCATCGCGGTCAAGGGAAAGCCTCCGACCGTCAAACAGTTCGCACGCTTCGCTGCCACAGCCGCCACTCACTGGTTCGGCGGAGATCTCGCCGGACTCTCCTCCGCCATCGGAGAGAAAGCACCACCGAGCCTGCAACGAGTCCGACTCTTCTCGATGCCGACACACGAACTCATCGATGCTGTCTACGCAGCACTAGGAGGCGAGCCATACGAGGAGAACCTAAGGATCACAGACTTTCCGAAAGCCGACGGCTACCGACAAAGATCTCGCCTCGCAACCGCCAGTGTGAGATACCTGCAGCTCATGGAGGCTCTCGGAAGGCCTCCCGACCAGACCGAATTCGGAGCCAAACGCTACGAGTGGGAATGGGCTGGCGATCTTAACGGAGGATGGCCCGAATACAAGAGGGCGGTCGAAGGCACACTGAACGGCCCATCCCTCCCACACGGTGCCTGACTGCGGAAGCTCCGATGCTTTAAGTATCGCGCAGGTCTCCGGCTTCAGGCCGCGTGACGACGCGTCGACAGCCTCACGAGAGGACGGCACTCGAGCCAACAACTATGCCGGTGTACACCCCAGCGGGTCGTTGTCGTCGGACAATCAGAACCACTGGCTTCGAGTAGTCGACTCTTCGTCGAGCGCGTGGGATGCGGCGGACTCCGCAACCTCGGCAGGCCGTGCAGACTCAGGGTTATCCCAGTCACGACATCGAGAAGCCTGAGTTCAGATGCCGAGCAGTTTGTGAGCGTTGGTGGGCGTTTCGTGGCCGCAGTTTGTCAGGGGTCTGCGAGAGCATGCATGTACGAGAGAGGTGCTCAGGATGGTAGACCCGATTCAGCTGCGGTTGTGGGACGACAACCCGACCGAACTCGACATGCTCGGATTCGATGCGGTCGTCGACACGGTCGCTGCTGCGGTGTGCTCGCCGGATCTCGACCCGGTGACGGTCGCACTCCAGTCATCCTGGGGCGGCGGCAAGTCCTCCGCGCTGAAGCTCATCGAGATGCGGCTCAGCGAGGTCGACAACGTGGTCGTAGTCCGCTGCGACCCGTGGGAGTACGACGACCTCCCGAAGTCGGAAGTCCGCGCACTCGTAATCGGTCAGGTATTGAACCGGCTGGTGGGCGAGCCCGGACTCGTCAAGAAGGCTGAGAACCTCCTGCGGCGAGTCGCGTGGGTCAAGGTCGGGGCCACGATCAGCAACATGGTGCTCGCCCGCACCGTAGATGTTGAGAAGCTGGCAGACGCGTTCAAGCCCAACGCTGAGGAACCCACGTCGATGGCAGGGTTCCACGACGAGTTCGAGAAGCTCATGGAAGGTGCCGCTCTGCACAAGGTCATCGTGCTCGTCGATGACCTTGACCGGTGCAGCCCCGACTCGGTCGTGGCAATCCTCGAGGCAATCAAGGTCTTCCTTTCCGTCCGGAAGATGGCGTTCGTCCTCGCCGCGGAGGAAGCGCTCATCCGCTACGCGATCGAACGGAGCGAGAACGCCGGCGCACGAACCACCTACTCCGACCGCTACCTGGAGAAAATCGTCCAGTTGCCGGTCAGGCTACCCACCCTCTCACGCGACGATGCTGAGACCTTCATTGCGCTCCTCCTCGCCGAACGCCGCGGAGAGACAAACATCAACGCACTCGTGCGGCACGTCGCCAACCGGCGCGGGGCCGGCCAACGGCCCTACCTAGGAGAGCCGTACCCAGCCGGTCTGCCCGCTCCAGCAGGCGAGGACCTCGCGCTCGCAGCGCAGATCGCCCAAGGCATCAGCATCGACAAGTGGAGCAGCCCGCGCGCTATCAAGCGTTTCCTCAACGCCTGGGGCGTGCGGATGGCGATGGCGTCAGCACGCGGCGCCGACCTCGACCTCGCGACCATGCTGAAGCTCTACATCCTCGAAGACCGGTTCCCGAAGGACTTCGAGGTGCTCGTCGCGTGCCCACCGGACGCTCGAGGTGCCCTGCTCGACTCCTGGGAGACCTGGGCCAAGGCGCCCGCATCGGACAAGAGCAACGGGGCCCCTGACTTACCCGAAGGAATCAGCGAGGATTCGCGGACCTGGGCGGCCTCGCCGCCCAGCCTCCAGACTGTCTCAGGCAAGATCGACACCTACTTGACCGTCGCGGCCACGTTCACCTCGGTCAGCGCCGGCCAAGGCCTGCCGACCGAAGCGCTTCAGATTCTCGACGAGTTGCTGGACGCCTCCGAGCCCGTGCGCCGTGGAGCAACAGCCAGGGCCCGAGCGCTCGAGCCCGACGTTCGGGCAGCCCTCGTGACTCGGCTGATCGAGCGCGCCGGAGCAGTCGGCGCCGACCAGGCCATTGAAACGGCTGCCGAGGTTGCGAAGGCCGACCAGATGTCGGCCGGAGCCTTCCACAGCGCCATCGTCGATTTCGCCCTTCCCCATCTCACTCCCGCAAGCGTGCTCGACATCGGACTCGTCGAAGGCGCAGATGCAACGCTGGCCAAGGTCGCAGCCACCGCCAGCCTGGACGAGGATGTTCGAGGCGCTGCTGACGAGGAACTCGCCAGCAGCGAGGGCAACGTCTGATGGGCACTCAACTGTCCTACGGCGGCAGCGGCACAGCTCCCTGGGAAGAAGCGGCCGACGAGACCGCGGTCCTAGATGCGCAACCTGCATCCGACAGCCCAGCGGCCACGGACGGGCCACCAGATGGTGGAAGTGGCGAGGGTGACAGCACGGTCGACTCGCTCATCACGCACATCATCGAAGCCATCGAAGGGCAGGACCGGCGCCCGATTCCGGGTGCTCCGAGCACCTACACACCGGCGAACGTCCGACCATCGAAGTACGTCGCGGGCGGCAGTAGTGTCCACAGCGGCACGAGCAAGTTCGTCAGCACCCCGAGGTCAGGACGCAGCTCGAGGCAATCGACCGCACGCGGGGCAGCCGCTGTCTCCGCCGGTGCCGCATTGGCACGCGGCGACGCGAACGCGTTGCGGGAACTGGGCCTGGATCTCGCAGAGCTGCGCACACTCAGCCCACGAGAACAGCAGCAGCGCATCCTTGACGAGATCCTGGGCGCTCCCGGCCACCCTGACGACGAGGCTCTGCGACGCGCGACCCACGCCACCCTGAAGGCCATCGCCGCAGATCCCGACATTGCACAAGACGCGCAGATCGACTACCTCCTAGCGTCCTACGTCTACGAGCAGGCGCTCGTAGAACTGACCTCCCAACACGCCAACAGGCAGCTCAGCAGAGAGGCAGTGACCAAGCTCGACAACCGGCTCAAGCCGTACATCTTCAAGAAGGCCAAGCATCAGCTGTCGAGTGCCGGCCGGTATCTTTCGCCCGCACTGTTCATCGAGAAAGCCACCAGCCTCGTCGCAACCGTTTTCCGAGTCATGCGCGGCGGCCGGCGGAGCGGATCGTGACCGCCGTCGAAGTCCTGGCAACCGACGACACGGTGCAACGCCCGGACGCACAAACCCTGCGGTGGGGAACCAGCCAGAGCGGCACCGACGTCGTGACCGACCTCGACTGGGACCTGAGCCAACTTGGCATGCCGACGCCACTCTCCCGCGACCTCGTGCGCATCGCCGCCGGCGCCTACCTCCTAGACCGCAGCGTCAAACGGTCGAGCACCTACTTCTCCCGTCGGCTCGAACTCGTCGTGCACGTTGACCAGCCCGAGGCATTTCTCAGTCCCGCGGGTCAGAGAGTCGTCGACCTGCTCGCCTGGCTTACAGGCGATGCATGGACGCTTACCCCGGTCGCGCACAACCCGAGTGCGTCGTCCCAAGCGGCAGTTGTCGAGCAGCGACAGTCCATCATGCTCCTCTCCGGCGGCCTCGACAGCCTGTGCGGAGCCGTGATCGCCTTCGACCGTCAGCAGCAGACGCTGCACCTGGGCCATCGCGACCAGACTGGAGCAGTCGTCCGCAGCCAGGAGCGGCTAGCGAACTCGCTCACCGGGCTTGCGTCCAGCTTCACCTGGCAGCGTCTGCGTCTCGCCCCTCGCATCAGCGCAGACCACTCAACGCGCACTCGCTCCTTGATGTTCATGGCACTTGCGACGGCCGCCGCAACAGCACGCGGGTCCTCGGAGGTAGTCATCCCCGAGAATGGGTTCACCAGCCTTAACCTCCCTCTCATTCCCAGTCGAGGCGGTGCCCTGTCAACCAAATCCACCCATCCCTGGACGTTCCTGCAGGTCAACACGCTGCTTGCCGAGCTCGGCATCGCTGTCACTGCGCGCAATCCGCATGCGGCACAGTCAAAGGGCGAGATGCTTGCTGCCGCAGCTGGCGTTGGTCTGGACGGCTTCTCAGACCTGATCACCGACACGCTGTCGTGCAGCAAGCTAGACGGGGGTCTCGGCTACGAAGGCGGCAGCCCCAACGTGAACTGTGGCCTATGCATCGCGTGCCTGGTCCGCCGTGGCGCATTCCTAGGAGCCGGTATCCCCGACCCGACCGAGTACCTGCTCGACCGAGTTACGGCCCGAGGCCGTAAGAAGCTCCTGAACGCACGCGCGTCCGACATCTGGGCAGTTCGGTCCTGGGGCGAGAAGACCCCAACCGTCGACGACCTCATCGCAGCCGCGCCGTGGCCGCCAGGAACTGACTACGACGCGCACCTCAACGTCGTCGCGAAGGGACGAGCTGAGTTGCTGGGAGCACTAGATGCAACCATCTAGCCTGCCTGCGCTCGACGTCCATGCTCACATTGCGGGCGACGTCAGCCCAACCCAGCTGAACGCGCTCAAGGGTTGCGTGGTCTTCGCGATGACCAGGTCCCAGCGCGAGGCCACCTACGCCATCAGAGCCGGGGGCGCAGCATCCCCTTCGGTCGTCTGGGGCCTGGGAACCCACCCCGGCGTGCCAGCATCGCTAGACAAGTTCGACGAAGAGACCTTCAGGTCCTCCATGAGCTCATTCGCCGTCGTGGGTGAAGTCGGCCTGGACCGCCGCGGAGACCAAGCAGCACAGCACCGGGTACTCAGCGGCGTGCTGCGCGCATGCAGCACGGAGCCGGTTCTCATCAGCGTGCACAGCACGGGACGCACCGGGGTCGTGCTCGACCTAATTGCTGCCCATCCTCATCCTGGCGTCATCCTCCACTGGTTCAACGGATCAGCGAACGAGGTGGAACGTGCGGCAGACCTTGGCTGCTACTTCTCCGTCAACGCCGCCATGACCGAAGAGCAGCTCAGGCTCATCCCGCCCGACAAGCTACTCACCGAGACGGACTTCCCGGCGTCGACAAGTCGAACCGGGGCATCCATGCCAGGAGACACCACCGCTATCGAGACGAAGCTGAGCACGATGAACGCCACGCCCATTAGGCTACTCGTCTGGAGAAACCTTTCGCATGTCGTCGCCGCGAGCGGCGCGGGCCGGCGCCTGCCCGCCGACATCACCAGGTACTTGAGTTAGGCAGAGCGTGACTGATGAACGACGACAAGGTGTAGTTGTCGAATCCGGCCACCGGCAACTCCGTAAGTTACCCGCCACCGGCCACGACAACCCCATGTTGGCGGTGGCTGTGTGCCGTCGCCCGGCGTGTCGCAACCTCGCTGTCGTTCCTCTCGCTGCCCCCGTTGTCGGGGCGCTCCATTTAAGCGGTTGACGACTCACCCAATCGCTCGCGAACGGCGCTGCCCCACTGATCGCAGAATCGAGCTCATCAGCACCGTCACACTTCTTGCATCCGCCAACATCCCGTCGCCGAAACGATTAGAGGCGATCTGGCGACGGTGTGAGATGTTGCGGGGTTCTGACGTTCCTGCTGGTCAGCGGGGAGTCCACTGCCGCCGTGCAGATGCGACCCTATCGGACCGGGAGTCGGTCGGGAACTGCGATCCTTTGCTGAGCTGAGGTCTTCACGGCGGCTCGCATCTGATGCGATGATCCCGCATTCGATCGGGGCGGGTGGACGCTGGTTTCGGTGGACGATCAGAGTGCGATCCCGGTCGCGGCCGGCCTGGTTCTGGTCGATGGCGTGTCGCTGTTTCGCCGCGACGAGCAGGTGTTCGAGGCAATACTCAAGGGTTCGCGAACCAGCAGCTGGCGAGGGATGTGGCCTACTCGACCGTGCCGGCCCGTGAGCTTCGGTTGCGTGCGTTCGCCGGTCATGCGGAGACGTTTCCGTGGCAGTGGTCGGCGCATCCAGTCGATGAGTGGTTCAGTGATCTGCGCGCGATGCGCGCATATCGCGGGCCCGACCGTGCGCAACTGCCAGGTCGCGGTCCGCGGCTTGTGCCGCTACATGACCGACCCCGCCTACGGCTGGTTGCGCGAGTGCGAACGGTGGTTCGGGACGCACCTCGTCCAGGTGATTCACGAGGTTGACGCGGCCGCGCACCTGGCGGATTCCGACGCCGAACCGACGCGGCGGGCGTTCACCCGAGCCGAGTTGCAGGCGCTGTTGACCACGCCGACGACCAGGGTCGCTCGCAACGCCGCCTCGGTCACTAGGACTGGCTGCCGGCGTTCCGGGACGCGACGATCTTTAAGATCGCCTTCCGGTACGGCACCCGCCGTACCGGAACCGCGATGCTGGACGCCAACGATTTCGGCCCTAACCCCGACGGGCCGGAGTTCGGCGAGTACGGCGTCTGCTGCATCCGGCACGGCAAAGCCCAACGTGGGTCACCACCAAACGCGGCTCCGTGCTCACGGTCTGGACGTCGACGAGCGAGGTTCTCGAGCAGTGGTTCACCGAGATCCGCCCCCAGTTCGGACTGCAGAACAACCCGGCCGCCCGCCCGTCGGACCGCGGTCTGTAGGTCGGGCCGCAGCAACTGAATAAGTGGATGGCCGGCAGCACCTGGAAGACCTACGCCGCCGGCGACCATGCCGGCCGACCCCTACCACCACACAGGCCCTGACAAGAATCATCACCAACGCCAACTGTTGAGCACCGATGATTGGCGACAGCCGAATTGGACTGGCTACCGGTCTTCCGTCATCGAAACGCTTTCAAGCAGCCTGACGCGGGCCCAGGCGTTGAGCGTTCATGAGCCACACCGTGGGCAACTCCGAACGCAACAGCGATCGAGCATGCGAGCACTGCGCCGTGTTCTTCATCGCCCGTCGATCCGACCAACGGTTCTGCTCGGATCGTTGCCGACTGCGCCATTGGCGCTCGAAGAAGTCAGCTTCTTCCGTGGCCGCGAAGGAGGGCCTCTTAGCGGCATCGCACGTTCAGGCTGCCCGCGAGATCCTGCTGGGGCCGATCGATGCCGACCCACGGGCTGCTGTTGCCGAACGCGTTCGGGTGGCCCTCGCCGAACTGGCGAAACTCGAGCACGCGATCATCCGCCTTCAGCGTCAGAACGCCGCACCACGGTCAAGCAATCTGGTAGCCGGTATGCCGTCAGAGGATCGCGGTATCGAGTGCTGAGCATCCACCGAATGACTGCTGGCGACGGCTACGCATATCTGCTCAAACACGTTGCCGCGGGCGACGTCGACCGGCGTATGGCCACGTCACTCACCGCGCACTATGCGGCGTCCGGTTACCCGGCAGGCAGGTGGTTGGGACGTGGACTGAGCGGGCTCGGCAACGGACAGCTCACCGCGGGATCGGAGGTCACCGAGGAACAGATGGCCGCGCTGTTCGGGCGAGCAGAAGACCCAATCACGGGCACAACACTCGGCGAGCCGTACCGCATCTACAAGTCACCGAGCCAGAGCACTGCGGAGCAGGTGCGCGCCATCGATCCGGGCCTGCCGTCCGCCCTGCGTGACCTCGAGACCGAGCGGATACGCAACGCCGCGGCGCGGCAGAAGACGAAGCACGCCGTCGCCGGCTTCGACCTGACGTTCTCCCCGGTCAAGTCGGTATCGGCGCTCTGGGATCGCGCAACAACGCCAACTGATCCGCGACATCGCCGCCTATAGGGAGTGCTATCGGATCTCCAGCAACCACCCTCTCGGCCCGTCACCGACCGCCTCTGTAGGCGACCAACACGCACATCACGAACTCCTCAACAAGCGCTTGTCCGCATCGCTCACCGTCACACCTTCGAGGCCGCCATCCCCTGACAACCCACCGACCTCGAGAGCGATCGAGCAGTAGAGCCTGAGTTCGTGGTGCGGCCAAACTGGACAGAGCTCCCGCGCACGGCGCGCAGACCGTTCTGCGTACTGCAGTTTGCCGCGACGGTCAGCGAGCGGGTGTCGCCGTGCCGACGCCGAGGGCCGTCGAGGTCGGGGGCCGCGGCAGGTCAGCGTTCGCATTCAAGAGCTCTTCGAACCTGCAACCAGCGCGCTCCGACGCCTTAGGGCACATCGTTGAGCTGCTGCATCTCGCGGGCCCGCTGCTTGGCAGAACGAACAACCGCTGTCCGGTCGACGAACAGACACCCAACCGGTGCAATGCGACTACTCAACTAATCGATCCGAGGGCGAGCTCGTCAGCTAATCCTCGAGCCCCCGCCGACGCGCGATGCCCGAATGATCCTTACCGTGCACCTTCAACACCGTAAAGCGGCAGGGTATTTGGCATCGACGTCTCATCTTTCTCACGTCGCATCGCCTGCATCCCGTGGCATGTGCTAGTCATCAATCAAACCCAAGTGCAGCTGCGAGAAGTCCACATACGATCGCGAGTACGATACCGGTCCAACTCAGCGCCGAAAATCTCCGCATCCACTCACGGTCCGATAGCGACAGCAATCTCTCCTCAGTGCCACTTACGTGCAGGGCAACTAGCCATACGATCGCCGCAAACGCGGTCATTGGAGGTATGACACCAAGCGCGAACGCTGCTGCATAGACTGGTGTCGGCGGCAACGAGAAGAGCTTCACCAGTCCGAGTGCTGCGAGCAATCCAACTGCAAGCCCCGGCACAGTCAGCAAGACTGCATTTGGAACCATCCACGTCAGCAGCACACGCCGAGGCGTCCCGTTCGTTGCTCCGACCTCATCTTTCAAGGCCCGACGGAGGTTCACTCTGTCATGACCGTGGCTCTTCGCGCCCTGACGCACCATCACCTCGGCAAGACTCTGCAACGGCTAGTTCCATCCTCTCGCATCACTCACCGTGCTGGCAGCCCAACGGCCGTAGTCGCCCCACTGGAGCCGCCGCTCCCAACGATGGATCCGATGCAATCGATGCTCGAACTTCCTGGCCCGATTCAGGTATCGAAGGTACTGCTTACCGCGCGGCTTCCGCATTGCGCTTGATCTTGCCACGCCACAACTTGGACCCGGCCTTGGCAGCCTTGACGGCATACCGCAGCTTGGTCCCGACGCCGAAGCTCACCAACCCAACCCCTCCCACGCCGCCGCACGATAGTTTCCTTGGCGCACGTGGCCGTGCTGTGTCGTATGCACTTGAGACTGCCAACGCGACCCCGCATACGTCCCATTTTTCAATGCCGCCAGCGGGCCGGGCCGAAGGTGTCGGTCACCAGCGTGCCGGAGCCCTGTCGTCTACGTGCACAGCGACCAGAGTCCCGGAGAGATCAATGTCTGCGTTCAGGCGACTGCCGTCGGTGGTGCGCCCATATGACTAGACCAGCGAAGATGGCCATTCCGACCAGGAGGCCCAGGCCAGCGCCCAGCAGCCATTCGTCAAATATGGCCCCAATGCCACCGCCCATAATTGCACCAATGACAGCCAATGCAAAGAGTGCGTCCATGCCACGGCCGCCCCACCCCAAGTCCCAGAACAACTTGCGAAATTGCGGCATTGACATATGCATCACCATCATTGTCGAATTGCGTGGCCTAGTCGATTCCGAACCCGTAACCACCGAAGGCGCGCGTCCCCCAGATCGCCCCGTAAACTGCGGTTCTGGGGCTTCGGATGCGGCCACTGTACACATACCTGGTTCGGATCCGATGGATCCGGCCGCGCTTCGCACGCCTTGCCATCTTGCTCGCGCCAGTCCAAGCCGATCGACCGTAGCGACCCTTGTACAACTTTGCGGCTGCACTGAAGTACTTTCCACCGACGTACGAAGTTGCGGCTGCGAACAGGCTTCCCATCGCATTGCGGTAGTCACCCCCGATGCCATAACTCGCGGCTGAGATCAGGCCGGCTGCCATTCCAATCGGGCCTGGGATGAAGGAGACGTAGCTCGCGATCTTGCCGACTTTGCATGCCCACTTCTTCCAGCCGGAGCACTTCTTCTTGCCGTCGAGATCGAACTGATTCATTGGATCAGAAGGGTAGGTGTAGGCGTTCGCATTACCACCGGGAACTGGATCGATGGACGCAAACGCACCCGTTGCCGTGTTATACAGGCGGACACCCATGAGGATTAGTCCTGCTCCTGACACTGCACGCTGCTTAGCGCCGAGCCATCCGTAGTTCAGGATGCCTGTGCTCGCGGTCAGGTTGGTGACGTTGCCGTATTCGTCGTAGTTGTTCCAACCGACGATGCCTTCTGCAGCGGTACCGGCCGCCGGGATGTCGACGGTCGTGACGACGTCACCGTGTGGGTTGGCGATGGTGAGGTCGGCGCCGCTGGTCTGGTTGACAGTTAGGGCGAGGTCGCCGCCGATGAGCTCTGCGTAGCGTTGGGTGATGGTGCCTTGGGTGACCCAGGTGGGGTTGTCGGAGGTGTTGGCGTAGTGGCGGACTGTGTCCGTCGAGCCCGACGCGTTGCTGACGGTTTCGGTGGCTCGGCGGTCGAGTGCGTCGAGGGTGAAGCTCGTCGTGGTGCCGCCCTGTGTGATGGTGCGGGCGAGGTCGTTGTCGTAGTGGGCGAGGGTGACGTTGCCGTCGGTTGGGTGGGGGGCGTCCGCAGCTGGCAAGGTAGTGGTCCGGCCGAGGGCGTCGTAGCTGTATTTACCGGTGCCGTTTGCGCCAGTGATGGGGCGGTCGGCGGTGTCGAAGGCGCGGGTCACGGTCGCAGCGCCGGCGGTGGTGCACGAGCCGTCAGCTGCAGCCGGTGCGGTTGACTTAGCAAGCCGGTTGTCGTTGGCGTCGAAGCCGTAGCTGCGGGTCACGCAGGCCGTGACCGACGGGTCGTTGATGTCGGCGCCAGAGGTTGGGGCGGTGCGGTCGTTGACTTGGATGAGTCTGCCGACGTTGTCGTAGGTGTAGCGGCGGTCGTATGGGATGGCGCCGCCGGTTGTGGTGGTGAAGGCGCTGCCTTCGGGTGTCCATTCGTGGGTGACTCGGCCGGTGACGTCGTTCTGGAGGGACCAGGACAGCCATGGGCCGTTGGGGTCGACGGTGGTCGAGCCGTCGCTGTTGACGGTCGTGACTTGGCCGGTGTAGCTCAGGCCTGTTGGCTCGCCGGCGTTGTCGATGTCGCTTGTTTGGGTGACGCCGCCGGGCAGTTTCTGGGTGATTAGTGCACCGGTGGAGTCGTAGGCACCGGTGGAGGTCCAGGTTGAACCTGCGGTGGTGACGTCGACCTTGGTGACTTGGCCGCGGTGTTCGGTTTTGCCGTTGGCGTCGGTGCCGTCGTAGGTGTAGGCGGTGGTGCCGTTCGGGTCGGTCACCGAAGCGACATCACCGGCGGCGTTGTAGACGGTGGTGGTGGCCGCGTCGCCGGAGGGCTGGTAGGAGACCTGGCGTCCCCAGGTGTCATAGCCGGTCGTGATCGTGCCGGCAACAGTGTTGTCGGCGTTCGTCGCAGTCACCACGGTGGGCTGGCCGCTGATCGGGTCGTAGGTCGTGGTCTTGGTGGTATTCGGGGTCGACCCGGCCAGGGCCGGTGACGGTCGTCGTGGTCTTGCTGGTGCGGCCGTCGACCAGGTAGGTCGTGCTCGACTGTCGGGTGACGGCGCCGGACTTCTCTTCCACGAGGGTGGGTGAGAGGAGGTAGCTGAAGTTCGATGTCGTGGTTGACGGCAGACTTGGGCCCGAGCTCGGTGCCGCGGCGGGGTAGGTCTTGCAGACGAGGCCTGCCCACTGTGGCTTGGCGCCGCATTCGGGCGTGCCGGCGTTTGCGGCGGTCGTGTAGTAGATCGTTTTGGTGGTGCCGGCGTCGGCGCCGTTCGACTTGGGTTGCCGCGTCTCGATGACCTTGCCCTCGGCGTCGTAGCGGGTGACCTTGACGATGTCACCGGTTGCGTCGTCGCGCGGAGCGGTCGGGTTGGCGTCGGTCGTCGCGGTGGCGGGCAGGCTGAGCGCCCAGCCGGACATGTCGTTGTTGACGGGGTCCTTGTAGCCGGTGAGGGTGCGGCTGAGGGTCTCAAGGTTGCTGCCGGTCCCTGGGTCCTCGGCCGTGATCGTCACGGTGGTGCTGAGACGGTAGGGCAGGGTGGTGTCCGGGTTGATGCCGGCGTTGGGTGCGTCCTCGTCGTAGTCGGTGTGGGTGCGTGGCCGGGCC